>CAYXHQ010000014.1:0-17236 GCA_964465245.1 uncultured Muribaculaceae bacterium | reverse complement strand
TGGTTTCCAGGTCATATGGCAAAAACAAGAAGAGAAATAAAAGAAACACTGAAAATAATTGATATCGTTATTGAGGTAATAGATGCAAGAGTCCCATTAAGTTCACACATTAAAGATATAGATGAGTTAATAACTGATAGAAAAATGATTATAGTATTAAACAAGTATGACTTGTGTGATAAGAGTGTTACTGATAAATTTATTAAATATTATGAATCTAAAAATTATAGTGTTATTACATGTGATTCAAAAAACAGTAATGACTATAAGAAAATTCTTAAATGTATTGATGATATGATGATAAAAACCAACAAAAAAAGAGCCGAAAAAGGATTACTTCCTAAAAAAGCTAAAGTAATGATTATAGGTGTTCCAAATGTTGGAAAGAGTACTCTTATAAATAAAATAGCAAACAAAAAAATCGCGAATGTTGGAAACAAACCAGGCGTTACTAAAAATTTAAGTACAATTAAAATAAATGATAAAGCTGATTTAGTAGATACTCCAGGAATTTTATGGCCTAAAATTGATTCTGACGAAATAGCACTCAATCTTGCATCTATGTCTATAATAAAAGAAGAAGTGTTACCTCTTGATAAAGTCGCAGTTCATATACTTAACAAATTAAATAAGGATTATAAAGATATACTTAAACGTGAACTTGGAATAGATAATTATGATGAAGAAGATATAGAAAGTGTTTATTTAGAAATTTCTAAATACAAAGGAATAAAATTACTTGATGGGGAAGCTGACTATGACAGAGTAAGTTTGCTTATATTAAACTTAATAAAAAGTGAAAAAATTAAAGGTATTACATTTGATTATTTAGGTTAGAAATTATTTCTAATCTTTTTAATTTTATTGAATCGCAAACAAATGTATATTATAATGTAACTAGGAGTAACTATGAAAAGAATCATATTACATATTGATGTTAATAATGCTTTTTTATCGTGGACAGCGGTAGATTTACTTAAATCCGGGCATAAAAAAGATATAAGATGCGTCCCTTCTGTTATTGGTGGAGATGAAACCAAAAGAACAGGTATTGTTTTGGCTAAATCACCTGAAGCAAAAAAACATGGAATAGTTACTGGTGAAACTTTATATAGTGCTAGAAAAAAATATAACAATTTAGAAATATATCCATCCAATTACGAATTATATGAGCGTGAATCTAATAAATTTATTGAAATAATAAAGAAATATACACCAGACATAGAACAAGTAAGCATCGATGAATGCTTTATAGATTATACAAAAGTTAAAAGTATGTATGGATGCGAGTTATCGTTTGCAAAAAAATTACAAAGTGAAATATATAGTACTTTAGGATTTACTGTAAATATTGGAATTGCTAATAATAAATTGTGTGCTAAAATGGCATCTGACTTTAGTAAGCCAAATAAAATTCATACTTTATATGATGATGAAGTGAAAATAAAAATGTGGCCACTTGATGTGGGTGAACTTTATGGAATAGGTAAAAAAAGTGCATCAGTACTTCATGAATTAAAAATTCATACTATTGGAGATTTGGCTTCATCAGATATAAATTTTTTATATAAATATTTTAAAAATATTACTGCTTCTTTAATAGATAAAGCAAATGGAATAGACACAGAAGAGGTTGATTCAAGTGAGTATATTCCAAAAGGAATTGGAAATGAAATAACAATAGATCATGATGTTTATGAAAAAGAAGAATTACATAAATATTTACTTGCATTATCTGAAAATGTTGGACTTAGGATTAGAAAAATGAATAAATATGCAAGTGTAGTAGTGCTTACTTTAAAAAACAATAAGTTTAGAAGAATGAATCACCAAAAAAAGCTTAAAAACAGTATTAATGATACTGACTCTATATACAAAGTAAGTAAAGAATTACTTAAAGAGACAGATATAATAGACCCTATTAGATTAATTGGTATTAGACTAGACATGCTAGAAGAAACAAGTGATTATCAATTAAGTTTATTTGATAGTCATACAAATTCAAAAGAAAATAGAAAGTTAGATAAAACTGTAGATAATTTAAAAAATAAATTTGGGTCAAGTATTATAAAAAAAGCAAGTTTGATGGATGAAAGTATTCCATCTCCTCATAAGAAATAAAGATATAAAAGCAAGTAAATATGTAGTATAATAGTAATAGTTAGTAATGGAGGTAATCATGAAAAAAGCAATTTTAATAGATGGGAATAACTTGTTATTTAGAAGTTATTATGCGACTGCTTATACAGGTAATATGATGAAAAATTCATCTGGGTTACCTACAAATGCAATATATGGATTTATTAGTATGATTAATAAAATATTAAAAGAAGAGAGTCCAGAATATATAATGGTTGCTTTTGATAAAGGGAAAAATTTTAGACACGAGTTATATAAAGAATATAAAGATGGAAGAATAGAAACTCCAAAGGAACTATTAGTGCAGTTTCCTATAGCTAAAGAAGTATTGACGCATATGGGTATAAAATATTTAGAAATTGATAATTATGAAGCAGATGATATAATTGGAACATTTGCTCGTATGGCAGATGAAGATAGGCAGTATGATGCAACTATTATTAGTAGTGATAGAGATTTACTGCAGTTAATAAGTCCTGATGTGGATGTAAAATTATTAAAGCAAAAAGATTATATTTACTATAACGAAACAACTTTTTTTAGAGATTTTGGGATTAAACCAATTAATATTATAGATTTAAAAGCTTTAGAAGGAGATAAATCAGATAATATTCCTGGTGTAAAAGGAGTAGGAGAAAAAACAGCACTTACATTAATACAAAAATATACAACTATTGAAAATATGTATAATCACATTGAAGAGATTAGTGGAAAACTAAAAGAAAAGTTAGTGAATGATAAAGAAAATGCCATATTTTCTAAACGTCTTGCAACTATATATAAAGATATAGATTTTAATATGACTTTTGAAGATTTAAAAATTGGAAAAGTAAATGAAGTAGAATTAAATAAAATGTATGAAGAACTAGAATTTTATTCACTACTTAAAAATAGAACTTCAAAAGAAGAAGATAAAGTTAAAATAAGCGATTTAAAGTCTTTGGAAATAAATGATACATTTGCGTTTTATTTAGAAATGGACGCTGTTAATTATCATACTGCTTCTATTATTGGTGCTAGTGTATATGATGGGAAAAATTCATATTATTTAACTGAAGAAGAAATAGTATTAAATAAAGACATTTTTAAAAATAAAATAATATCATATGATGTTAAAAAAGTGATAGTGGCGCTTAAAAAACTTGGAATAGATGTAGATTATGAATTTGATACAATGATATCTGGTTATATATTAGAAGAAAATGTAAGAGATGACATCGCATACTTAGCAAATACAAGTGGATACAATATTCCTTTTTATGAGAGCATTATTAATAAAAAGAAACCTATGGAAGAAAGTGACATTAAAAATGCTATATGCTTAAAAGCAAAATATTTATATGAAACGAAAGAAAGTTATATAGAAAAACTAAAAAAAGCAACACCGAATGGTGAACTATTTAATTTGTATAATACTATAGAACTTCCTTTAATTCGTGTACTTGCTAAAATGGAAATAAATGGCGTATATGTAAACCGCGAAACTCTAAATGAGATAAAAGAGGAAATAGAAGTTAAATTAGAAAAAATTTCAAATGAAATCTATAATATGGCAGGATTAGAATTTAATATATCTTCTCCAAAACAATTGGGTGAAGTGTTATTTGAACGTTTATCTTTACCACACAAAGGAGAAAAGAAGGGAAGAAACGGGTATAGTACCTCGCATGACGTTTTAGTTAAATTAGTAGGAGTTCACCCTATAATTGAAAGTATTTTAGAATATAGAAACTTAAATAAAATATTTACAACTTACTTAGATTCGCTTGGAGCTTATATTTTAGAAGATGGAAAAATCCATACAATATATAAACAAACTATCGCAAGAACCGGAAGACTTAGTTCAATTGAACCAAATTTACAGAACATTCCTATTAGAAATGATGAGGGAAGAAAGATAAGAAAAGCTTTTGTGCCAAGTCCTAATAGTGTTATATTATCAAGTGATTACTCTCAAATAGAATTAAGAGTTTTAGCAGACATCTCAGGGTGTGAAAACTTAATTGCTGCGTTTAGGAAAAGAGAAGATATTCATACAACAGTAGCATCTGATATCTTTGGAGTAGAACCACAGGCTGTAACTAAAAAAATGAGAAGAACTGCTAAAGCAGTAATATTTGGAATAGTATATGGAATTAGTGGGTATGGACTAGGAGACAATTTAGATATACCAGTAAGTGAAGCAAAAAAGTTTATTGATAAATATTTAACAATATATCCAGGAGTTAAAAAGTATATGGAACATATTGTTACTTCTGCTAAAGAACATGGATGTGTAATGACACTATTTGGTAGAAAAAGAACAATTGAAGAGTTGAAAAATCCTAATTATATGATAAGGGCTTCTGGAGAGAGAATTGCACTTAATACACCAATTCAAGGTACAAGTGCTGATATAATTAAAAAAGCAATGATAGAAGTAGATAAACTTTTTACTGAAAACAATATTAAAAGTAAACTAATACTTCAAGTACACGATGAATTAATAGTTGATGCACTAAAAAGTGAAGAAGAAATAGTTAAAAAACTAGTTGAAGAAGCTATGGAAAATGCATACACTCTTGCAGTTCCACTAAAAGTAGAAATTGAAACCGGGAATAATTGGTATGATGCTTAAAAGATGAATGAAATCATCTTTTAGTTTTCATAAAAGTTATTTTGATGCATCAAAATAACTTTTAATTTGTTAAAGTTATTTTGATGCATCAAAATAACTTTACAAAAGATAAATAATATGATATTATTTGAATGAGGAGAAAAGTTATGGTAAAAAGAGAATATTATTTAAATAAAATAAGAAGATTTTATGAAGAAACTAGTTTAATCAAAATAATATACGGATTAAGAAGAAGTGGAAAGTCTGTTTTATTAACTCAAATAGTGGATGAAATTAAAGAAAAAAAGGTCAAAGATGATCATATAATATATATAAATTTTGAATCTGTAGATTATTCTTTTATAAAAACGGCTAAAGAATTAAATGATTATTTGAAAAGTATAGTAAAAGATAAAAGTATATATTACGTTTTTTTAGATGAAATTCAAGAAGTGGATAATTTTGAAAAAGGAATTAATTCATTAAGAATTACAAATCAATTTAGCATTTTTATTACTGGGTCAAATAGTAGAATGACATTTTCAGAACTTTCTTCTGTTTTGTCTGGAAGATATGTTAGTTTTAAAATAAATCCTTTAAGTTTTAAAGAAATTATAAAATTTACAAATTGTAAGAAAGATGATTACGAATCTTTATTATTTGATATTTTCGAATGGGGAAGTCTTCCCCAAAGATTTTCGTTTCAAAATGATAATGAAAAAATAAATTATATTTCAGATGTATATAATTCAATTGTACTAAAAGATGTAGTTGAACGTTTAAATATAAAAGATATTACATCTTTTAATAAAATATTACAATATTTATTGGATACAGAAGGAAAGGAATTTTCAGCGCAAAATATTTTAGAATTTTTAAAAAAGGAAGGTACTGAAATATCAAGTCAAACTTTGTATAGTTACCTAGAAGCACTTTGTTCTGTATTTATAGTTAATAAAGTTTATAGATATGATATACATGGTAAATCTATACTAAAGACATTAAATAAATATTATGTTTCTGATTTAGGTATAAAAAAGATAAAAACTAATAGCGATGAAACAAATTATTCTATTTCTTTAGAAAATCTTGTATATAATGAATTAATAAAAAAGGGGTATGAAGTTTATATCGGAAAAACTTCTAAAGGGGAAGTGGATTTTGTTGCTAAAAAAAATAAAAATATAAAATATATACAAGTAGCTCTTTATCTTTCTAATGAAGATACAATCAATAGAGAATTTGGTGCATACGATATAATTAAAGATAATCATCCAAAATATGTTTTTTCGTTAGACAAAGATAATAAATCAAAAAATGGTATTAAGCATGTGAATATTATAGATTTTTTAGTTAATGATGATTTTTAATATAAAAGATTGACTTTTTGCACTTTTTTTTGTTATATTATATAGCATTAAAAGAAGGGGGAAATATGTATATAGAAATTAAAAATAATTCTCTTTTATCTATGTTATTAGAAGATATGAAATATGCAACAGGCTATTTTAGCACTCTTGATATTGGTAAGTTTACCGGAATAGAATTGAACCGACTAAAATTTAATGTTAGAAATTCTAAGAATGAAGAGGAAAAAGTTTATGCAGAAAATGAATTATGTGAACATGAAACACATTTAGCGTATCTTCTTATTTGTGGAATAATTAATGTGGAAAAAGCTGTAAAACTTAAATATGACAGAGAATACTTAGAAGAATTAATAATAAAACATCAAAAAACGTTAAATAATTTATTTACTAAATATTATTATGATGAAAAAACAAGAAAAGTATATGTGATAGATGAAAGTGGAAAAATGAGACCTTTACCATATATTCCAATTATAATAACAAATAAAATTAACGAAACATACGAGGTAAGCAAATATACTATAAAATAAATTATATAAAAATGTAACATTAAATTATTGTTACATTTTTTTTATATTCTTTGTTTATTAAAGAGTCGTTATTAGTAATTAAAGAATAAATTTTTGTTGAAGTAAGTTCATATTTTGAAGTAATATATTTTTTATTATAATTATATATTATCTCATATTTAATATCTTTTTTAATTTTATTTATATAGTTTCTTCCATTTTTATTAAAACCAAGTATTCTTATATATTCTATATCTTTTATATTGCTTACATCTGTTTTTTTAAGTCCTATTAAAATATGGTTATACATCCTATAAATTCTATTATATGTATATCTTTTACTTTTTGTATTTTTAATTAATTCATCAATGGAATTAGAATTATTTATTACATTTAATATTTTGTTATCTAAGCCTTCTGTTACATCAAGGTAATCATTCAAAGAGTTATCTGTATTAATTTTATATTTTAATAGATTTAAATATAAAGCAGTATCAATATTATTCTTAATAATCATATCATTAGTAATTGATGGGACGTATTCATTAATACTTAAACCTTTATAATATTTTTCTCTTATATTTGAAGCACTAACAATAGAATTATTTAAAGAGTTATCATGATAATCATTTGTTCTTTTAATATTAATAGGCTTAATGCTATAATTATTTTTAATAATTTCCCTTATATAACTCGTGGCTAATATATCATTAGGAGAATTAATTATATTTTTAGAAGAAGCAGAAAGCGAAGCTGGATAACTTGAACCCATAGCCATATATTCTTTAAATAACTCATCATCTTTTTTGTTTTTTGTGAATTTGATTAAATCATCTATGTTATCAGTTTCAGTACCAAACACTAAAGTATCAATTTTAAATTCATTTAATATTTGTAATGCTGCATGTGCAAAAATATCTGATGACTGTACTGTAAAAAAGTAGGGTAGTTCTAAAACAATGTCTATATTATTTTTAAGAGCTATTTCAGTTTTATCCCACTTATTCAAAACAGATATTTCTCCTCTTTGACTAAAGCTTGAGGACATAACACACACAATAATTGAATCAGGATACATTTCTTTTATTTTGTTTATTTGATATAAGTGTCCATTATGAAATGGATTATATTCTGCAATTAAACCAATTATATTCATTTTCTTCACCAACATAATAGTAGCATATTTTAAGAAAAAATTTAAGTAAAACATATGACTCATGCAAAATATAATGTTATAATATTTATAGGAGCGAATATGAAAGAAAGTGAATTTTTATTATATAAAACAGAAACTGGCAATATAAATGTAGACGTTATATTAAAAGATGAAACAATTTGGGTTACTCAAAAAAGTATGTCAAAAATTTTTAATGTAGATAGAACGGTGATTACTAAGCATTTGAAAAAGATTTTTGACACCAAAGAATTAGATGAAAATTCAGTATGTGCATTATTTGCACATACTGCTTTAGATAAAAAAACATACAATACAAATTTCTATAATTTAGATGCGATAATTGCAGTAGGATATAGAGTAAATTCTATAGAGGCCACTAAGTTTAGAATATGGGCGACGAATGTTTTAAAAAATTATATGATAAAAGGTTTTGTTATAGATAAAGAAAAAATGGCAAATGGTCCTAAATTTGGAAAAGATTATTATGATGAATTATTAGAGACTATTAAAGAAATAAGACTTAGTGAAAGAAGACTTTATCAAAAGATAACTGATATTTTTGAAACTACTAGTATTGATTATGATAGTGCTTCTAATAGTGCATATATGTTTTTTAAAATAGTACAAAATAAACTTCACTATGCTATTACTGGAAAAACCGCTTCTGAATTAATTTTTGAAAGAGCTGATGCGGAAAAGAAGAATATGGGTCTTACATCTTGGAAAAATTCACCGACTGGTAAAATATTAAAATTTGACATTAAAACAGCAAAGAATTATTTAAACAAAGAAGAAATAAAAAAATTAGAAAGACTTACTTTAAGTTTTTTAGATTATGCAGAAGATATGGCTTCTGAACATAAAATAATGACAATGGATAGTTGGATTGAAGTAATAAATAAATTATTGAAATTTAGAGACAAGAAAGTGTTAGAAGATTCAGGTAAAATATCACATAAAAAAGCAATTTCTAAAGCAAATAGCGAATATGAAAAGTTTAGGATAAAACAAGATAATGAATATGTATCAAGTATGGATGAAATGTATGAAAGATATTTTAAGGAAAATAATATAAAATAAGATATTGATAATTGATATCTTATTTTTGTATAAAAAAAGAGTAAGGAGTTCATTATAAATTGAAAGGAATTTATAATGGCAAAAAATAAAGTAGAAATAACAGGTATCAACACAAGCGAAATAAAAACTATTAAAAGCGAAGAAATGGTGGACTTATTTCATAGATATAAGGCAGGAGACTTAAAAGCAAAAGAGATACTAATTTATGGAAATATGAAACTAGTACTTAGTATATTAAGAAAATATAAAAATAAGGTAGATAACCTAGATGACTTATTTCAAATAGGAGTAGTAGGGTTAATTAAAGCAATTGATAACTTTGATTTAACTTATGAAGTGAAATTTTCAACATATGCAGTTCCTATGATAGATGGTGAGATTAAAAGATATGTAAGAGATAATAATGGAGTTAGAATAAGCAGAAGTATAATAGAAAATGCTTATAAAATCATTAGATTTAAAGATGAATTTGTAATAGAAAACGGAAGAGAACCTACAAGTGATGAAATTGCTTCATCCCTAGAAATTAGTGAATTTGAAATATATTCAGCCGTTAATTCACTTAGAGAACCAATGAGTATATATGATCCTATTTATAATGATGGAGGAGATGTAATTTATTTAGTAGATCAACTTGATGATAAAAAAGAAAGTGCTTCAATTGATGAGTTAATGAATTTAAGAAAAGCTTTAAGTAAATTAAAAAAAAGAGAAAAAGATATTTTAATAAGTAGACACGTTATTGGAAAAACTCAAATGGAAATTGCTGAAGAGATAGGTATAAGTCAAGCACAAGTATCAAGATTAGAGAAAACTGCGATTGAAAATATTAGGCGTTTGGCATCTTAAAAAACAAATAATTTCATATAATATAATAGTCAAGTGTTTTTTGAAGACTTTACTAACATTTGACAAACTTACCAAAATATTGTATAATTAAATGGTAATTAAGTGGCACATTATTCTAGTCTAACTTAATTTATTATGAAGGCGAGGCTAAAAATTCGCTAAAGAGCACATCTATGAAACGTCTGGTGTTTGCTTCTTACGCCCAGTTTGGGGTGGATGCTGGATATGAGATTTTTGGTTGATATGTAACGGCATACATAAATATTACCAACTATCGTTGAGACCTATGCTTGTCGTAAAATAATTAGAAAATTTATGACGACATGGGATTAAACCTACTATGCGGTAAACGCTGCGAGTAGTGTAGCTTGTCTTGAGTGAACATTTGGGGAATTGTTAAAATGAAACCATGTTTGCAAAAAAGAATTAATAATAAATAGTTACCGAGGAAAACTCCTAGAATGTATCTACTATATAGGATTGCAGTGCGTGCTAAGTGGCAATCAAGTCATGTGTCTGGAAACAGCACATCGGTATTTGTAAAGGGAAACCGCAAATTTGGTAACGAATTTGTAAATACTGGGGAAAGCCTACTTGACCTAAGTCGCAAAGTTTACTATATTGGGAGCCAACTTTTTTTATTTATGGAAAGTATTATGGAAAATAAAATAAATAGTGAAATTAAAAAATATGAGAGTAGTGTTAAGAAAAAGAAAAGTAATTATTCTTGGATAATCAAGATAACTCTTTTTGCAACTCTTATATCTTTTATTTTTTCTTACTCTTCAGAGTTAGTAATTACTAAATTAAATGTTATATTAAGCGTAGTGTTTTTGTTCTTTGTAATAATATTAGGTGTTATATTTGATATGGTAGGGGTTTCTATTACAACAGTATCTATTACTCCATTTCATTCAATGAATGCTAAAAAGTTAAAAGGAGCAAAAGACGCAATTAAACTTATTTCTAATGCAGAGAAAGTATCATCTTTTTGTAATGATGTAGTGGGAGATATTTGTGGTATTTTGTCTGGTTCAATTAGCATATTAATATCAGTCTCTCTTGCCAGTACTTTAAATATAAATGCATCACTTATGACACTAATTATAACATCTTTAGTCGCTGGACTTACAATAGGTGGAAAAGCATTTGGAAAAAGTATTGCAATAAATAAAAATGTTTATATAGTTTATAAAGCATCAAGAATAATAAGTTTTTTTAAAGGAGGTAAATGACATGGATGGAGAAATATCAAAATTAATAGTAAATTCAGTTAAAGAAGATTCAGTAATATTATTAAATTATTTATTAAACGAATTAGCAACTTTAGACGCAGAAGAAACAAAATCTTTATATAATTATGCAATTTTTTGTAATAGTGTAAATACAAGCATTTATTTAAATAATTATATAAAAGAAAAAACTCTTAATTTAACAAAATAAAGCATATAGTTTATTAGTGGGTGATGCATGAAACTATCAGATATGCAAAGAAAAGATATAGTGTTCTTAAGTGATGGCAAAAAAGTTGGAAGAATAATTGACGCAGATATTGAAGTTACTAATGGAAAAATAGTGGGTTTATCAATTGAGAGAAAAGGCATAAAAAGTGTATTTAACACTAATGCCGATATAAATATAAAATTTGAACAAATAAAAAAGATAGGAGAAGACGTTATTCTAATAGACTCACTTGAATAATCGTCTTTTTTAATGTATTATAAGACTATGAAAAAGAAAAAAATAGTAACATTTTTATTTATTTTTTTACTGGTATTTATTGATCAAATAACTAAACATGTAGTTTCTATTAATTTTGATTTACATGCTTCAAAAGAGATAATACCTAATTTTTTTGATATAACTTATAACATTAATTATGGCGCAGCCTTTGGAATTTTAGAAGGAAAGCGAATACTATTTTTAATAATCACAGTATGCGTACTAGGTTATTTATTATATGAAATAAGAAAATATTATTGTGATAAATTATCACTTACTGCGTTTATTTTAGTAATAGGTGGAATTATTGGCAACTTTATAGATAGAATAACACTAGGATACGTAAGAGACTTTATGGATTTTACTATTTTTGGTTACGATATGGCAATATTTAATGCCGCAGATGCATTTATGGTAATAGGTATTATAATATTATTTATTACTGTAATTAAGGAGAGTAAATATGAAAATAAAAAAAAGTGATGTGGGGTTAAGACTTGATAATTTTTTGGCGGTTCATTTGAAAGAAAGCAGAAGTTTTATTACTAAACATATAAAACTTGGAAATATCAAAATAAATGATGAAAAAGTTAAACCTGGATATTTACTTAAAGAAAATGATGAAGTTTTTATAGGAGAATTAAATGAGGAAACTGATGTAATAGGTGAAAATATACCACTAGATATCTATTATGAAGATGAGTATTTGATGGTAATAAATAAACCAACTGGAATGGTGGTTCATCCAGCCCCTGGAAATTATTCTCATACTTTAGTTAATGCCCTAATCAACCACACAAATGATTTGAGTGATGTAAATGGAGAATTTAGACCTGGAATAGTTCATAGAATTGATGCATGCACTAGTGGACTTTTACTTATTTCAAAAACAAATGAAGCGCACAGGATTTTAGCAGAAGACTTTAAATTTAAAAGAGTTAAAAGAAAATATATAGCACTTGTTCATGGTGTGATGGATGCTAATAAAGGTAAAATAGATGCACCAATCGGAAGAAGTGAAACAGACAGAAAAAAGATGTGTGTAACTGATAAAAACAGCAAAAAAGCAGTAACTTATTTTACTGTAAAAGAGAGATTTAAAAACTATACATTATTAGAACTTATTTTAGAAACTGGAAGAACTCATCAAATAAGAGTACATATGTCGTATATCGGACATCCAGTAGTAAACGATATAGTATACAGTAATATAAAACCAATAGATAGAGAATATGGTCAAATGTTGCACGCAGAATATTTAGGATTTACTCATCCTATAACACATGAATTTTTAGAATTTACATCGCCCTTAGAAGAAAAATTTGTTAGTATTTTAGAAGGTCTTAAAAATTCATAATATAAACTGCAAGAGAAGAAATTAAAGCGTATATATTAAAAATAACATAAGGTATCAAAGCATATGATGCCTTTTTATTTATATTTTTTGTTTCGATATATAAGAAAATTGAACTTACAAATACAATGGATGTCATAATAAATGCTAAAAATGGACTCATTAAATACCAAAAAGTATAAGAAAATAATTGATTTGCTAAATAATTGGTGATTAATACATATAAATAGTCACTATTTTTAAATATGTTTGTAGTTTTTATTACTTTGAATATACTAAAACTTATTAAAATATATAGAATAATCCATATGTAAGAAATAATATTACCAGGAAGTATAAATGAAGGAAGTTTAAGTAATTCATAGAATTCAGCATTAAATGGAAAAATAAATCCACCAAGTAGCCATAAGAAAAGTATTAAAGCAAATAGTAAAACATTTTTAATTTTTGACATGTGCTCACCTCTTTACTAATCTTATGAAAAATAGTATTATAATATTAACGAATTTAAAGGAGGCTACGTCATGAGTTCAATAGAAATAAGTAAGAAAGATGATATTGTTATGAAAATGATTCATTATTTTGTTACAGAAGAAGACTATAAACCAATAGTATTAAAAGGTGCTGATAACGAAATATGGTTAGAAAATTTTGATAAAGAGTTAAAATTAATTAGAATTAATACAGGATATATTCATAACACTGAACAATATAATAGAGATTTGTGGAAAACTAATATGATAAGAAAGAATATTAGTAAAAAAACTCTTTCTTTTAATACACCTATGTTAAATATTTTGGTAGACGCAGGAGATACAGTTAAATTTGAAAGTGGTAAAAATATAGAATCTTTAAAAATTGATAAGATAACCGATATTAAAAAGAATCAAACACTGCTTAACTTTTTTCCAAATATTAAAGAAGCTCTTACTGTTAAGAAATCTGATATAAATGAATTTATTAAATTATCTGAAGAACTTAATACTAAAACTTTGAAAGAAGAAAGAAAATTAGATAAAGTATTTAGTCCTAAAAAACCAATGGCAACTGAAATATTAATGGGAATAAATATAGGTATATTTTTACTTATGTTTATATCTAGCATATTTAATTTTAATTTGTATAACGTCTTTACATATTATGGGGCTAATAGTTATGTTTTGATACAAAATGAAGGAGTGGTAGGGCTTTATAGACTTATAACTTCTATGTTTTTGCATTCTGATTTATTTCATATATTCTTTAATATGTATGCTCTATTTATAGTGGGCACACAAGTAGAAAGATATTATGGAAAAAAGAAATTTTTAATTATATATTTTGTTAGTGGAATAGTTGGAAGCTTATTTTCAAATGTATTTATGGCATCATCCACTATATCTTTAGGAGCAAGTGGGGCAATATTTGGATTATTTGGTGCTCTTGCATACTTTGCATATAATTATAGAGCAATGCTTGGAGGGTTCTTAAGAAGTCAAATAATACCTATAATTTTAATTAACTTATCTTTAGGCCTATTTATATCAGGAATAGATGTTTCTGCTCATATTGGCGGATTAATCGCAGGTATACTTGTTTCTGTAGCTCTTGGTGTTTCAGGCAAAAAGAAAAAATCATCAAGTATCAATTCAGCAATAGTCTTAATAATATTAATGATATTTATGATTTATATGTTATTTACAAAATAAAATTATTTATATATAATTAATTTACGGAGGAACTTGGTTAAATGGAAGAGAAAAAGAAAGAAAAAAATGAAGAAAAACAAATAACTGCTAGAGATTATAAAATAGTATTTGATTATTTGTATGTACTTTTTAATAACGCTTATATATTTAATTTAAAAATAGAATTATTTGAAAAAGAAAAAGACAAATATCATATAAAATTAAGTAACGAAAGTGGCAATTATAGATACGATATGTATTTGGAAATTAAATATGATATTGTGAAATGCAAATATACATTTATTAATGGCAAAGAAACTAATCACGCTGAATTACAAAATGTATTAATTGCAAATGATAATGATAATTCTGTTATTACAGTATTAAATATTGAAAATGGAGTTCCACAAAACAAATCAATTTTAAATATTAAGAATTACAAATTTGAATCAGGAAGTGAAAAACAAATTGAGAAAACTAATTGTTTAATCCTGAAGTTATCAAAGTAACAAAAAAGATCGTTTAAAGTAACGATCTTTTATAATTTTCTGTAAAGTGCTATTGCTTTTCCTAGTATAGTTACATTTTTTAGTATAATAGGTGCCATTAAATCATTTTCAGGTTGAAGTCTAAAATATCCATCTTCCTTAAAAAATGTTTTAAGTGTTGCTTCTCCTTCATCAGTAAGTGCAACTACTAAGTCTCCATTTTTTGCTGTTTCACATCTTTCTACTATTACTGTATCTCCACTATAAATTCCTATGTTTATCATACTTTCACCTTTAACTTCAAGTGAAAACACTTCTTTGTTTTTAGGAATCATATGAGCAGGTAAAGCTAAAAATTCATCAGGATGTTCAATTGCTTCAATAGGGTTACCAGCAGCAACTCTTCCAAGTAAAGGTACACTTACAATTTCATCATTCTTTTTAGCATATTCATTGGGAACTTTTACTTCTAAAGTTCTAAATTTTGAATTTGTTTGTGTTATATAACCTTTATTAATTAAGTGTTTTAAATGAACGAATACAGTAGCAGGACTGCTTAAATCTAATTCTTGACATATTTCTCTTACAGTAGGGGCATAACCGTTTTTAGCAATATACTTTTTGATTACTACTAAAACTTCTTCTTGTTTTCCAGTTAATTTTTCCATAATTACTTACCTCCAAGATAATAATAACACACGAACGTAAAGTTGTCAAACATTTGTTTATTTTTTATTGACACGAACAATTATTTGTTATATGATTGATACATAAGAAAGGAAGAGTGATATTATGGAAAAATTATTTGAAGATTATAAAGGAGTTATATTATTTTATATTGTAATAGCACTCCTAGCGTTTATTTGCTCATCAAATTTAAATGCTATTAATAACGTTAGCAATAACAATCCACAAGAAAGTGAAACAGTTTACTGTGCGTAGGTGAATTATGGAGTATGTTGAATATAATTTTGCGAATATATTTAATGGCTTTTCGGTATGTGAAACTGAGCCTTATTATAACGTAATACATGGACTAGATATTTTGTTTATAGAAGAAAGAAGAAGCTTATTTGAAAAAACTATAAACGAAGCATTAGAAAATTCTAGTTCAAAAGGAAATATTTGTTTTGGCGTGCCTATGAGCAATAAAGCAATTTCATTAGTAAGAAAGACATTCAGAATTGATATAAGTAATAGAAATCAAACACTATCTAAAGATTACATAAGACATTTATATAAGCATTCTAAAGAAACGAATCCAAAACAAATCTCTATTACAAAGGAAGATATAAAAAGAATACCAGAAATATTATCCAATCCTGATACTGTTATTATTGGAAGTGATACACTAGATGCCGCCAGAAAAAATAAAATACCATCTATAAGATATGTTAAATCATATATTACAGGAAAGTATTATGTGGTAGTGGCTATTTCAAAAAAAGGTGATTTACAAATAAAAACAATGTGGAAAGAAACAATTAAACTGATTCCTAGCAGTAATGCCCTTCATCATACGTCCCAAACGGCGAATAACGATTTTCCCACATTGAATGATAAAATTATAACAAAATATAGGCAAAATGTCAAATGGGTGTCTACCAATATTGTTGGAATTACAAGTCTGTCATTTACAAAACAAATAGATTTATGGAATGAGGGGAAATGGAACAAACAAGTTAATTTGGTAGTATTTAAGAATACTCCTAAATTGTATCTAGATTTAGGCTTAAAAGATAATGCAATAACAGTGACAGCAAGAAAAATAGATAGGATAGTAAATATCAGTGGTAAGCAAGATGGAACATATCATGGATTGGGAATAGATGTTGTTAAGCACCTTCCGCAAGCAATAATTGATCCGTTAAATATAGTTGAATCTAACACAGTAAATGATAGTATAGTAGTTATTACAAAATTGATAGATTCTAATGATAATCCGGTTATTGTTTCAATACTAATAGATGGAAAAGGGAGAGTGGAAATATGTGATACTAGTTCAAAACTAAAAATAAAAAATATTGATGCCAATGTAATGACAAGTGCGTATGGAAGAAACAATTATGATAAATGGATAAGTGATAACAAAAATAAAATAATATATGACAAAGACGAGGGAATCATAAAAAAAAGAGTTAACGGCCAGTGGCTACAATTGCCAAACGACGTTAACTCATCTGATAACATTGTAACAAAACATAATTGAATTGTCAAATCATTTGGAATATTGATAGTGTAAAATATTTTTAGGTTGAAGGTAATAAAAAAGATTAATACCTTCA
>CAYXHQ010000013.1:0-17341 GCA_964465245.1 uncultured Muribaculaceae bacterium | reverse complement strand
TCGAACGTGCGACCGACGGCTTAGAAGGCCGTTGCTCTATCCTGCTGAGCTACGAGAACATACCTCAAACAACATTTAAGATTATACTACACTTTTAGCACTTATTCAAGAGTTTTAAGCGTAGTTGTGGTTATTTTTTCATCTCCAACATAAAATATTACTTCATTTATATCATAATTATCCATTAGAGACATACTTATAGTATACTCTACTTCTTCTAAGATATTCTTTGAGTTCTCACTAAATATTTTATCGTTAAATGATAAAATCATCGTATCTTCTATAATTTCATATTTATTAAGTTCAGCCGCAGCAGACAAATAACTACTTAAATTACTCTGATAAATTATAGAACTTTTAAGTTCGTCTATAATTACTGTTACTTTATCTCTTGTATCGTTTGTCACTTTAGTAACAGGAGTATAATATACATCATCTTCCATTTTATTAACATAATATACTGTTGTTTTAGTTAAGTCACTCAAAGTGTCAAAATCATATATTTTATTTATTCCGTAATTTCTATCTAACACTTCTGTTAGTTTCTTTTTACTATTAGGAAGTTCTAATAAAGGATTACCCTCTACTAATATTTTTACATTCTCTATCTCGTCAATCTCAGTTAATGTAAATATAATTGCTTCAATCATTGATTCTTCATCTTTTAAGTTTATATTAAGTAATTCTTTTGAAAAATTAATAGTAATAGTGTTTCCCTCAATTTTTAAATCCAACACTTTCGTATTAATTGGAATAATGCTTCTAAAACCCGATGGAATACTCTCAGTTTTAGTACTATTTGTTATTAAATATTCCATTTTTTCAAGAGCAATAGATTCTATTCTTTCTTCTTCAATTGGAAGTTTTAATTTAGATACATAATTATATTTATCCATTAAATATACACTTTTATAGTCTTCTTCGTCATAATAAGTAATTGTTTCTTTAATTTTTAAGTCATCTGTACTAGTTGGAAAAAAGTAAAATAATCCACAAATTATTAATGCAGTAGTAGAAACTGCGATTTTTCTTAATGACATTTTTTTAATCATATGCTTCACCTAATAATATATATTTAAAACACTAAAAAAAATGACTTAAAAGTCACTTTTCCAAACTTATTTCACCTAATTTTAATAATTCTATAACAGCTCCTGCGCGTCCTTTACAACCAAGTTTTTGCATTGAATTAGATATATGGTTTCTTACTGTTTTTTCGCTAATATATAATTCATCAGCTATTTCTTTAGTTGATTTATTTTGAACTAAGAGATTAAATACTTCTTTCTCTCTTTTTGTTAAGATATTTTTATTCATAGATTCCTCACTTTCATTCTTAGTAGTTAAACCTTATCTAAAGTATTTTATGAGGAAAAGGATTGTTTGTGATGTTTATTGCCTATTAACTTTCAAATTTTACAGTAATATACATTTTTTCAGTGTATTCTTCTTGTACTGTTCTCATTATATTATTCGCAAGAGTCGCATTATGTTCAGATGAATTAATAACTACTTTCACTTGATCATTATTAATTTCTATAAAAGATTTGATTTTATAAGTATCTAGTATTTTTTGTTCTAACTCTGCTTCTTTGCCTTTTGTTAAGTTAAGTACCTTTAATTCTTCAAAAGCGTTGTTTTTTTCATCAGTAGTAGAAGTAGTAGATGTTAAAACTCCTTGTAACTCTTTCATAGTGGTTTCAAGTTCTTCATTTCTTTCAACCCTAAGTGCTATTAATCTGTCACTCTCTTCTACATTTACTTCGATTTCGTTGTTTACTGTTTCGAGTATCTCCTTACTCTTTAAAAGTTCATTTGGCATAGTTATATAATATACACCTAATACTAACACTAAACTAAGTAGTGTTAAAAACCACATATTTTGCTTGTTTATCATAGTTCATCTCCTTATATCTAATAAATTATATTTACTCATTATGTTTTTATGAATAAAAAATCGTATTTGTTATAATTCATTTATTCTACTTATAAGAGATTTTATTATAACGCTATCTTCAATTTTATTTATAGAAAAAGTTTTACTCCCTGCATGATTAATAGAAGCACCACAGTGATAGACTATACTATTATCCAACACTAAATATCTATCATGGAAAGTATCATCATAGACTACTTTTAAATTGTTATATTGACTATTATATTTTTCAATATCTAGTTTACTTAATTTATTATTGTCTTTAGTAATTAAAATAGTTTTAACTTTTAACGCAGATATCATATCTAATACAGTTTTATCAGCATATGCATCTATTATGATTAGTTCTTTCTTAGTTTCAGACATTATATCTATTATTTTTGAGTATGCATCGTATATTTGTCCATCAAAATAAATTTCATTTTTTAAAGACTTATCACTAAATTTATCGAATGAACTTTGTAACAATTTTATTTCATTATCGTGTTCTATATATTTTGTTTCTAAATTACTTATTCTTTTTAAATAACTATTTGTGTGATTCCTCATGTATACAAATGCATCTATAATTTGTATACTCACTTTTACTGCAGTTTTAGACTTAAGAACCGTAGCAAGCATTGTTGCTCCTTGTTCTGTAAATACATTATGTCCTTTTCTAGAGCCACCTCTATTTGAAGTCGAAATTTTCGACTTCAAAATATTGCTTTCATTTTCGGTTATTCTAAACACGTATCTTTCAGGAAATCTTTCAATATTGTTTTTAACTGCCTCATTTATTCTTTTAGTTTCTACCCCATAAAGCATAGCAATATCAGTATCAAGCATTACTGGTATCCCTCTTATTACATAAACTAAATCTTCTATTCTTTTTTCTTTGTTCAACAACTCATTCATTTTATTATTAACCTTTCTAACATATTCGCAAATGTTAATATATATTATAACGAATAAGTGTTATGGATGTCAAAAGTTTATTACAAACAAAAAACTCATTTAATGTAATGAATTTTTTATAAAACAGTAAGTATGTTTCCAAACATGTTATTTATTATATTTATTAAATATAGAGATATTATACTCCCAAGTAATATAAATGGACCAAAGGGAACAATTCCACTTTTATCATCACTTTTACTAAATATTGCAAATATAAGACCCGTGATGGACGCTATAAATATAGATATTAAACTAGGTATTATTCCAATAGATGCCCCTATTACACCTACAAGTTTTATATCTCCATCTCCTAAACTTTCTTTTTTAAACATTTTGTTTCCAAGTAACTTTATTAGCATCATTATTAAAAACATTACTACGCCTGAGATAATTGAATAAATACAAGTAGTTACATCCAAAAATACGAATTTAGTAATTAATACTATAATCAAAGAAATCAATATAACTCTATCAGATATATAATAATACATAAAGTCACTTACTATTGTTACTAAAAATGCAGAAGATAAAGTAATAGCTATTATAAAATACAAATAACTTACTGGTAAAGTATTTATATATACTTCATATGCTAAAAAGAATAGGAATGCAGAAGTTACTTCAATGAATGGATAAATTATACTTATTTTTTTATGGCAATATGCACACTTTCCTCCTAAAAATATATAAGAAAACACAGGTATATTCATATACCATTTAAGTTCTTTTTTACATTTAGGACAAAAACTTCTAGATTTAGTAGTGGATATCTTATTTGGAATACGGTATCCCATGCAAGCAAAGAAACTTCCCATTACAAGTCCTAAAACCACTATTAACACTATTTTTAATATTTCCATTTAAACCCTCCTTAAACTACTTGACCATACATTTCAAACATTGGGATAATTATTGCTAAAACTATACCGCCTACTACTACAGCAAGCATTACTATCATAATAGGTTCTATAAACGTTTTTAATTGATCAGTTGTAACTTTTTGTTGACTTTGATAATAGTCTGCGACTCTTTCTAGCATCTCAGCAAGTTGTCCAGTTGATTCACCAGTAGAAATCATATAATAAGCAAGCTCAGGTACTGCCCAATTGTTTTTAAATGAATCACTCATTTTATCTCCACGAAGAAGATTAGAAATTGTATCAAACATAATCATTTTATATATTTCATTATTTGTTATTTTACTTAAAATGTCAATACTCTCAGTAAGTTGAACATTGTTTTTAGTTAAGGCTGCAAATGTCTTTGAAAACATAGTCATTTCATTATATATCATAATTTTTCCAATAACAGGTAAATGCATAAGTACATATTGTACTGCAGTTTTAAATGCTTTTAAATTGTCATATATTAATTTGAATATTATAATCACACCAATAACACCAAGAAGCAGATATTTCCAATTTGCCACTAAATAGTCAGATATATTTATAATTGCTTGAGTATATGGATTAAGTTCACTACCCATGGATGCATATACTCCTACAAACTGCGGAATAATATATATCATAATGAATACTACTACTGCGATTGCAAAAATGAAGATAATTGTAGGATATGTCATCGCACCTATAATTGCTTTTCTATTTTTTTCCATATCATCATAATATTCACTCATTTCATCTAACGTTGTTTCAATGTCTCCAATCATCTCCGCAGCTTTTACCATGTTAACAAGAAGTCCTGGGAACATCGCTCCTTGTTTTCTTAAAGCCTCAGAAAAACTTTCACCCATAGTAAGTTCATATATTATTGAATCAAATGCTTTTTTATAACTTTTATTTTTATTTTGTTTAGCTAATATTTTAACACTATCAGTTAAAGGTACACCACTTTTTACATACGTAGATAATTGAGCTAACCAGAATATTAAGTCTTTATTTTTCATTCTAATTTTCAAGAAGAAATTTTCTCCATGAATAAAATCTATCCATGAGTTTGTTTTAATTTCGTATACTTCATATCCTTCATCAAGTAAGTAAGACAAAGTATCAAGTTTACTAAGAGCACTAAAATAACCTTTTATTAATTTACCTTCTTTGTTTCTTGCTAAATATTGATATGTATGTTTAATTTCACTTCTTTTAGCATCTAAACTGTTTTTATCTATATATAATACTTCAAGTTCTCTTTCTTTTTTATTTCTATAGTATTTTACAATAGATAAATTATTAAATTTAGACATAAAATATTCTTTAAATTTCTTAGGTAAATCTTTAAAAAATTGTTGTATTATTTCAATGGTATGTTTAAATTTGTTATAAAGCATATAAAAGAAACTGG
The DNA here is from genome assembly GCA_964465245.1 of uncultured Muribaculaceae bacterium. GTDB lineage: Bacteria > Bacillota_I > Bacilli_A > RF39 > UBA660 > CAYXHQ01. Next base: position 12,165 of record CAYXHQ010000013.1, on the reverse strand, counting down.
ATAGTGCACTTATAAAGAATTTTGGTACATCATAACAAATAAATTTAAGTAAATAAAACACTCCTAAAAAACATTCTTTAATTATTGTATAAATTTCAACAATAATATATTTTATGAATATTCTAATGATGTATTTATATACATATTTAAATAGATAATAAAATCCATAATAAATATAGCTGAATAATGTAAATAACATTGTAGTGAAAATATCAAAGAATTTGAAAATACCAAGTCCTAAAGCATAGAAAAACTTATATATTTCCACACCAATACAACCTAGCACAGACAACACAAAATTAAATATGTTCTTTTTATTTCTTTTAGACATATTTAATTCCTCCTCTTTATTCTATCTATATTAAAATTATAGCATTAAACTTTTTTAATGTAAAACAAAACTTCAATCCTTTTACAGGTATTGAAGTTTTTATATTTTAAGTATCTAATTGAGTTATTTTTGCATATCCATTTTCATTGTGACCAGTGCCTGCAGTATATTTACCACCTGTAGTATTTGGCATTTGCGTTTGAGCTCCTCTTTTATTTGTCCAGTTATATCCAGCACCATCTATCATTAATGTAGTTCCATTTATAAATTCTTTTCCGCTATAATGAATACTACAAGTTCTATCTGTTGTCCCTACGTATGAAGCAGCTGCCACTTTATTTTCACTGCAAATTGAACTACCCGATGAATTTACGGCAATGCATCCAGTATGTCCACTTATATATGAACTTCCACCTCTAGCGTTTCTGTATGAACCCCAATATCCACCGCCTGAACCAGGAGAAGGATATCTTCCCCACCAATAACAGCAGTTATATGCTCCTCCATCCCCTTGCTGTCCTGCACCCTTAGCATTACCAGATGTTTGAAAAGCACCTGCATCATTATTTGTAAGTCCACCACCAGCAGCACTAAGACTGCTAGCATTAGCTCCTCCGGCTCCAGCAGCTACCATTATTCTGGAATCTAAAGAAGTGTTTCCGAATCTTATATCAGTGGCTCCTCCACCTCCCGGGTGACCGCCACCCCATTCTAATCCGCAACCAGCCCAGTGGCCATTTCCTCCACCATTAAAGCCACCTAAAAGAAAATATTCGGATATAGAACAAGCATTTGAATAAGAATTTGCACAACCTGTATCATCCCATGTATCGCATCCACGCCCACCTACATATATATATAAAATATCCCCTGCAGATAGTTCTATTTCCCCACTTGTATAAGCACCTCCATATATATAACTACCTCCATACATTCCACCTCTTGCACCCCATAATTCTATTTTATATTTTGCAGTAGATGTTACATTGAAAGTATAAGATGGTGTTTCCGTTCCTGCAGGACCCGTATTTCTTTGTTTACTTACGTATGGGAAAAGATATGAACAGTTATAATTTGCAGTTAATGTTGCACTAGATGCACCCATAATATATTCAGTACCAGCAGAATTTAATGTTCCTCCACCTGTTAATGTCCAATTTTTAAAAGTACAACTACAATTTGCTGCAGAACTACAATTATTTTTAGTTGGATTTGATAAAGAAACTTTGGCACCTTCTTTATAGTTTCCGCTCTTATTTGTACCAGTTCCACCATTTAAATCCATTGTAAGAACATAAGAACAATCATAATTTGCTTTTAATGTTGCATTTGTATTACCCATAGTAAATTGAGTTCCATTAGAACTAAGTACCCCTTCACCTGTTAATGTCCAATTTGTAAACGTACAATTACTTTTTGTTGGAATTTGTAATGGTATTGGATATCCTTCTTCATATTCATTATTTGGAGCAAATATTTGATTTGATTCACCACCATCATAATCTACTGTTAAAATATATTTTTGAATAATTAAAGGACCTTCTAATATAAATGGTACTTCCCAAGTTCCACTTCCAGACAATGTTATATTTTCCTTTATATAAACTGCAGGTTTTACTCCACTGTTTTCAGTTTTAGATTTTGTTTTAACTCCCTTAATTGTTCCTTCATATGCATTATCACCTGAAGTATCACCTAACCAATATGGATAAGCAGTTGGATCTAATAAATATTTTCCACCAACTATTTCAAATTCTATTTTTGAGATTAAGGATGTATCAGTTTCTCCACTACAATGGATTCTACCAGAATTAAGTGCACATGTATCTGGTCCACTTGTTAAATACACCCCATTATCGTTTAATGAAGTAAAATAATTATTTGCAATAATACTTGCATTATTATACGTTGATTCAGTATAACTAAGTGCTTCTAATATTACGCTTGAAATAAATACCGAACATATAATAACTCCTATAAATAATATATCTAATTTTTTGTTCTTCATATTTAGCATTCTCCTATGATAATTATAAAATATTACTAGGTATTTGTAAACTAATTTTGTATTTACCATAAAATATTATAGGTGGTTTAATATGAACGAAGGTGGAACATTTAGTTTTTTAAAAGGACTAAATTTAAATAAAATTTTAAGTGGGGCTAATAAAACTTTAAATTTTGCTAATAAAGCATTACCTATGGTTAAGGATATTAAACCTACTTTTAATAATTTAAAAAATGTGTTTAGTATATTTGGAGCAGTTAACGAAGAAGATAAGCCTAAAGTAGATGAAATAAAAGCATCTAGACCTATTCCAATAAAAAATAAAAAAACTTCTACTATTGTTAATAGTAATAGAAGTAATAATGATACTCTTAGATTTTTTCAATAATGTTTACTTTGATTTAATTTTGAAATTCATAATTAAAAAATTGTTTTTTATTGTATAAAGCTATTTGATACAAAATACTGCATATAAAGGTATGGATTTAATATTATTTACAAATCCAAAATTTTTTGACGAAATTCTAATAGCATATTTTGGTTTAAATTTTTCCATATATATTTTTAAACTTTTTGATTTTGTAGAATCGCCCGCTTTAACTTCAACAGGTATTATTCCATCTTCATTATATAAAAGAAAATCCACTTCCGCAGTTCTATTACTCGTCCAATAATATAAACTTATATTATTTTGTACCAGTTGACAAGCAACATAGTTCTCTGTAATTACACCTTTGTAAAGCGACATATTATCAACTAATATATCTCCATATTTTATTTCTAACAAATGTGTTAAAAAACCAATATCATTTAGAAATAATTTATAATAATCTTCTTTTATAAATCCTTTTAAAGGAATTTCTGGATTAGAAACCATATTGGATTGTATTAATAATTTGCTTTCTAAGAGCCAATCTAAAGCAGTTTCATAACTTCTAGATTTTGCACCACTTTCAATTTTATTATATTGAAATTTTTTTAATCCCATCGAAAGTTGTGCAGGAATAGATTTGTATAGTTTTTCAATTTTTATACTTTCAGAATTATTAGACACATATTTACTCATATCTTTAAAATATGAAGTTAATATATTAGATAATATATTTGTATCATATTTTGTCACATCTTTAGAAGCATTTACTATTCCTTGAACAGATTCTGGCATTCCTCCAGTGCATAAATATAATCTATATAAACCTAATGCTTTATCATGTAATGCGCTAATCATTTTTTTATTTTTAAAATAGCAAGTTTTTATTTCATCGATTAAAGAATTTTCATTTAAAGCAAGCAGGAACTCCTCATAGTCCATAGGATACATATTTAACATAGTAACTTTACCCACAGGAAAAGAAAAATGACTTCTTTTTAATTTTACTCCTAACAAAGAACCAGCACATACAATATTAACATTATTATGATTTTCATTTAAAAACTTTAAATTGGAAATTAGTTCTTCACTTTCTTGAATTTCATCTATAAACAAAATAGTGTTTTTAAGTTCAATATTGCAATTTAAAATAGCTTTCAATTTTAAAAATTTTTCTTCAGAACTTATCGGTTCAGCATACATATTAACAATTTCTTCATGATCAAACAAATTTAAATATATAAAATTTTCATACTCTTTTTCACAAAATTTCTTTAATATATATGTTTTTCCCACTTGTCTAGCACCTAATAATATTAAAGGTTTTTTATTGATGTCTTTTTTCCACTCAAGTAAAGAATTATATATTTTTCTTTTCATATTTATCACCATTTAAATAATAACATAAAAATGATAAACAGTCAACGTTTTGCACCTAATCGACAGGAATAATTGCGTGATTTTGCACCTAATCGACAGGAATAATTGTACGATTTTGCACCTAATCGACAGGAATGATTAGTTTTTTTCAAAAAAAACACTTAATTTTTAAGTGCTTCTTTTATTATATTAATTTTATCTAATATTTTTTTATCATTACTTTTTTTATAAATACTCACATATTTGTTTAAATCGATTTCTAGTTTTTCTTTTAATAAACCATTATTTTGATGATTAAGACCTATTAGTAATTCTTCTTTTGTATATTTAGTGTTACCTGGTACAAATAATATTAAATTATAATATTTACCTTTTTCATATATTATTTCTTCTTTATCTACTGTGTAGTTTAAATCATTCATTTTTAGTCTTAATATATCATGATTATTATTGGAAATTGTTATAATTTTATTAAATTTGATATTCGTACTACTTACAATATTCAGTATTGTATATGTTCCCATACCTGATAAGACTAGAGTATCTAGTTTCTTTTTTGTAACATTTTTTAACCCATCTGATACTAGAAAGTCTATATATTTTTCTAAATTTAGATCTAGAATTCTTTTTTGTGCGTTTTCTATTATGCTTTCTCTTATATCAGAAGCTACTGAATGTACTCCTCTTTTAGCAAGCATTTCTCCTAAAAGTGCCTGGTCGCATCCAACATCTATTGCTTTGTCAGTATCATTTATGTAAGAGCATATTGCTTCAATTCTCTTACTCAATTAAGAAATCCTTTAACTTTTTAGCACGTGATGGATGTCTTAATTTTCTTAAAGCTTTTGCTTCTATCTGTCTAATTCTTTCTCTTGTTACACCAAACTTTTTACCAACTTCTTCAAGTGTATGATAACTTCCATCAAATAGACCAAATCTAAGTTCAAGTACTTCTTCTTCTCTTTTAGTAAGAGTCATTAAAACATCTTTAAGTTCATCTTTAAGTATTTCATAAGTCGCATAGTCTTCTGGTGACTTAATTTTTTCATCAGCAAGAAAGTCTCCTAAATGTGAGTCTTCTTCATCTCCAATTGGAGTTTCTAAAGATACTGGGTCTTGTGATATTTTTCTAATTTCCACTATTTTTTCAACAGGTAATCCCATTTTCTTAGATAACTCTTCATTAGATGGTTCTCTATTAAGTTCTAGAGTCATTTGTCTTTCAATTCTAGCCATTTTATTAATTGTTTCAACCATATGAACAGGGACTCTTATAGTTCTTGCTTGGTCAGCTAAAGCTCTAGTTATAGCTTGTCTAATCCACCAAGTAGCGTATGTTGAAAACTTGTATCCTTTGTCATAATCAAACTTTTCTACTGCTTTCATAAGACCTATATTACCTTCTTGAATAAGGTCTAAGAAAAGAAGTCCACGCCCCACATATCTTTTTGCAATACTTACTACTAAACGTAAGTTAGATTCAGCCAAAAAGTTTTTAGCTTCCTCGTCTCCTGCGGCTACTCTTTTAGATATTTCCTGTTCCTCTTCAAGTGATAATAAACTTATTTTACCAATTTCTTTTAAGTACATTCTAACATTATCATTAACACTCATATCTTTTGAGTCATTAGGTATTTCTATATCTGCATCAATTTTTAATGTCTCCCCACCTGCAGCTTCGTCTTCTGTTAATACGTCTATTTGATTTTCTGTAAGTTTATTATAAAGTTCGTCAAATGAGTTATTATCTACATCTAGTCCTTCTAACTTTTTAGCTATTGCTTCATATGTTACAAATCCATCTTTCTTTCCTTCTTCAATTAGTTCTTCCACTCTTGTTTCAAATGTTTTAATTTCTTCTACCATGTTAACACTTCCTTCTTCATATTTTCTATTTTTTTTAATAGTTTCTTTTTCTCTTCTATATCTAATGATTCTTTTAGCTTTGTTTTTAAATTCCTTATTTGCTTTTCTACTGAATATTTTTTTATTTCCATTACTGCATCATCAATTTCTTCATCTGTATATTCACCTAAATCATTATTACTCATTACTTCTTTTAATGTATCACTCAGCCCTTCAAGTGTATAAGTATAAGTTATAAACTCTGATAAGTCAAATCCTTTATTTTTAATTCTAAAGTTAACTATCTCATTAGCAAGTTTAGTCATTTTATCTGTTGCTAGAAATCCAAGATTCTTTTCGTATATTCTTATTACATCAGTATTTTCTAACATTAGATTAATGATTCTAATTTCTAATTTTTCATATTTGTTATATCTTTTTTTCTCTTTTACTTCTTTTACTATACTTACTTTTTCTTTTTTCTTTATTTTGCTTCTTATAGTACCTTCATCGAGTCCATAATCATGCGATAATTCTTTTATCTTAAGGTCTAATAATATGGGATCATTAAGTGTATTTAAATTGTTGATTACTTCATTAATGTATTTAGCAAGTTCAACTGTATCGTTTAAATTTATTCCTTTTTTTAAATAATCTAATTTAAAATTTATAAAAGGAACTTTGTTTTTATATGCATTATCAAATGAAGATTTACCTTTCTTACTTACTAATTCATCTGTATCTTTTGATTCACTAAACACAATTACATTTACATTTAGTCCCATTGACTCAAATATATTACCAATAGTAACTGTGGCTTGGCGTCCCGCTTCATCTTGGTCTAAATTTAATATAATATTTGCTTTGAATTTAGAAATCATTTCTATTTGTTCACGCGTTATGCTTGTCCCACTTAGTGATACTGCGTTTTTATAGCCTATTGTATGAAGTCTAATTGTATCCATTTGTCCTTCACATATAATTATTTCACGAGATTTTCTAATAAATTCTTTAGCATTATTTAAGTTATATAGGATTAATCCTTTTTTAAATATTTTAGTTTCTCGAGTATTTAAGTATTTACTTTCGTCTTTATCTTTTGGTTTATAAATTCGCCCAGTAAATCCAATTATATTATTATCAATATCACTTATTGGAAAGATTATTCTATGAATAAATGTGTCTTTTACCGAGTCCCCATAGTCTTTACATAGGTCAATATCTGACAAAAGTGATACACTATATTTTTTACTAAGAGACTTATATAATCCATCTTCAAGACTAAGTCCAATATTAAAGTATTTAATTGTCTCATCACTCAAATTTCTAGAATGTAAATACTCTCTTGCTTCAAGTCCTTTAGTACTCACTAAGTTATTTTTAAATATATCTTTTGCTAGTTCATTTACTTTGTAAAGTTCATCGATTTCATTATTTACTTTTTTCTTTGTAAAACTACTATCAAGTATAATCCCAGCATTATCTGCGAGCACTTTTATTGCTTCTTTAAATGGAATACCCAAGTAATCCATCAAAAAAGTTATAGCATTTCCTGATGCTCCACAAGAGAAACACTTAAATATTTGCTTCTCAGGACTAACTGACATACTAGGAGAATGATCAGCATGAAAAGGACAAACACCAAAAAAGTTTTTGCCTTTATGTTCTAAATTTATGTAAGATCCAATTATATCTACGATATTATTATTAGCTACAATGTTTTTTATTAAATCATTGTCTTTTGTTTCTACCATTTTTCTTACAAAATTAGTAATATTAGTACTAATTTTCCCCTCTACTTATTATATACGACAAAAAAATCAAAAACGCTTTTTTTTAAGTGAATTTTTTAATAATATCCGTTAAAAACTTGTTTTGATTCATTTGTTACTATAAAAGCTTTATCATCTGACTCCAGTATTATTCTTTCTAATCTTTTTACTTTTCTACTAGATGTTACAATAAGTACCATATCTTTATATAACATATCTTTGCCTTTTACTTTTAAAATACTAAAAGCAAATTTATTTTCAGTTAAACTTTTTAATATTTGTTTTTTATTCTTGTGAAATATTGCTATTACCATTAAATTAGTAGGCATTCTTTTTTCAGTTATAATCATTCCTACGAGTGTCCCACCCGCAAAACCAAGAGCATAACTAAGTGCGATAAATATACTGTTATTTTCTGTATTTATAGCTTCTTTTACAATTAAAAACCATATTAAAATTTCAAAAAAAGCAATGATAGTAGATGTTATTTTTTGACTTTTTATTGTAAACATCATTCTGACAGTTGCCATAGAAGTTTCAACTATTCTAACGACTATTATTAAAAAACAAAGTAATATTGTATCCATACATATTAGTTTGTGCGCGTTTTATGGTTTTTATTTATTAAATTAAAAACTTATTACAAATAAGTGTAATAAGTCTATCTGTTTAATTTTTCAAATTTAGAAAACTCGCTATCACTTTCCAAATTAGTGTCATTTAGACCCTCAAATAAATCTTTTTGTTCTCTTGAAAGTCTAGAAGGTACTATTAATTTAAGTGTTACATAGAAGTCTCCACTTTTCCATGAATCTGTTTCTATTCCTTTATTTTTTATTCTAAGCATATCTCCTGGTTGACTACCTGATGGAACTTTTAGTTCGACTGTTCCGTCTAATGTTTTTATGGTTTTAGTTGTACCTAAAGCTAGGTCACAAATAGTAACAGGCATTTCTATATGAATATCATTTCCATCTCTTTTAAATAAAGGATGAGGTTTTACTAAAAACTCTATATATAAGTCTCCATTAGGTCCTCCATTTGTACCCTCTTCTCCTTTGCCTGAAAGTCTAATTTGTTCTTTTGTATTTATTCCTTTTGGAACAGTTATAGTTAAAACTTTCTTTTCTTTTACTTTACCTTTACCTCTACATTTATTACATACTTCTTTATATGTAACACCAGCACCTCCACAAGATTTACATGTAGTGCGAGTTGCAAAAGAACCAAATATAGTACTTGTTTGACTAGTTTGATACCCTGATCCATCACACTCTGAGCATGTTCTCTCTCCATGACCCCCAGTACCATCACATTCACTGCATGCATTTACAAGTTCTAGTTCTATATCTTTTTTACATCCATAGACTGCTTCTTCAAATGAAACTTCCATTAAATATCCTAAATCTCTTCCTTTAGTCGCTCTTGTTCTTTTTCTTCCACCGCCAAATCCAAAATCACTAAAATCAAATGTTGAAAAGTCTCCATTATTTCTTCCAAATATTTCATCGAAAATACCTGAGAAATCAAATCCACTGAAGTCATATCCTCCACCGTATCCAGTTCCTCCAGCACCTTGTTCGAATGCAGCATGACCAAATTGATCATATTTGCTTCTTTCTTTAGAATCAGACAATACTGCGTATGCTTCTTGTGCTTCTTTGAATTTTTCTGCACCATCTGCATCTTTACATACATCTGGGTGGTATTTTTTAGCTAACTTCCTAAAAGCACTTTTTATATCAGCTTCACTTGCATTTTTATCTACTCCTAGTATTTCATAATAATCCCTTTTTGCCATAATTCACCTCTTTATTTCGTTAGTTTCTTTAACATATTTAATTTACTTTCAAATACTTTGTATGCTCCATTTAAAGTGTCTTCATCTTCTATATTTATTCCTAATTCTTTTAAAATATTTAATGGATAATCGCTTCCACCAGATGATAAAAACTTAATATAACGTTCCCTAAATCCTTCTTCGCCACTAAGTAATTTATTTGCTATTACTACTGCTGATATAAACCCAGTTGCATATTTATATACATAAAATGAATTATAAAAGTGTGGTATACGAGCCCATTCATATTTAATATTTTCATTTACATTTACTATAGGCTCAAAATTCTTTTTATTTAATTTGTAATATTCATCACACAACATATCTTTTGTAAGAACTCCACTATTTTTGTAAATTTCATGCATATTATATTCAAATTCAGCAAACATTGTTTGTCTAAATACTGTTGCTTTAAATTTATCTAAAAATTCAGATAAATAATATATTTTTTCATCATTAGTATTAGCATTTTTATATAGATATTCAGTTAATAATATTTCATTTACTGTTGATGCAATTTCTGCTAAAAAGATTGGATATCCTGCATATTCAAAACTTTGATTAGTATCAGAATAATATGAATGCATTGCATGTCCTAGTTCATGAGCCGCAGTACTAACTGAATCTACATTATTTTCATAATTAAGTGATACATAAGTAGTTTTATATGTACCCCACTGATATGCTCCACTCTTTTTAGAAGTACGTGGATACACATCAATACATCTTGTGTTCATTATATTAGTTAAATTTTTAATATATTCTTCACCCAAAGGTTCTAAAGCATCTATTATTATATTTTTAGCTTTTTCATATGGAATAACTTTTTCAGGTAACACAGATGCATTAGCATAAGTATCATACATATGCATTTTTTTAATCCTTAAAGCCTTAGTCTTTAATTTATAATATTCTTTTAATAAATTTAAATTTTCATTATTTACTTTAATTAAATTTTCATATAAATATAAATCTATATTATCTCCATATAAACTAGAAATTAATGAGTTTTTATAATTTTTTATTTTAGCGTATATTTCATCAGATTTAACATTAGCAATATATAAAGATGCAATAGTATTAATGTGAGATTCATAAAACTTATACATTTTATTAAAAGCACTTTTTCTTACTGTTCTACTTTTTGATGATATATATTTTGTATAGTTAGAATTAGTAAGTTCTATCCACTTTCCATCTTCATCTTTTATTTTACCTAACTTAATATCTTTATTATTTAAAGATAAAAATGAACTTTCAGGTGTTCTAAATATTTCAGTTAACTCAGATAATAATTTTTCTTCTTTTTCACTTAAAGTATGATCCTTATATCTAAACATAAGTTCTAATTTAAAAGCATACTCTTTAAGTCTATCATCTTCATTAATAAACTCTAAAATATCTTTATAATCACTCTTTAATATTTCTGGACTTGCGAAAGATGAAGATACTGATAATTTATCGTTAATATTTACAGCTTCTTCTGTTTTTTCTTGCCAAGAAGAATCATTCATGCATCCGTAATATCCTAGGTGAGCATACACGTATACTTTCTCAAGTATCTTTGTAGCATCACTTTCAAGTGTTAAAAAATTATATAAAGATTCACTACTATCAAGTATGTGTCCTTTAAAACTTTCAAATTTACTAATCATTCCTTCTAAAGTTTTAATAGCATTTTTAAATTCATTTTCTGTGTTAAATATTTTAGTTAAATCCCATGTATCATTAATATTATTACTCATTATTCTCCTTATTTAATATTAGGGCTCCTTAAATTAGAGCCCCAATATATTAATTATACTATTTTTCTTCGTATTCTGCATCACGAACTTTTTTATCTTTTTTTGATTTTTTGTCTTCTTCTTTTTCTTCAGGGTTTTCTTCTTTAGATGCTTCTTGTGATGCTTTATTCATTTCTTCATAAACACGACCAGATAAAGCCATTGCTTTTTCACTTAATTTTTCTTTTGCTTCTTTGATTTTGTCTGTATCTTCTGTTTCAAGTGATTTTTTAGCATCTTCTATTAAAGACTCAATTTCTTTTTTCTCGTCATCTTTAACTTTGTCACCTAAGTCTTTTATAGCACCTTCAGCAGTGAATATTAATTGTTCAGTTTCATTTTTAACTTCAGCAAGTTCTTTTTTCTTTTCATCTGCTTCTTTGTTTGCTTCAGCTTCTTTCATCATTTTATCAATTTCATCTTCACTTAGGTTAGTGTTAGATGTAATAGTTATTGCTTGTTCTTTATTAGTACCTAAGTCTTTTGCTTTTACATTAACAATGCCATTAGCATCAATATCAAATGATACTTCTATTTGTGGTACACCTCTTCTTGCAGGTGGTATATTTGTTAATTGGAAGTGTCCTAAAGTTTTATTGTCAGCTGCCATTGGTCTTTCACCTTGTAAAATATGAATGTCAACTGCAGGTTGATTATCAGCAGCAGTACTAAATACTTGTGATTTAGTTGTAGGAATTGTAGTATTTCTTGGAATTAATACAGTCATTACGTTTCCAAGAGTTTCAATACCCAAAGAAAGTGGTGTTACATCAAGAAGTACTAAATCTTCAACTTCTCCAGTACGAGCATTAAATCCAAAGTCTTTATTTTTAAA
>CAYXHQ010000012.1:0-17471 GCA_964465245.1 uncultured Muribaculaceae bacterium | reverse complement strand
ATGAGAGGTATGGGAAGAAATCCTAGTCAAAAACAAGTTAATCAACTTATGAAACAAATGAATAAGTTTCAATAAGGAATAATTAAAAGTATTATATATATAAGCGCAGAACTAAGTATCGCAGTTATTAGTCTATATATGAATACTTTTTTATATTTAATAGAGTAATCACTTAATATACTGTATATTTGAGAGTGTATAGAAGTGCCTGCGAAAATTAGGGCAAAAATAGACAAAGAAAACCTTATATTAAAATTAGTGAATAATTCACTAATTTTTTTAATTCCGCCAGTTAGTTCAATGAATGACGCAAATACGCTCTCTAGAATAGGGGATACATGGAAAAATGATGTAAAAATATTAAAAATAATTGTAAAAACAATAATATTTCCAAGTATTAATAAAAGAGTGTTAAACGAATTAATAATTGAATTTTTAAGTACTATTCCAATAGGCATAGGAGCTTTATATAATATAACTTCATTACTAATCTTTATATTTATCTTATTTCTAATAATTAATCCTAAAGTAAAATTAATTATATAAATGATGAGTAATAAAATAATGCCTATTTTAATACTTCCAAACATTAAGAATCCAACTATTGTAATAACAAATACAGGGCTTGGAAAAAAAGAAAATATAAGTAACTTTGTGGCTTCAGTCTCATCAATTATGCCTCTACTTAAGAAATCTTTAATGTATTTAGCATTTCCGGGGTGTCCAGTTAAAAGAGACAAAATAATAATAGTTGATGATACTGAATTAATTTTAAATATTTTAGTAAAAAGATTTTTAAGAACTCTAGAAACATAATAATGAAAATTATAATTTATTAAAATTTCACTTAAAACAAAGAAAGGAAATAGAGAAACAAAAAGTTTATTAATAAATAAATTCATCCCAGTAGAAACGCTTTCAATTAATATATTTGGATTCATTATAAGTATTAAAGATAATGAGGTAAACACTATTACTAAAAGAATATTTTTTTTATTAGGCATAAAAGCTCCTTTATTATGTTATAATATTTTAAAGAGGATTTTATGATGGAAAAATTAAATAATTTTTTTAAAGGTATAATAAAAAACAATTATAAACTAATAATTACTTATATAATTATAATTTTACTTTTTACTATTCCTTTAAATTATGAAGTATATACTCCTGGAGGACTAGTTAACTTAGATAATAGAATTGAAATAGATGGTTCACATGAAAGTAAAGGAAGTTTAAATTTAACGTATGTCGGTGGTAAAAAAGGAATAATTCCTATAGTACTTTTATCTTATATTATACCTGGGTGGGATTTAGTCAGTTTAGATAATTCGAGGATCGAGACAGAAGATTATGAGGAAATAGTTGAAAGAAATAAAGTATATTTAAATGAAATAAATTCAAATGCAATAATTGTATCTTTTAATGCATTGGATAAAAAGTATGAAATTACTGATAACCAAGTCACAATTATTCATGTTTATAATTATGCAGATACGAATGTTAAAACAGGGGATGAAGTTTTATCAATTGAAAATATAAATGTAAAAGATTTTAATGAATTCGCTCAAATTATAGATAGTTTAAATGTTGGAACAAAAGTAAATATGAAAGTACTAAGAAATGGAAGAGAATTAGATGCATATGGAGTAATTCAAAATATAGAAGGTAAAAAATATATAGGTGTTGCTTTATCGGACGTTGCTAAACTTAAGACAGATCCAAAGGTTGAATTTAAGTTTAAGAATAGTGAAATGGGTCCATCTGGAGGACTAATGACAGCACTTAAAATATATGATATGTTAACTAAAGAAGATATTACTAAAGGTAAAGTTATATCTGGGACGGGCACAATTGATTCTGATGGAACAGTTGGAGCAATCTCTGGAATAAAATATAAACTTGCAGGTGCTGTTCGTAAAAAAGCGTCAATATTTATAGTCCCAGAAGGTAATTATGAAGAAGCACTAAAAGAAAAAGAGAAGAATAAATATGATATAAAACTTATTAAAGCCTCTACTTTTGAAAATGTACTTGAAAGTCTAGCCACAATGTGACAAATATTGTGGCTTTTATATTGTAAAATTATTTTTAAAGTGGGTGAAAAATGAAAAAAATAATAATAGTTTCTGTTTTAATAGGAGTTGGAGTATCTTTGTTTTTATATTTTAATTATAAAAATAATAACAATGAAGAATTAGCAATTAATTCTAAAATTTATATGCTTCAAATAGGGGCATATAAAAACTATGAAAATGTTTCTAAAATCACTAAAACACTTAACTCTTATGTTATTGAAGAACAAGAAAATTTACATCACGTTTATGTGGGTTTAACAGGAAATGAAAAAAATATTGATAAAATAAAAGCGTTTTATGAAAAAAATGGCGATAATATATATGTAAGGGTTAAAAATATTGATAATGAAGAATTTATGAAAAAGTTAAGCGCCTATGACTATATGATAAGTTCTGCAGAAAGCAAAGATGCTATCCTTACAATAAATAAAGAAATCTTAAAAACATATGAGGAGTTAAAACATGAAAATAAAGGAATTAGTAAGTGATGAAAAACCAAGAGAAAGATTAATAAAATATGGGGCTGAATATTTATCGAATGAAGAGCTACTTGCGATTATTTTAAGGTGTGGGACAAAAGAGGCATCATCAAAAGAATTAGCAAGCAGAATAATTAGTGAATATGGGGGATTAGAAAACTTAAAAAATGTATCAGTAAACAAACTAAATACTATTAAAGGAATGGGTAATGCCAAGTCATCCGAAGTCATCGCAGCTTTAGAACTTGGAAGAAGAGTGCATTATATTAAAAGTAATTATAGCACTCCTATAACTAATACGAAAGAAGTGTATGATACTTATAGAGGGTATTTTGATGGAGAACTTCAAGAAAAATTTTGTGCTCTATATTTAGATACAAAAAGAAAAGTTATAAAATTTAAAGAAATATTTAAAGGAACACTTGATGCTACATCTGTGCACCCTAGAGAAGTGTTTAAAGAAGCAATAAAACTAAGTGCATCAGTGATTATTTGTATGCATAATCATCCCTCAGGAGACGCTACACCAAGCACAGAAGATATAGAAGTAACTAATGCTCTTATAACATCTGGAGAAATGCTTGGAATAAAATTAGTTGATCATATAATATTTGGAAATAACTATTTCTATAGTTTTTATGAATCTATGAATAAAAAATAGAATAATGCATATTATCTAATGGGTGAAAAAATATGACATTAGAAGAATATAAAAAAAGTAAGAAAAATGGTAGTTTTATAAGTTCATTAAAAAAAATCGCAGTAAGAACTCTTATCTGTGGTATTTTAGTCTTAGGTGTACTTGTTACTTGTAATTTAAGTCCATCTACTAAAGAACTTGTTAAAAAAGAATTATTTGAAACAAATCTAAATTTTTCATTTGTTAATAAGTTTTACTCTAAATTATTTGAAAGTAAAAAAGATGAAGTAAAGACAGTAAGTTTAAATAATGGTATTAATTATGAAAATTATGAAGATTATTTTGATGGGGTATCTCTTAGTATGACTCTTGGTGATACTGTATCTTTGCTTGATAGTGGAATAGTAGTGTTTTTGGGAGAAAAAGAGAATTATGGTAATACTTTAATAGTACAACAAAGTAATGGAGTAGATGTATGGTATGGTAATATTGAAAATGTTAGTGTTAATTTATATGATTATGTAAATAAAGGAACAAGTATAGGTTCAAGTCGTGAAGAACTTTATCTAGTATTTCAAAAAAATGGAGAATTTTTAGACTATAAAAACTATATTAAATAATATATACATATCATATATTACATACATAGTAATTTTAATATCTCTTTTATCGGGATATTTTAATTATGTTTTTATACTTTTTCTATTAATTTTAATTCATGAACTCGGACACTACTGTTTTTCCCTAATTGTTGGTTATAAAGTAGATAAAATAGTTATATACCCATTTGGAGGGTGTACTAAATATAATGAATTATTAAATGGAAGTATAAAAAAAGAATTCATTGTTTTAATTGGTGGTCCTTTATTTCAATTTTTGTTTTATTTACTAATACTTTTATTATACAAGAATAATTTAGTAACTGAATATAACTATGAAATAGTAGATAATTTTCATAAATATCTTTTATATTTTAATTTACTTCCAATAATTCCCTTAGATGGATCAAAGATGATGAATCTTATATTAGAAAGCGTACTTCCATATAAACTATCCAATATAATTTTAATAATAATTTCATATATTGCTATATTTGTAATTGTTATATATGAAAAAAGATTAATAATTATATTTTTAGCTATATTATTAATTAAATCTATTATCAGTGAGATTAAAAATCATAATTTTAAATTTAATAAATTTATATTAGAAAGATATTTGTATATTTTTAAGTTTAGGGAAGGAAAAGTTTTAAATAATATTAAGAAAATCAAGAGAAACAAAACACATAAAATAATCTATAATAATAAAGTTTACACAGAAAAAGAGTATTTAAATACTCTTTATAAACATTAGCCAAGTATGTCTCTTGCGGCAATTAATCCAGTTGCTGCAGCTGTTACAATGTTACCTGCTTTTCCTGCGCCATCTCCTATAAAATATATATTATCATTATCTAATTTAAAATTGTTATTGGTAATAATTTCATTACTGAAAAATTTAATCTCTGGTCCATATAGAAGAGTTTCTCCATTATTAACCCCGGGTATTATTTCATCAAGTTTTTTTAGTCCTTCTAAAATATTTAAAATAATTCTGTGAGGTAACACTAATGATAAGTCTCCTGCGACACAGTCTTTTAAAGTAGGTTCTACAAATCCTTTATCAATTCTATGCCATTCACTTCTTCTTCCTTGTTTTAAATCTTTAAGTGTTTGTATAATAGGTTTTCCATTTCCAAGCACACTAGCAATTCTTGCAATACTTTCACCATATTCACGAGTATTAGTAGTAGGATGTGTTAAATTCACTTTTGAAATAAACGCAAAATTGCTATTTTCTGATTTAATTTCTTTTAGGGAATGCCCATTTACACAAATATATCCTTCATAATTTTCTTTAGCCACAAAGCCACCTGGATTTGTACAAAATGTTCTAACCTCATCACTGTAAGTATCTGTTTTTATGAATATTGTAGGGTCATATATAACATCTGTAATCTCTTTTAATATTTCTTTTCTCACTTCAACCCTTACACCAATTTCAATACTTCTTGAAACATATTCAATATTATATTTATCAGCTAGTTCTTGAACCCATTTTGCTCCAGTTCTACCGGGTGCAATAATTACATTTTTAGCACTCATTTTAAATTCTTTATTTTGTGCCTGCCCCGATACTATGTATAAATTATTATCTTTTATGACATCAGATACATTATAATTTTCAAAGATTTTGACACCATGTTTATCTAAATAATCAGTAAAATTCTTAATATGAGTAGGTAAGTGATCACTTCCTAAGTGTTTTTGTTTAATAATTAATAATTCTGCTCCTGTTTTAGCAATTTTACTTCTTAATTCTAATGCTTCATCCATATTAGTAGGGTAAATTTTACTATCCATTCCAAATTTATTGAAAATTTCTTCGGTTTCATCAATTATTTTGTAAGCATCTGTTTTGCCCATGTATTTAAATAAATCACTTTTGCCAAGTTTTGGAATAAAATTAAGTTTTCCATCAGAAAATGTTCCTGCTCCACCATACCCAGATAAAATACCACAAGGAACACAATTTAAACATACATTACTTCCATGATTTAATGGACAAGTTCTGTTTTCAGCCTTTTTTCCTTTATCTAAAATAGCTACTTTCATTTTAGGATTCTTAGTTATTAACTCATAGGAAGCAAATAACCCTGCTGGTCCTGCGCCAACAATAATAACATCATACTTCATAATACTACTCACTTTCAACATAATGATATCATAAAATTAACTGTCATACAAATTTTTTCTAAAAGCCTTTAAATTGACAAAAGCTACTAAAAATGGTATAATTACAGGCATAAAAAGAGGGGTTTTAATTTATGAATGAAATTGAATATAAAGATTTTATTTCTATGTATAAACTTACTGATTTAATAGGTGCGGGAAGTACTTCTGAGTGCTACAAAATATCTGAAACTGAAGTATTTAAAAAGTTTTATGATGATTATACTATTAGTGACAAAGATGAAAAATATAAAATGATAAAAGAATTTTCTTATATTGAATTAGACGGAATATGCTTCCCTAAAATTTTAGTTAAAAATAGTGGTTTGTTGGTGGGAGAAGTATCTTCTTATGCAAAAGGAAAAACTATAAGAAATATATGCGAAGATGAATTGCTTTCCAACTTTATTGATGCATTAAATAGATTAGAAAAAAGTATAGAATTATTATCAAATAAATATAAGATTACTTTAAGTGATTTAAATGGAAGTAATATGATTTATGGTTATGATTTTTCTTTAATAGACACTGGAGAATACTATTTTGATTATTTTAACAAATTATTAAAATCTAATAATTTTCATATTTTAAATTCAAATGTGATAATGTATTTAATAGGAACTAATAATTTTATGGATTTTAGTAATAACGCAGGAAGAATTTTAGATAATAGTATTAATGATTTATATATGGAATCTATATTTTATGGACTGCAAAGTCTTTCTATTTACTTGTGCGAATACATAAAATATTTAGAGAGTAAAGTAGATATGGAAATAAATTTTGTAGGGGATTTAAGAAACGGAACAAGAAAACTCATAAATACTGCAAAATAAGTTTGACTTGGATGTGTTTTTATGATAAAATCTTCTTGTTTGTAGAAATCTTTCTCTACAACCGCACTAAAAAGGTTTTCAAAACTTGTTAGTTACCTTACAGGCGAGTCTGATTGAAGGAGGAGTGAGGAATGAAAGCAATATTTATTACTGGTGGAAAACAGTATTTAGTAAGCGAAAACGATGAAATATACGTTGAAAAACTAGATGTTGAATCAGGTAAATCTATTTCTTTTGATGAAGTGTTATATGTTGATGGTACTGTTGGTAATCCTTTTGTAAAAGGTGCCAATGTTACTGCTGAAGTAGTTAAACACGGAAAAGGCAAAAAAATTAAAGTATTTAAATATAAGCCTAAAAAGAAATATAGAAAAACACAAGGTCATAGACAACCTTATACTAAACTTGTTATTAAGAAAATAGAAGTGAAGTAAAATGCTAGTAGTTAAGTATAAAAAAGAGAATAATATTATAGAAAGTGTATCATTAAGTGGTCATGCTTTATATGATGTTAAAGGGCGTGACATTGTATGTGCCGCAGCATCAAGTATATTTATAACTTCAGTGAATGCAATACTAAAATTTGATGAAAATGGTGTTACATATAGTGATTCACCTGAATATTTGATTAAAAATGTAAAAAAAGATGATATTACTAATAAATTATTAGATAATATGATAGATTTATTTATAGAGTTATCAAATGATTACAAAAAAAATATTAAAATAATGGAGGAATAAGATGGATTTTATTAAATTAAATATACAATTATTCGCATCTAAGAAAGGTGTTGGATCTACTAAAAATGGTAGAGACTCTGCTGGTCGTAGACTTGGAGCAAAAGCTAGTGACGGTGAATTTGTTACAGCTGGTTCTATAATCTATAGACAAAGAGGAACTAAAATATATCCAGGAGTTAATACTGGTATTGGAAAAGATCATACACTATTTGCTAAAATAGATGGAATAGTAAAATATGAAAGAAAAGGTAGAGATAAGAAACAAGCAAGTGTTTATAGCATATAATCACTTGTTTTTTAATGCCCAAAAATATGTAAAAATGCTTTTAAATCTCTATTCAATATGGTAGAATAATTAGTAGAGGATAGGGATGGATAAGACAACATTAATATTTATACTTGGTGGAATCATTGTTTTAGGAATAGCATTAGTTATTGTTGTTCTTGTTTTAATGCGTTCAAAAAGGCGTGAAAAGATTAAAGAAGAGATAAATGCTTTAGAAGTATCTAAGAATTTAATAATTTCTCCTTCTATTTTACAGGAGTTAAGTCAAGTTGAAGCCCTAATTAATAATGAGTCTTTAAAGAAAAAACATGAAGAATGGAATAAAAGATTTAATGAAATAAAAAATGATGAAATATCTGCGTTAACTGATAGATTATTAGGTCTTGAACGTATGCTTGAAACAAAAGATTATAAAGGTATTGAAAAGAATATGACATCATGTGAATTAGAAATTTGTTATTTAAAATCAAAATCTGATTATTTGGTAGAAGAAATTAGAGAAATAACTTTATCTGAAAAAAGAAACAGAGAACTTGTTACTAAACTAAAAAGTATTTATAGAGAAGTTATTAAGAAATATAATTCATCTAAAATAGACTACAAAGATATAAATGATACTATAGAACTTCAATTTGAAAATATTGATAAACTTTTAGCAACATTTGAGAGCGCTATGGAGAATAAAGAATACGAAAGTATTGGTAAAATCGTAAGAGCGCTTTCTAATTTAATTCAAAATATAAAAATAGCTGTAGAAGAAGCACCTACTATTATTTTCATGGGGCATGTTGTAATACCTAAGAAAATCAATGAAATAAGAAATATAAGCAAAAGAATGATGAAAGATGGATACAACTTAGAATATTTAAAAATTGACTATAATATTGATGAAGCAAATAAGAAATTAAGTGATATATTTGATAGATTAAATGTACTGAATTTAGAAGACTTAATATTTGAACTTAAAACAATGTTAGATTATTTTGAATCATTATATACTGATTTTGAAAAAGAAAAATCTAGTAAAAAGATGTTTGAACAAAGTATTATTTTGATAAGTGATAAATTATCAAGAATGTTTAAAATGATTAAAAATTTATATTTAGAAATCAATGATTTAAAGTCAACTTATGATTTAAGTGATGATGAACTAAAACTTATTGAAGGAATTAGAAAAGAATTGGTTATTTTAAAAGATGAATATAAGTTAGTTTCTGATAGAACTCAAATAAAAGTATTGCCTTATTCAAAATTATATAATAAATGTGAAATGTTATCGGTAAAAATCGCATCAATTGAAGATAATCTTGAAACTACACTTAGAAATTTAGGTAGTCTAAAAGAAGATGAGATAAGAGCAAGAGAACAACTTGTTGAAATAAGAGAGATTTTAAAATCATCTAAAATGAAAATTAAAGAATTTAAGCTTCCAGTTATACCAAAAAATTATTTTGTAGAACTAAAAGAAGCTGGTGCTGCAGTGGGAGAAATAGTAAAAGAACTTGATAAAAAACCAATATCTATTAAAACTCTAAATACTAGGGTTGATACGGCAAGAGATCTTGCATTAAAACTATATAATACTTGCAATGAAACGTATAAAACTGCATCTATGGCAGAGTTATCAATAGTATATGGAAATAGATATAGAAGTAGTTATAAAGAAGTTGATGAAGGACTAATGCGCGCAGAAAGAGAGTTCTATAAAGGACATTATAAAGATTCATTAGAAATAACTATAAACACACTAAATATAGTAGAACCGGGGATTCATAAAAAACTTATGAATTCGTATGGGTCTTAAGGGGGAATTATGGCAAAGAAAAAAACAAGAAAAACTGATGGAAATCAAACTAAATTTCAATATACAAGAGAACTTCAAGGATTATTCTTGATACTTTTAGGTATAATTGGATTTGGTAATTTTGGAATAGTGGGGGATATAGTTAAAAAATTTGCTATATTTATGTTTGGTAATTGGTATGTAATCCTTTTATTCATATCATTACTTTTAGGTGCATATTTAATTTCAAAAAGAAAATCACCTAATTTTTTCAGTGCAAGGTTAATTGGTTTTTATACAATAATTATTGCATTATTACTTTTTTCGCATTTAGGTTACCTTGAAACTGCTGAATTAAGTAAAAGTGAAATATTTAAAGTAACGTTAGATAACATAATGGTTGCTGTAGAAGATATCGCAGAAATTAGAAATACTGGTGGTGGAATGATAGGCGCAGTATTTAGTTTTATATTTGTATCGCTCTTTGATATAGAAGGAACAAAAATAGTAGTAATGGTATTATCTGGTTTTGGACTTATTATGTTATTTGATTTAAACTTATCAAGTATATTTAGTTTCCTTTTAAAACCATTTAAGAGATTAAAGAATAGAGAAAAATCTAGTAAAGAAGTAAAACAAATTAGACTTGAAGATATAGATGAAATAGAAACTCCTGAAGAAATAGATAAAAGAATAGTTATAACAAGTGTAGATGATTTAAAACGTCACGATACTCCACAAGTGGTTAATTATGAAGAACCAAAACATACAGAACAACTAGAAATGGCTAATCAAGATAGACCTTATGTTCTTCCTTCAATGAATTTACTTGTTGGTGGGAAAAGAATGGGTAAAATTAATTCTACTGAGTTTATTACTGCGAATACTAAAGTACTTGAGAGAGTATTTAAAGACTTTAATATATTAGGGCGTGTAGTAGAAGTTCATCAAGGACCTTCTGTTACACAATTTGAAATAGAATTAAGCCCAGGTACAAAGGTTAGTAAAGTATTAAGTATTAATAGAGAAATAGCTTTGGCGCTTGCTGCAAAAGACGTAAGAATACAAGCACCAATTCCGGGTAAAAATACAATTGGAATTGAAATACCTAATGCAGTACTTTCTCCTGTAGTAATTAAGGATGTGCTTACAGATATGCCTAAAAAATACGCAAACTCCAAGCTATTAGCGCCACTTGGAATGAACATAATGGGTGAAAGTGAATTTGTTGAAATTAATAAAACCCCACATATGTTAATCGCAGGAGCAACAGGTAGTGGTAAAAGTGTATGTATAAATAATATAATTACAACAATTTTGCTTCGTACTCGCCCAGAGGAAGTAAGACTAGTGTTAGTAGACCCTAAAAAAGTTGAATTAAATATATATGATGCAGTACCACATTTACTTACTCCAGTAGTAACAGAACCAAAAAAAGCTGCAGTAGCATTACAAAAAATTGTAAGAGAAATGGAAAGAAGATACGATATATTTAATGAGTCTTTAACTAAAAATATTGAAACATATAATGAATACGTGGAAAAATGGAATAGAAAGAATCCTGGTAATCCAAAAGAAAAATTACCATTTATATTAGTAATTATTGATGAACTTGCTGACCTTATGTTAGTCGCAGCAAAAGAAGTAGAAGAGTCAATTTTAAGAATTACTCAACTTGCTCGTGCCGCTGGTATTCACTTAATAGTTGCAACTCAAAGACCATCAACAGATGTAATCACTGGTCTTATTAAAGCAAATATTCCTACAAGGCTTTCTTTCGCAGTATCTTCAAGTATAGACTCAAGAACAATATTAGATGCTACTGGGGCTGAAAAACTTCTTGGAAAAGGAGACATGTTATTTTGGCCAATGGGAGCATCAGCACCTACTAGAATACAAGGAAGCATGATAACAGACAAAGAAATTGAAGATGTAGTTCATGCCGTTAAAATGAATAATGCAAAACCACAATATGATGAAAACTTAATTAATTTAGATAAAAATGATGGTAAAAATTCTGCTAGTTCAGGATATAATGACAATTATGAGACAGATGGTGAATCAGACGTACTATATGATGAAATATTAGAGTTTGCAATTAAACTTGGAAAAATTAGTGCATCTTTAATTCAAAGAAAATATCATTTAGGATACAATAGAGCTGCTCGTATAATTGATATTATGGAAGAACGTGGAGTAGTAGGACCTGCAAAGGGAAGTAAACCAAGAGATGTACTTGTAAAATTAGAAGGAAGTATAGAAGAATAGGAGGATTTATGGGAACACCACATATAGAGTCAGAACGTGAAGATATTGCAAAAATTGTATTGATGCCGGGAGACCCTAAAAGAAGTGAGTTTATTGCAAATAATTTCTTAGTAGGAGCAAGACTTGTAAACACACTTAGGGGAGCAACTGCTTATACAGGTTATTATAAGAATACAAGAATTACTGTATTTCCAAGTGGAATGGGTATGCCTTCAATGGGAATATATAGTCATGAATTATTTAATGATTATGATGTTGATGTAATTGTAAGAGTAGGTACTGCCGGGGCTTATAGAGAAAATTTGAAACTTTATGATGTTTTTTTAGCAGATAGTGCATATAGTAATACTTCTTTTGATGAAGAAAGTATAAGTAAGTCGGTAGATGTAATAAACTCAAGTTTTGAACTTAATAGTACAATAAGAGAAAAAGCACAAATGCTAGGAATTGACCTAAAAGTAGGAAGAATCCATACATCTGAAGCATTCTATACAATAGATGATAAACCAGTACGTATGGCTATGGAAAATGGATGTGAAGCAGTTGAAATGGAAACATTTGCTCTTCTAATTAACGCAAAAAAATATCATAAGAGGGCTACCGCTCTTCTTACAATAACTGATGAAATCTATTCGGGTGAAAAAATGACAGGGAAAGACAGAGAAATAAAACTTAATTCTATGATTACTTTGGCTTTAGAATCAGTTATTAAAATCAAAAATTAGGTTATACTACTTAATAGGAGTTAATTTATGGAATATAAAAAAATAAATGAACAGGGTATTAATGTACACCTAATTAATACTGATAGATTTAAAACAATATCCATTGATATTTGTTTTTCACGTGAATTTAATATTAAAGAAGTTATATATTTAAATTTGCTTACAAATGTATTAATCTCTTCAACAAAGAAATATAAAAACGCAAGAGAAATATCTATAATTGGGGAAGAACTGTATGGTGCTGAACTTATGTCTTCTTCATCTATTATGGGTAAAATAGAAAATATTAAAGTATCACTTGAATTTTTAAACCCAATTTATACAAGCGATGATATGATTAGTGAAAGTATTGATTTCTTAATAGAATGCTTAACTAATCCTAATGTGAAAAACAATGCTTTTGACTCTCAATACTTTAATATAAGTAAGAATAATATAGTATCTAGTTTAAAAGATATATATGATAATGCTGTTCCTTATAGTTTTGTAAAATTTAGAGAATTAATGTTTAAAGGTTCTCCTAATGAATTTCATTTATTAAATTATATGGATGAATTCATGGAAATTACTCCAGAAGATTTATACGAGTTTTATAAAAAAGTATTATCAACTTCTAAAATAGACATATTTGTAACAGGTAAAATAGAGAATGAAGAGTTATATTTAAAAAATATAAAAAAATTACTGAAAAAGATTAATACAAACTATAATGGATCTTTATGCCCTATTATTAACGAGAAAAAAAGAAGTCTCATTGAAAAGAAAGATACAAGAAATTTTAGTCAATCATCTTTATATGTTGGATATCAATTTTTAGATTTAAATGATTATGAAAGAAAATATTTACTTCATTTTTATTCTTTAATACTTGGAAACATTAATAATTCTGTATTATTTAAAAAATTAAGAGAAGAAAACTCTTTATGTTATACAATAAGTTCTTTTATAAATAGATATCCCGCAGCTTTAGTTATAGAAACTGAAATTAACAAAGAAAACTATGATAAAGCTTTAAAACTAATTGATGAGAGTATAAAAGATATGTTGGATATCAATAAAATCAAATCCTTATTTGAAACAGCTAAAAACACAGTAGATACATCACTTAATTCTTTTTATGATGACAAAGAACAAATGATTAATTATTATTTTTTTGGTGAATTTGATGTAATAGATGATGTTGAAACAAGAAGAAAAAAATTCATGAATATCAAATTAGAAGAAATTATAGAATTGAATAAAAAAATGAATAAAAGTGTGATTTATTTTTTAGAGGGGAGTGGTGAAAATGAAGAAAATAATATATGACAGAATTGATGAAGTAATATATACTGCCACTTTAAAAAATGGAGTAAAAGTATATTTATATCCCACTACAAAATCAAAAAACTTTTTAGCATCTGTTACTGTAAAATATGGTGGTGGGGTGAAGTCTTATTCAATAAATAATAGTAATAAATATACCGATATTATTCCTGGGTCTGCTCATTTTTTAGAACATAAAATCATGAATTTTAATAAGAAAGATGCAGAGGAGAAAATAAACAATTTAGGATTATATGCGAATGCATACACATCATATGAAGTAACAAATTATAACATGTATGGAAGCAATAATATAAAAGATTCTCTTAAATTATTATTTGATTTATTTTATAATCCAAATATAAATGAAAAAAATGTAAATAGCGAAAAGGGAATAATTACTGAAGAATTTGAAATGTATAATAACACTCCATCTTTTAGAATAAATATGACTCTTAATAAAAACGTATTTTATGATTCATTTTTAAATAATGTGCTTGTAGGTAACAAAGAAGAAATAAGTAATATAAACTATAAGGATTTACTTAAAATATATAAAGACTTTTATACAACCGATAATACTTTTATAACTATTGTTGGTAATTTTAATAAAGATGAAATAATGAATTATATAGAAGAATACATGAAAAATATAAAGACAACACATTTAAAAGATATAAAGATAAAGAGATCAAAAGAAAAATATAATACAGTTATTCCTTATATGGAAATGGAAGAAAGCATAAGTGTACCTCGTGTTAAATATGCGATTAAAGTTAAAAAGAGTAAGTTATCTGAAAAAAACTTGATAAAAAGAAGATATTATTTAAATTTCTTATTATCATCACTATTTAGTAATACATCTATTTTGTATGATGAATATAAACAAAGTGGACTTATGATGTCCCTTGGTTATACTATAACAGATGCAGAAGATTATTATTTAATTACAATTACTGCGATAAGTGAAGAACCTACTAATTTGATTAACAGATTAAAGAGTGACTTAAAAAGCATAAAAATAGATGAATCAACATTTAACAGAAAGAAAAAAATGTTTGTAAATAATTTAATACTAGGATTTGAGAATATTGAGGATGTTGAATATATGATTACAAACAATATTTATAGAGTAGGAAAGTTGATTAATAATTCTTATGAAATACTCGATTCACTTACATATAAAGGACTAAATGATTTAATTAATTCAATTGATTTTGAAAATACATCAATTTTAAAAGTATTACCAAAGAAGAAATAAAAAAGATTCACATAAATATGTAAATCTTTTTGTTTGTTTTATATAAATCTTTGTCTTTTTGTAATGAATATCCAAGCTGCAGCTGCAACTCCTATACCAAGTCCACCAAATATTGCAACATCTAGTAAACCAGTTTTTGGACTATTAAATTCATTAGTAAGTTCAACTGTATAATAAGCATTTTCTTCTGAGATTAATACAGGTATTCTTTCAGTTGAGTAACTATATCCACTAGGAGCAGAAGTTTCAACTAAATAATATTCTCCATCAGTTATTTCAGTATAATATGCTTCCCCAGTTTCACTTGTTGTAAGAGTAGTTACAAAAGATTCATCTTCTACTTTATATAAGTTAAATGTAACTCCTTCAATTGGATTCATGCTTACTTTATCTCTTTTTATTATTTTTAGAGTTCTCTCAACAATTAATTCATTTTCAATAGTAATTGATTCTATTATATCATTTTCAATTATTGTTATTTGTTTTACTACTTGTTCATCACTACCAAATGTATAACCTTCTAAAGATTCAACTTCTTGGTAATAATATGTAGTATCAATTGGAATTCCTGATATTAATATTTCTCCATTATCATCAGTAGTATAATATTTCCAATCTGTGTTTTCTGTGCCCTCTAAATTAGTTCCAATTTTAAATTTGATACCTTTTAGACGTTGATTAAATTGATTAACTTTAGTAATTCTAAATCCACCAGCACCTTCTGCAATATTTACTACTTTTCTTTCATAAGTTGTTTCAGCTCCTATATAAACATATTTTATACTATTGTCTTCTATGTACCCATCTAGTGTATCTACTTCTTGATAGTAAACGGAAGTTCCAACTAAATAATTAGGTGTTTGTATTATTCCGCTAGAGTTAGTAAAATAATATCTCCAATCAACATTTTCAGTACCATTTAAGTTAGTTCCGATTTTAAATTTAACGTTTTCTAGTGGAGTGTTATCTTCGTTAGTTTTTGTTATTTTAAGTGTTCCATATTTAGGTGTTTCAACTGGAACTGATTCTTCTGTGATGTTTACAGTAACTAAAGTATAAACATATGGAAGAGCATTAACTGTATACCAGTTTTGACTTGTACTACTACAGTGTCCACTAGTTGCAGAAGTGCTTCCTCTATCAAATACAATAGTAGCGCCACTAATTCTTGATAATGCAGTAATTGTAATGTTGTTTCCACTTGTAGATACTGTAAATGCTGGCGATGAATATCTCATTCTAAATGCCCCAAGTGAACTATTAGCATCTGTCAAAGTTTTACTTTCTCCAACCTTCAAATTAACTATTTGTCCTCCAAATGTAGGCCATGTATTACAGTAATTAAATGCGTAATCATATGCATCGGATGTTGATAGTGGAGTAGTACAACTTGAATTTGTATAAAAAGTTCTTCCGTTTATTAAACTTTGCGCTTGATAAAATGCACTTTGATTTACAACGGCTCCATAATATGATGCTGCTGCTTGTTCACAAGTAAGACCTAATGTACAGTCTGAGTAACTAGCTGTACTATTATAGTCAACTCCTGCTTCTGCACAAAAGCCTAACGTTGTACCAATGGTTGGGTATGTGTGACATGTCCCATCTGTTCTTTTGTAATAACCTGTAGGTTTTGCAATTTGTGTAAATGTGTAATTTGGAATTGTATCTGCTTTTAAATCTATAAGCAGTGTGCTAAAAATACATACAAACAATGTAAATATTAATAGCGATATTTTTTTTGAGTTTATTTTCATAACTGACTCTCCTTTAATATAATAATTGTATCACTATTTATAATTTTTTGGAATACCTTTACTAGTTTTTTTGTAAATAAAGATAATAAATAATTTAATATTTAAAATGAATGAAATTTATTGTATACTTAATAATAGGTGATGACAATGAAAGAATACTATGTAATGGATGGAAATGAAGCGTGTGCTACTGCGGCTTACTCATTTACTGAACTCGCAGGAATATATCCAATAACTCCAGCTACTCCTATGGCAACTCTTTGTGACAGATGGGCTACTACAGGTAAACTTAATATATTTAATGAAAGAGTAAAAGTAATAGAAATGCAAAGTGAAGCAGGGGCTAGTGCTTTAATTCATGGTGCACTTCAAGCAGGAAGTCTTAGTACTACGTTTACTGCATCTCAAGGATTACTTCTTATGATACCATCTTTATATAAGCTATCTGGTGAAATGATGCCAAGTGTAATACATGTTGCCGCAAGAAGTCTTTCAACGCATGCATTATCTATTTTTGGTGATCATCAAGATATATATGCAG
>CAYXHQ010000011.1:0-18786 GCA_964465245.1 uncultured Muribaculaceae bacterium | reverse complement strand
ACAAGATGCGATACATTATTTGGCGCAACATATTGTGTATTTTCACCCGAACATAAATTGGTAGATGTAATTACTACTGAAGAACAAAAAGAGAATGTTAATAAATATAAAAGTGAATGTGCGCTAAAGTCTGACTTAGAGAGAACTGAACTTAATAAAGAAAAAACTGGTGTATTTACTGGTGCTTATGCCGTGAATCCTGTTAACAATAAAAGTATTCCAATTTGGATAAGTGATTATGTACTAGCGGGTTATGGAACTGGTGCGATAATGGCTGTTCCTGCTCATGATGAAAGAGATTACGAATTTGCTAAAAAGTTTGATTTAGAAATTATTCCAGTACTTGATGGTGGAAACGTTGAAAGTGAAGCATATGTTTTAGATGGATTACATATAAATTCTGGATTTTTGGATGGACTTAATAAAGAAGATGCTATTAATAAAATGATAGATTGGCTAGAAGATAATAAATGTGGGACAAAACAAGTTAATTATAGACTTAGAGAATGGATATTCGCAAGACAAAGATATTGGGGAGAACCTATTCCAATTATTCATTTAGAAAATGGCAAAGACATTGTGCTTAGTGATGAAGAATTACCTTTAGTACTTCCTAGCCTTGAAAATTATAGTCCAAGCAAAACTGGAGAAAGTCCTTTATCGCGTGCAACTGATTGGGTAAATGTAAGCATTAATGGAGAGAGTGGGAGAAGAGAAACATCAACAATGCCAGGTTCTGCCGGGTCTAGTTGGTACTTCTTAAGATATATAGATCCTAATAATGATAAAGAACTTGCTTCAAAAGAATTAATGAAACATTGGATGCCGGTTGACTTATATATTGGGGGGCCAGAACATGCAGTAGGGCATTTATTATATTCAAGAATGTGGAATAGATTTTTATATGATGAAGGTATAGCTCCAACAAAGGAACCTTTTAAAAAACTAGTGCATCAAGGAATGATTTTGGGAGCAAACGGAATAAAAATGGGAAAAAGATTTCCTGAATATGTTATTAGTCCTAGCGATGTAGTAGAAAAATATGGTGCTGACACTTTAAGACTATATGAAATGTTTATGGGACCACTTGAATCAGATAAACCGTGGAGTAATGAATCTCTTGAAGGATCTAGAAGATTTTTAGATAGAGTTTGGAGACTATATACTGAAGAAAATAAAATAAATGATAATGAAAATGAAAATTTAAAGCGCATTTATAATCAAACTGTTAAAAAAGTAACTAGTGATTATGAAACGTTAAATATAAATACTGCAATATCACAAATGATGATATTTATAAACGCAGTATACAAAGAATCTGAGTTTCCTATAGAATATGCAGAAGGATTTTTAAAATTATTAAATCCTGTGTGCCCTCATATTACTGAAGAATTATGGCAAACTGTATTAAACAAAAAAGATTCTCTTGTGTATGAACCATGGCCTACATATGACGAAGCATCAACTGTTGAAGATGAATTTGAGTTAGTTGTTCAAATTAATGGAAAAATAAGAGGCAAGCAAATATGCGCTAAAGGAACAGAGTTAGAAGAATTAAAGAATATTGCTCTTAATATTGAGAGTGTTAAAAACTTTATAGGTAATAGCGAAATTAAAAAAATAATACCTGTTAAAGATAAACTTGTTAATATAGTTTTATAGGAGATGCAATGAGAATTAGTAATGGTTGGGAAGAATATGTTTGTTTAGATGCTGGTAATGGTGAAAAACTTGAAAACTGGAATGGCGTGATTTTAAGAAGACCTGACCCTCAAGCAATGTGGGATGTTCCTTCATATGATGGATGGAAGTGTGCACATGGACATTATTTTAGAAGTAAAGAAGGTGGAGGAGAATGGAAATTTAATAAATCTATTCCTGAGTTTTGGCATGTAAAATATAAGCATTTAACTTTTAAAGTAACCCCTACTAATTTTAAACATACTGGACTTTTTCCAGAGCAAGCTACTAATTGGGACTACATGATGGATAAAATTATTTTATCAAATAGAAGTATAAAAGTACTTAACTTATTTGCTTATACTGGGGCGGCTTCAATGGCTTGTGCGTCGGTAGGAGCAGAAGTAACACAAGTGGATGCATCTAAAGGAATGACTGAGTGGGCTAAAGAAAATATGCAATTATGCGGACTTGATAATGTAAGGTTTATTATAGATGACTGCCTTAAATTTGTTGAAAGAGAATATAGACGTGGTAAAAAATATGATGCTATTGTTATGGACCCGCCAAGTTATGGAAGAGGACCTAATGGAGAAATGTGGAAATTTGAAAAGAACTTATACACTTTAATAGAGTCATGCATGAATATATTAAGTGATAAACCATTATTCTTTTTAATTAACTCATATACTACAGGTATTTCATCTATAGTACTAGATAATATACTTAAAACAACTATATTGAAAAAACATCCAAATGGACAGATAAATAGTGGAGAAATAGGACTTCCTATTAAAAGAGATAATTTAGTGCTTCCTTGTGGAATATATGGAATGTGGGAAGCTAATGATTAACATTGTTTATGAAGATAATCATTTGTTAGTAGTAGAAAAACCAATAAATGTTCCAGTACAAGAAGATGCATCTAAAGATGAAGACTTATTAACAATGCTAAAAAAGTATTTAAAGGAAAAATATAATAAACCTGGTAATGCATATTTGGGACTTGTTCATAGGCTTGATAGACCAACAGGTGGACTCATGGTTTTTGCTAAAACTAGCAAGTGTGCTTCAAGATTAAGTGAACAAATAAGAAATAACAAATTTTCTAAAGTATATCACATAATAGTTGAAGGAGTACCAAAGATTTTAACTGGCAAATTAGAAGATTATTTATTAAAAGATGAGAAAACAAATACAGTGAGTGTTAATGATAAAGGAAAATATGCATCTCTTACTTACGAAGTTATAAAAATTGTTGATAATTATTCTTTAATTAAAGTGAATTTAGAAACTGGAAGGTCTCATCAAATTAGAGTTCAGTTTTCAAGTAGGGGTTTACCTTTATATGGAGACCACAAATATAATTCTCGTGTAGGTGCTAAAGATCAACTAGCATTATTCGCATCAAGTTTAAGTTTTTATCATCCTGTGACTCATGAGTTTTTAACTTTTACTCTTAATTTACCTAAAGAAAAACTATGGAGATTATTTTAAAAACATGCATATAAAAAATAATGCGTGTTTTTTTGTCATTGATAAATTGACAAATTATTTTAATGTAATTTTTAAACCTTTTCTATGACTATAAAAAAATAATGACAAAATTTTGAAAATATTAAAAAAAGATTGTTTTATTTTGTCGAAATATGTTATACCTATTCTAAGAATAAGATAGAGCTTATTCCATAAATTCATTTGAAAGGAGGAAAAATGAAAAAGAGAAATATTTTTCTTGCAGCATTATTATTTGTAGCATTAGTTGGAGTAGGAAAAATAGCATATGACACTTATGCAAGATACTTAAGTGAAACATCTGGTAATGCTGAAGTTAGTGCAGCTGTATGGAGTATGAAAGTAAATACTGAAGATGTAACTACTGGTACAACATTAGCAAATAATTTACCAGTAACACTAAATGAAAGTACACTTGTAGCAGCAGGAAAAATTGCTCCTGGGCGTGGAGGTTATGTAGACCTAGAAATAGACCCAACAGGAACTGAAGTAGCTTTTGACTACACAGTAGAAATTGACCCTGCAACTGGAGAAAATCTTCCAAGTGGATTCCAAGTAACTGGATATGCTATAAAAAGTGGAGAAAGTTATCCTACAGCTACATCTATAACTGGTGGAACTTTTACTGCAGGTGTAGAATTAGCAACAGATAATGATGGAAGTCGTATTGCTATGGATGATACAAAAAAAGTAAACTGTAGAGTATACTTTGATTGGGTAAATAATGAAGCAAACAACGCTGAAGATACTAAAGCTGAAGGAACAGAAATTACTGTACCTATAACAATAACATTGTCACAAAAACTTAATTAATAAATAGAGTAGATATGTTAAGCTTTTTTAAGCTTAACATATCGTTCTATATTCAGAGGGCAAGATGAGCAAACAAAAAATAAATAATATAAATGGAAAAGATGAATTTAAAGAAGACAAGAATAGAACGATTTTAATAGTGTTTTTCTATATTTTTTTCATTTTAATAATGTTGGTTGCTTTTTCTCGTGGATATTTTGATTGGGATGGTTCTATTCCTGATAACTATGGAAAAGATAATTTTAATGAAGATACTCCGCCAATTGAAGAAGAAAAAAATGATAACAAAGATAAAGAAGAAAATAAAGAAGAAGTAGTAGAAAAAGTAATAAACATAATAAAAGAACCTGAAGAAGAAGTTGTAGATCCGGGAGTGTTTTCCGTAAGAGATGATAATATTAAATGGGAAACTGCAAGTAAACTTCAAATATTTGATACACCAAAGATTAGAAAACTTGTAGTAAATGGTAAGTTAGCCCCAGGACTTAGTAGTGAATACACATATATTGTTAGAAATAATACAGGAGTTTCAATTCTTTATGATATGAAGTTTGAAATACTTAATGAAGAAAATTTTGATATAAGATACAGATTAAAAGAATCTAATAATTATTTAATCGGTAGTGAAACTGTTTGGGAAACTGTAGATAATACAGAACTAACAAATTTTGAAATGAATACCGGTGATAAAAAAGAATACATACTTGAGTGGAAATGGTTTGAAGGAGAAAATGATAATCAGTATGGTACTTCTTCAACTGGTAAATATGAGATAAAAACAGATATAAGAGCAAAAGAAAAAATTGGAGAGTAAAATGAAAAAAGCATTATATGCAGTGTCTATTATATATTTGATATTTATTTTATTCTTTACTTTAATGGGAAGAACAAACTTGTTTAGTGTGCGAGCTTTAAATGTAATAAGTGGAAGTATGGAAAGCACTATAAAAACAGGGGAAACAATAATTATATATAAAAATGCTGAATATAACGTAGGAGATATTATTACATTTGTATCTGAGAATAATTATGTAACACATAGAATTGTAGAAATTCATAACGATAAAGTTATCACAAAGGGAGATGCAAACAATACTACTGATGATGAAGAAATTAGTGTAGATGCTATTATTGGAAAAGTAATACTTATAGTACCTATCTATTATGGTTTTCTTGCAAAATTTTTTGGTGGAATATTAGTAATACTTTTAATAATATCTAGTTTAAAAAGAAAGGATGCGAATATAAGTGAATAAGAAATTAATTTTATTAATTGTTCTTGTTATATTTTGTATGTTATTTTTAAAAACAGAAAAATCATATGCAAAATATTCCTCTGAAATTGAAGGTTCAGTTTTAATACATGCGGCACGTGCAATTACAGAGAATAATAGAGATGCATCTTTTTCATTTAAACTTAATGATATGGTACCGGGAGATACAAAAAACTATAACTTTAATGTAACAAATTTTATTGGTGAGGATATAACAGGCGTTACAATGAACTATAAAATAAGTGTGGTATTCTCTAAAAACATACCAATAGATGTTAAATTATACAAAAATGATGGCATTACTAATGTATTAAATACAGATTTTGAAAGTGATAATAATATCTTGGGGCATACAAATAAACAAATTGATAATTATAGATTAGAGTTAACATGGGACAGTGAAAAAGCTAGTACTATCTATGCTGGACTTACTGATTATATAGATATATACATAAATAGTAAACAAGTGTTATCAACTGATTAAGGAGGATGCATGAGAACAAAAAAAGTAAAACAATTTTTAAAGAATAAAGTGAATTTAGTATTAGTTTTGCTTTTGTGTGTTTTAATATTAACTCCTATTGTAACAACAACTTCTAGATTTGTAATATCTAAAATTGATGAACATTACCTAGATTCTAAAGAATTTTATTTTAATAGTTCAGTGTTAAATGGAAGTACTTATAACTTATATAATTGGGATGGAAGTGATGGTTATCAAATAACATTTGATACAACTAATTCAAAAGATTCTCTTAATTGGACTAAGCATGATATTGAATATGAAATATTAACAGAGTGCACAAGTGCAGTAGGTGCAGTTAGCTGTTCTTCCTCGGGGGATACAGTACTAAGTACAAACAGCGCTCTTATTACAAATGGATCTAATACAGTTACGCTAAGTATTGGTAATAATGAGTTTACAACAGGTGACACAGTAACTATAAATGTAACTGCAAAAAGTATTAGTCCTTATAAAAAAGAACTAACTGCGTCATTTATTGTTAAAGTAAATAAAAGTGAAGTTAATTATTATATAGAAGATATGCCAAACAGAAATTATTTAAATCTTATTATTAGCAATAATAATGAATCAAAAGATATAACAGTAGATATTGATGCATCCTTACTTAGTATTGATAATACAAACTATTATGTAAATACAGGCGTAACAAGCAGCAGTACTATTAATGATGAAGCAAAAATCAATAGACTAGTGTTTAGAATAGAAAGCAATAATGTATATAACATTAGATTCTATAAATCAAACCCTATAGAGAATTACACTCTCAACACTGAAGTAATACAAATTTCATAGAAAGGCAAATATATGAAAGGTAATAAAAAAACAATTTTAACTATTTGTTTAATCATTTTAGCTAGTTTTTTATTAGTTATTACTCTTTCATATTCAAATTTCGAGTTTATTTCAAATATAAAAAGTAAACTTACTGAAACTCCTTCCGTTTTAACTGATGGACCTAGGAAAAAATATAATTTTAATTATGACTGGAAGTTTGCTAAAGGGGTAGGTTATATAAATAGAGGTTCAGACTTAAGTGCAAACCCAGTAGAAACTTATACTTCTATTACGGATACAGAAACTCCATATATGGCTGAGTATTCTACTCTTAATGATGAGAGATGGACAAATGTAAGTTTAGCACATACTTTTAATGATATTGATACATTTAATAATTTCACAGAATCAGGAATGAATGGAGAAAGAAGTCAGTACACTGGTACAAGTTGGTATAAAAAAGAATTTTATGTACCTTCTACTATGGAAAATAAGAAAATATATATAGAGTTTGAAGCAGCGAGACAAGCCGCAGAAGTATATATCAATGGAACCAAATTAACTGGTAAATACTTAAATGGATTTATTCCTTTTGGATATGATTTAACAGAATATATAAATTATAATGCAACTAACCAAATAACAGTAATGGTAGATAACACTTATCCATATTATCTAGATGGAGTTTCATATATTCCTTGGCATAATCCACATTGGCATCCTAACTTTGGTGGACTTTATAGAAATAGTTATTTATATATAATGGACTCTCTTCATTTAACACTTCCTTTATATAGTTTTTTAGAAAGTGAAGGAACATATGTATATACAACTAATGAAAATGCTGAAGATTCTACTGCTTTAGTACACGTAGATGCAGAAGTAGAAAATAATAAAGCGGAATCACAAACATTTACTCTTAAGTCAACTATATATAACGCAGAATTAAATCCTGTGTTAGTAATAGAAAGTGAAGAAATCACTCTAGATAGAAATGAAAAAAGGGTAGTACAAACTTCTGGGACTCTTAATAATGTAATTCGTTGGTCTACTGAATACCCATATTTATATAATGTTAAAACTGAAATAATTCAAAATAATAGTACTGTTGATAATAATACTACTCCACTTGGAATAAGAACATTTAGATTTACAAATGACTATGGATTTTATTTAAATGAGCATTATGTTGAGTTAAACGGATGGGGACAAAAATCAACTATGGAATATGCCGGACTTGGCGCAGCTTACCCAGATTGGATGACGGACAACATTATAAAACTTATGAAAGATGCAGGGTCTAACTATATTAGATGGGGTCATGTCGCAGGAAGTCCATCTCAAATATCTGCTTCAGATAAATATGGAATACTTGTAACACAGCCCGGGGTTGATGGAGAAGGTTTATATGTTAATACTGACTATGGAAATGCTGCTTTAAAGTTAAGAGCTGAAGCATTTAGAGATACTATTATATATTATAGAAATAATCCATCTATTGTTATGTGGGAAATGGGTAACCAATTAACAAGTACAGATAAAGTACTTAGTGGTGAGTA
The DNA here is from genome assembly GCA_964465245.1 of uncultured Muribaculaceae bacterium. Lineage (GTDB taxonomy): Bacteria > Bacillota_I > Bacilli_A > RF39 > UBA660 > CAYXHQ01. The sequence continues at coordinate 10,645 of CAYXHQ010000011.1, read as the reverse complement.
TTTCTCAGGAATTAAAGGACTTTCAGACTATGGAACTACTAGTGCATCTTTAGCTGAAATTATATATTATTTTACTAATAAATATGATTATGGAAATAGAACTACTGCAGTATCTGGGACAATTTCTAATGCTGGGGCATACGAATCAACCACTAGTCAAAGTGAAAGAATTTTAGGAATTAGAAGAGGTGGAGCTAGTGTTAAAAACTATGTAGAAATCGCTGAGACTACAGATGGACAAGCAGGTAGTGGAATGTCTACTGATGCTCTTGGAAATAAACCTACAGTAGAAGCTGAATATAATAGATATGAAGCAAGTAGGGGTATATGGAATAATATAACTAATGATACATTTGTACCACAAAACACATATCACATGGATAGTGAAGAATTTGCATTATCTCAGGTAACAACATATAATGGTATGCTATCTGCATCAATCAATACGGGTGGAGCTAACTGGTTATTTTCTGACTCAACAAGTCATGGAAGAGTAAATACATTAGTCGGAAGATTAACAAGTGAAGTAGATGCAACAATGCTACCAAAAGAAGCATATTATGTTGATTCAGTAATATTTGGAGATAACCCATCTTCATATATAATAGGACATTGGAATTATACTACTGGTACTATAAGAGATGTGAAAGTAGTAGCAAAAGGAGTATCAAATTTAAAACTATTTGTAAATGAAACTGAGTATACAGGAGCGTTATCAGATAAATATATTTGGACTTTTGCTGGTATTCCATGGGTAAGTGGTACCCTTACTGCACGTGGGTATGATAGTGAAGGTGCTTTAATTAATTCAACTGTATCTTCTATTTCTACTCATGGCACTCCTTCAAAAATAAGACTTACTCAAATTAATAATCCAGAAGGTATAAAGGCAAATGGATCGGATATTATCCTAGTAGATGCAGAAATATTAGATGAAAATAATAATAGATGTATTACATATGATGGAGAATCTTTAAGTGACTTAATGACATTTAATATAATGGGAGATACAAACTCATTTATATGGAGAGGTGGATATAACTCTAGAATAGAGGGTAGTACAAATGTAAATACTTTATACTTAGAGTCAGGTATATCAAGAGTAGCAATAAAAACTACATTAACCCCAGGTACTATAAATTTAAGTGCAAGCACTACTAGTGGTTTAACATTGATTAGTCCTCTTAGTATAACTTCTTTGTCTATTTCTAACACTGATAGTGGCGTAACTGGAGTAAGTGAAATAGAGAAAACTACTCCATATTCCCTAACTTCTCTTACAGATCCAGGGTATGGAGATGGAACCATGCTAGGACAAGCAGAAGAGACATTGTCTAATAGTTCAGTATTAATTGAAAGTATGTCATATACAGGAACACACATACTTACAAATGGAATAAAAGATGCATTTAGTACAGGTAAAAAAATATATTCGGACTCAGACTTCACATTTACAGAAATTCCATTTAAATATTTAAACTCAGAATATTTGTTACTCCCAAATGCGGATGCTAATCATATAGCGGCTGACTTCATAGTTTTTGCTTCTAAAAGAGATATAGATGTTTATATATTAAGAGACCCTGCATCTTCCATCCCTGAATATTTATCAAACTATACACTAACTAATGACACTATTATCGGTGGTAACGGAGTAGAATATGAAATATACAAAAAATCATATTTAAAAGGTGAATCAATTACAATTCAAAGTAATATAGATAACTTAAGTGATTTAAATAATGGATATAATCAAATAGTAGTAGTGAAAGAAACTGAAAAGATAAATAATTTAGTTTTCTTTAAAGAAGATTTTACTGATTTTAATCATGAATCTATAAAAATAGGATGGAATGCAAAAATAACACCAGGAAATTCTATATTGGTAGATAATTCATTAGATGGAGATACTCTTCATTTCATTGATAACAGTACAGATATATCATATATTCAAAAATCTTTCGCGCCTATGTCAAAATTTAAATTAAAGTATAGAGCATATATTACAGATGATGTTAACTCCAATTCATGGCTAAGAGTATTCTTAACTAATGGTCAAATGACAGATGAAAATGATAAAACAGGTAAAGTTGCAATAGAAACATATATGGACTCAAATACATCTGGAGTATTTTATGGAGCAAGAAGTTTTACAGGGATAGATAATACTGCACCTGATACAATTACAAAATTATTTTCAAATTTATCTTATAACGCATGGAATGATTTTGAACTTGAAGTAAATGCAATTAATCATACATATAGAGTAAAAGTAAATGGAAAAGAATATGCATCAACTTTGTTATTTTGGGCAAGAAATAGTAATACTTTAGATAATGTAGTATTTGGTACATGGATTGGCGGTAACTCTAATTATTACATAGACGATGTTGAAATAATACCAATACCTACTTCTGTAATTAGTAATGTAAAAGTAAATGGAAATGTAATAGATGGATTTAGAGATGATGCTTATGAATATTATATTGAAGGAATAAATAGTAGTAGCGTTATAATTTTTGATGAAGGGTATTATTATAAATCAAGCACATTAAATTACAATTCTACTGAAGGATGTTTTGAACTTACAGTAACTGATTTATTTGATACTATTTGGACTTATAAAATCTATAATAAAAATAACAACCCATTATTTGATGGATGGGCTTTGCATCCAGCTACTAATGCTTTAATAAACGCAAGTACTGTGGGAGAAGAAGAGGCAATTCATTTTATAGACACAAATACTTCTGCGATGACTTATATGGAAAGAACAATTAATCCTCTTACTACGAAATATAGTGTAAGTTTTGACTTTTATATACCGTCAAACAGTTATGCTAATAAATGGAATAGAGTATTTTTATCAAATGGTCCACAAATAGATGTTAACACTAAAACAAATGTTGCAGTAGAATCATATTTCCAAAAGAATAATAAAATTTATACATATCATAGATTTACTGATACCAATAATGTTGTTCAAAATATTGAAGGAACTATTCCTTATAATTTAGGCGAATGGCACAATTACAAAATAGTTGTAGATGAAAATACCTCTACATATTCAATATATATAGATAACGTCTTAGATACAGAAAATGCAGGGTTTTTACACTCTGTTTCAGATATTAATAATCTAATTATTGGAACAGGTAGCAGTTCCCTAGGAGAATTCTATGTTAAAAATTTTGTATTAGAAAATATTTATGCAAATCCAATAATTGATATTAAATATGATGGAGCATCTATTAGTAATTTTGATAAAGCAGTATTTGAATATGATATATATTCTGAATATTTTATGGATGAAAATGATACTATTGAAGTTGTTGCAAATGAAAATAATTGATATACTGTTACAAAAAACATTGATAATCAAACAGTAACAATTAATATAAAAGATGCTAATAATGTTGAATACATTTATACACTGAGTATTCTTCCAGTATCAGAAGCTAGTGTTACTTATGAAGAACTTAGTGATTTAATTGAAAACTTTAGAACAAATTATGATAAGAATGTTCATACAAAAGTTTCGTGGGATAAGGCAGATCTTTTTGCTACTGAAGGGGAAGGATATAATAATTCTACTCCTAGTGAAGAGGTTGCTTTATGTTACTATCATTTAGAACAAGCAATTGGTAGTTTAGTTAGAATGTATCCAACAGATGATAAAAGTTCACTTATTAACATTGTAAATATGTCTCAAGAATTATTAAATAACTACAAATTTGTAAAAGTACTTGAAAATGAAAATACAGTTTATCAAGATAATGAAAACTTAAAATTTAGAAGTGTGCCACTTAAATATATGAATTCAAACTATTTCTCATTTAAAAAGAATATATTAAGTTTAAATGGAGAAATCAATTTAATTGCTAAAAGAGATATAACAATTTCAATATTTAAAGATAGAAATGCAGGGGCTATTATTGAAAACGGGTATACTGATACTGGTGATATAGTAACTGCTTATTCGGGGACAGAAGAAGTTATTTATAAGGTTTATTCTAAAAACTTTTTAGAGGGTGAAAAGGTAGTACTTAATACAAAAACATTATTAACAAATAGAGTAACTAATTATGCTAATATAGTTAGTGTTAAGAGTACTCATGAAGTAGAAAATAATGCATTTATGATAGATACTACATCTTACTACGAAACAATAGATGACTTTAGAGAAACTTGGGATTTATATGAATTAGACCCAAATAATAACAATCAATCATTAGAACAAAAAGAAAATTATTTTAGTATTTTGATGGAAAGTACAACTGGTGGTGCAACATTAAAAAGTATGTCAGAAATTTCAAGGCAAATGGCAAAATTATATGGAAGATTTAAATTCTCTTATCATACTTTTATAGATGCTGGAAACTATGATAATAATTTCTTAAGAGTATGGGTAGTTAATGGTTCACCTTCAGTATGGGAAGACGGAACTGCTAATATAGCACCAAATAGTTTAGTTGAAACATATTTTAGTACTTCTAATAACAGATATGGAATTGTTTATAGAACTGCAACTGGAACAAATCAAAATACATATTTTGCAACACCTATAACTAAAGGAGTATGGACAGATAAAATAGAATATATACTAGATGTTAGAAATAAAAAATATGATATAAAAGTTGGAAATAATACGGTTAAATCAGCTTTAGAGTTTAGGCAACTTGGATTTAATTATGCAGACTATGTAATGTTCGCAACACGTGCGACTAACACAAGTAAATATTGGTTTAGAGATATAGTTATTGAACCTATAGAAGATGAAATAATAGGTGGGTTCACAGTTAATGGAAATAGTATTTCATATACTGGATACACAAAAGATTATTTATATAGTTCAAGTGATTTAACAAATAAAAATGTAGTTGTTAACACAAGTAGTACCAATTATGGAGTAAGCAGTGTTACTAATGAAACTAATTATACCGAAATAAATGGTACAAGTAGTGCAACTTATGGAAGCATTCCAATTAACCATAGAGTTTATTATGAACTATCTGGTTCAAGAGTAGGAATAACTGCCACTATTGAAGAAGCTTTGGATTTAGATCAAGTGAAATATACTGCTTATTCATGGCAAGATCTAGTTGATGCTTTAGATGTAGCGACAAATGTTATTGCTAATCCTGAAGCGTCAACAACTAGTTTGACAGATGCTAAAACAAATTTAGAAAACGCAATAAATGGATTAATATTAAAAACAAGTGCTGGTAAAAAATATACTGCTAATATTTATCCTGGGAATACTTATGAAAATATGGATAAAAAAGTATACATTACTCCAAATAGTAGTTTCACTATGAATGCGAAAATAGATGCAATATTTGGTAGTACTTATACTTATGCAAATGTAGAACACGTAAGAAAACTAATTACAAGCACTCCTTTGCCTATTGGTACATCTATTACTATGATCGACAAAAGCAATGATACACTTTCATATTACTATTATATTGTAAATTCTAATGACACACTAAAAACTGAATATTTACTTTCTGACTTTACGTTAATGGCTGGTACAAGTAATTACGTAAACACTACATATTACAGTAGTGAAACTAAAAAAGTATATGAAAACTTTGATTTTATGATAGATTTTTCTAATGCTATTACTCCTTTAAATGAAGGCGCGTACACTATAGCTTTAAATACAGTTATTGGAGAAGAGATAAGAAGTATGACAAACGCAAATTTTACAATTTCAAATCAAGCAAGTAATATAGATTTTCAAATAACTACGTCAGAAGAAAGCATAGATCCTGATGAAATTATTGATTTTACTCTATATGCTAAAGAAGAGTATGGAAAATATAATAATGAAGATGTAACAGATACAACAAAATTTGGTAAAAAAGTAGGAGTAAGATTTACTTTGTTAGACGCAGATAAGAACCAAACTACAATGCCTGAAAATGCTGTTATCACATATGATGGTGTTTCTTGCCATATTAAAAATAATGCTTGTATCATATATTTAGGAGATATATCTACAGAAATCTCTAAAGATGTTACACTTGATTTTGGTTTTGGTAATAATCTATCTGATGGAAATTATACTTTAAAAGGTGAATTATTTGCATCTTTTGATGGATTACTTCCTCAAACTATTGACAGTATAAATGATATTGAATTAATTATTAGTTCAGTTAATTTCGCAGGGCTTAAAGTCTCATTAGATAGTGCTAAAATAAATGTAATAGAAAGTGGACATCCATATACACTTCTATATGAAATTAATAAAACAAATAGCTCTAATTCAAATATAGTTGTTTCAATTTATAAAAAAGAAAATGATGAATACATATTAGATAATTTAGCAAATTACATAAATGATGCACTTACTCCATATGATACTAACAAATATACTCTAGGTAATGTATCATTTTGGGAACCAACACTTTCTTCAAGTGTTACTTCAGGTACATACAGAATAACTTTTGAATTATATAAAGATAATGTATTACATTCTACTGTTAATAAGTATATTGTTATAAAATAAAACATAAACTTAAAATTTATGTTTTATTTTGAGAATTTATAACTTTTATTCGGTATTTTTTAATATATACAAATGCACTTATAATAATTATTAATACTAATCCTATTGGTATAAATATTTTACCATCAAATCCACCTACTTTTTCATAATCAACATTTAATGAAACGCTAGCATCTTCGCCTTTTTCATACCTTATTAATAAATATTCAGTTCCAAGTTTATTTAATGAACTTATTTCATATTTGTCAGTTGTTCCATCTTTGAGAGTAGGAGATATGCCATTTGATTTATCATAAAAGTCAATTCTAAGAGCATAGCTTCTATTCGTAAGAGGTTTAAATGACAGTTTTTCTGGGTATAACTCTATTACTCCATTTGGATGTGTACTCAAATCAATATCAAAAATTGTTGCAATTTGTTCTTCTAAAGTTTTATTAGATAAATCTTTTCCTGAAGGAACTGTACTTATAAATTCACCTTCTGTATCTTTTCTATAAGTTACTTTAAATCCATAAGGCCAAAAATTACTTTTGAGTGGCAATAACTCAGAGACCTCATATGCATCCCTAGTATAAGGCGCATCATTACTTAACCAAGCACCACCGTCATTTGCTCTATACAAAGAAGTTTTTCCTTTAAGAGACTCATAAGGTGTACCCTCTACTGGATATACATTAATATTTAGAGTTTCATAGTAAGTAAGTTTAGTTGAACCACTACCACTTTTTTGACTAAGTATTTTTTTAAGTTCTGTATCTGTTAAATCAGTTACCAACAAATTATTTTTATAAGTTATAGTAGTAAGGTTATTTCCATATGTTTTTGATACATCTGCATAAAACGGTTTAACTAAATCAATTTCTACTGGTAGTTTCTCAGTATCTGAGGCATAAATATTAGGAATACTTGTAAATAACAAAGTTATTAATATAATGAATTTTTTCAATATAATCACCTAATCAATAATATGCTTAACTCTTTTTTATACAACAAAAAAAATACAAAGTTAATTGTATTTCTTTTATGACTTTAAACTTTTTTTCTTTTAATCCAATTCTTGCCATCAACAATTCTAGTTACCATCATACATGAAGCAGAGTCTCCTACAACATTTAATACCGTCGCTGGAGCATCTATAATGGTTGCTATAATTGTGAGTATTGGTAATGCTGCGACTGGAAATCCAAGTGCTGTAATTATTAGCATCTCTGATATTGTCCCTCCGCCAATTGGCACAGCTGTAACAAGAAGTGTAGCAACAAGAGAGACAAGTAATATCTTAGGTGTACTTACACTTGCATTAAATAAATACACTAAAAACATAATTTTAAATACACTTCCTATGATAGACCCGTCTTTATGGAAATTAGTTCCAAGTGGAATAGTTGTATCAACTATATCATCAGGCATACCCATTTTTTTAGAACATTCTGTGTTTACAGGAATAGATGCTGCAGATGAACAAGTAGCTAATGCTGTAACAGTCGCAGGTATAATATTTTTCCAATATCTTTTGAATCCTTCGCGTCCTCCACCAATAAGAGCATAAATAGAATATACTATAAAGTAAAAAAATACTGCAGTAATTAAGTATATTACAAATGTGCGACCATACCCTAAAGCAATCTCTTTACCAAATGTACCAACAATATATGCAAAATAACATCCAAGTCCAATAGGAGCATAGTACATTACAATTTTAATAAGTTTTCCTATAACCTCATTCGCACTTTCTAAGACTTTAAGAAATGCTTCTCCCTTTTCTTTTGCTAAGTTTATTGAAAGCCCTATTAATATAGAAAACATAATTAAAGCAATCATATTATCGCGAGATAAAAGCTTAGAAAAATTATCAACACTTATGGTATCAACTGTTTTAGCTAAGTAATTTACTTCTTCAGTTTTTGTTATTTCTTCACTATTAGTTTCTAAAGACTCTCTAATACTTATCCCGTCTTTTGTATCTACAAGTTTAGTTGTATGTGTACTTATAAATCCTACAAGCACACTAACAAGAGATGTAGCAATAAATATACCAACAATTGATAAAAGTATTTTTCCTATTCTTTTAGGTTGTTTCATACGCCCAATAGAAGTACTAATAGTTAAGAAAACAAGTGGTACAATTATTACAAGTAACAGATTTAAAAATAAATCTCCGAGTGGTTTAACTGCAATTACATCACTCTTAAATATTAGCCCAGCTACACCACCAAGTATAATAAAAAGTAGCAATATTATAGATGATTTGTAATTTTTAAAAATTTTTTTCATGGTTCCTCCTAGTTTAATTATATTTAAGTTATGAATAAAAAGTCTACTTTTATGCATCCACAATAGTCCACAAGCATGGTATAATGTATTTATGAAAAACTATGTTAAAATGAATGAAAATAAAAACTATTTATCTCTTGGTAATATGTTTAACATTATAAAAAAAATATCAGTAAGCCCAAGAAGTGCGATGCAAAGTGAAATATTTTGTTCTTTATTTAATATAAGTGAAATAAACAATACTACTGTTAATAACTATTGCATAGGATATCGCGCGATAGGGATTGAATATAAAAATATATTTGCTAGTTTAAAAGAAGAGTATGAAAATAATAAATATGTATTTATTGATGCAGTGTATTCCCTTATGAATATAATGGACGAAAAAATATATAAAGAAAAAAGTATTAGTTTAATTAATAAGAATAAAAATATAAAAATTCTATGTGAAGAATTATATAAAATATCTAAAAATGATGAGCATGTGAGTAGTAAATTTAGAAATAAAATAAATACTTATATGAAAGATAAAAATTATTATGATGCAATAGTTGAATTGATTTTATATACAGTGCTAGAAAACATTCAACCAATATATGTGCAGAATATAAAGGTAAGTATAAACAAACGTGAACTTGAAGAATACTTAAGTGTTAAATTATATCAAGGGATAAGTTATATTACATCTTTACAAGAGCTATCAAAGAAAAATAATATGTATGCTAATGCTGAGCTGGGTTCACTAGAATATAGTGGTCTTGTAAGTGGAGAAGTAGATTACAAGAAAAGTTACGAATACTATTTAAGGGCAACAAGTAAAAATCATCCTAAAGCATTTTTAATGGTAGCATATCTTATACTTGAAGGCAAAGTAGGAAATATAGAAGATGACTTTAATATAGCATGGCAATACTTAAAAAGAGCAGTTAATCTAGGAAGTGCCGCAGCATATAACACTATGGGAAATTGCTATTTAAAAGGGCTTACACCAGATAAAAAGAAAGACATAGAAAACGCAAAAAAATATTTCTTAGAGTCAGGTGAGTTAGGATACGCATATGCTTACAATAATTTAGGGATAATTTGTGAAACTGAAGGTAATAAAGAAGAAGCATTAAAATATTATAAAATAAGTGCGGACTTAGGTGAATCATGGGCTTTAAATAAAGTAGGAGAACATTATAGAAAAAAAGGCGATAAAAAAACTGCATATATATATTATTTAAAATCTAGTGAAGCACCAATAAGTGAAAGGAATTATTATAGTTTTTATAATTTAGCTGTATATTATTACTTAAGAAATATTAAGACAAAGAAAAAAGGAATAGAATATTTAAAAATTGCTAGTGATAACGGTGTTAAAAAAGCAACTAATTTATTGAAAAAATATATGTAAACCCACTAACTTTTCACATGTACTTCATAATATAGACACATTTAAGGTTTATAGTTATATGTGAAAGGAGGAAATATGAATATAAAACTAGTTGGGTGGAATTGCTCTAATGGAATAAAATTAAAAAAAGTTATAAATAAATTAATAAAAAAAACAGAATATAATATTGAATTAGAACTGCTTGACAGTGAGTCTGAAGCTAAAAAATGGAATGTTAAAAATAAACCCGGATTAATTATTAATAATGTGTTAATTAGTCAAGGAAAGACATTCTCTGATAGAGATATAATTAAATATTTAAGACTAGTAAATAGTTAATATATATTGAAACGAGGAATAAATTTCCTTGTTTTTTATTGTTGACAAGTTTCACAATTGTAGATATCATATATTTAAACATTTGCGAAGTGTTAATAAGGAGTGTGTTGTATGAACGAAATAATAACAAAAGAAAAAGTAGA
>CAYXHQ010000010.1:0-19675 GCA_964465245.1 uncultured Muribaculaceae bacterium | reverse complement strand
AGGAGAGATTTGAACTCTCGCACCAGTTTCCCAGTCTACACCCTTAGCAGGGGCGCCTCTTCAGCCACTTGAGTACTACTCCGTGATTACTTAAATATAATACAATATTTTATTACTTATGTCAATTTTATTATATACAAAATTAATAAAATCATGTAAAATAAATATAGGAGAATATATGAAAAACAAAGGATTTACATTAATTGAACTCTTGGTAGTATTATTACTAATCTCAGTAATTAGTTTGCTTGTTGTTCCAAATGTACTGGATAATTTAAACAAAAGTAAAAATAACTTAAGTTCTTTTCAAAAGAGAAATTTGAAACAATCAGTTGAACTATACTTAAATGATTACTGTATAAATCCTATAAACGAAGACTATATTTGTCCTTTTCCGGTAAGTTATAATGAATCTGGTAATGCAGTAGTAGGCTCTGGCACTGAAGCAGAAGAGTTACCGCTTAGTGAGTTTTTAGAAACAGGATATATGGAAGCGAGTGGGAACATAGAAAAATGCACAGGAAATATAACTATTAAAGATAATAAAGTAAATATAAATAATATTACTTGTAATCTTTAAAAATATAGAGTATTGTAGTATAATTAGATAGAAAAAAAGGAGTACATTATGAAATATACTAGAAGTGAACTTAGAGAAAAAATAATGATTATTTTATATCAAATTGATTTTTATAAAAATGAAAAAATTGAATATGATGTAAGTTCTATTATTAAAGAACATGTAGAGATTAACAATGAATTTGTTAATTCTATTGTGTATGGTGTAATAGAAAAGGAAAATCATATAATAGGTATTATAGAAAAATATTTAAAAAATTGGAGTTTTAAACGTCTTGGCACTACAGATCAAGCTATTTTGAAACTTAGTGTTTTTGAACTTTTATTTACATCTACTCCTAAAGTGGTTGCGATTAATGAAGCAATAGAACTATCTAAAAAATATTCAGATGAAAAAGTTGTACCTATGATTAACGCTGTATTGGATGCTGTTTTAGATAACGAGGTCTAAATGGATTATTTAACAGTAACTGATGTAAATTTGATAGTTAAAGATACTTTAGAAGGTAGCGGACTTCTAAATTTTATATCTGTAAAAGGAGAAATTAGTAATCTAAAATATCATTCTCGTGGACATGTATATTTTTCCCTAAAAGATGAGACAAGCAAAATAAATGCAGTTATGTTTAATTCTGCTGGTAAACTTGCATTTACTCCAAAAGATGGAGATAGTGTAATAGTTAGTGGAAAAATAAATGTATACCCAGCAAGTGGAAGTTATCAAATAATGGCATTTGATATAAAACCTGATGGAGTGGGTAACTTATATATACTTTTTGAAGAGTTGAAGAAAAAGTTATCAAATGAAGGACTATTTGACACAATACACAAAAAAAGAATTCCAAGGTTCCCTGAGCGTATTGGAGTAATAACGGCTAGGGAAGGTGCTGCAGTAAGAGACATAATCAGTACAATCAATAGAAGATATCCATTATGTGAAATATATTTATTTCCTAGTTTGGTGCAAGGAGAAGGTGCTAAAGAATCTATTGTAAAAATGATTCGTCGCGCTAATGAAACTGATATAGATGTTCTAATTGTAGGACGTGGTGGAGGCTCTATTGAAGACTTGTGGGCATTTAATGAAGAAAGTGTAGCAAGAGCAATATATGAAAGTAAAGTTCCCGTTGTTAGTGCTGTAGGACATGAAATAGATTATACAATCGCAGACTTTGTCGCAGATATGCGCGCTCCAACTCCTACTGCTGCCGCTGAAATGGTAGTTAAAGATATAGAAGATATTGAGTCATACTTATCAGAAGCAGTAAATCGAATGAATTCATCATTAACAAGTAAAATTAATCACTCTAAAGAAAAACTAAATAAATATGAGTCAAATTATATAATAAATAATCCGATTAATATGATTGAAGTGAAAAGAAAAGAACTCAATGAAATTAAATCAAAATTAGAACATGTTATAAATAGCAAAATAATATATCAAGTAAATATATTTGAAAGATATAAGTTAAAACTTGAACTATTAAACCCTACAAATATATTGGAAAAAGGGTATTCTATAGTAAAAGTGGATGGAAAAATATGCAAAAGTACAGATAATATAAATATTGGAGATAACATTGATATAACATTAAGTAAAGGGTGTATTAATGCCACAGTGAAAGGAGTAAATAATGGATAAAAAAGAAACATTTGAAAGTGCTTTATTAAAGTTAGAAAGTATTGTAAAAGAACTTGAAAGCGGAAACATAGAACTTGATAAAATGGTAGATAAATATAAAGAAGCTACTGAATTATTATCGTTTTGTGATGAAAAACTTAAAAATGCCACTAAAACAGTAAACAAAGTTTTAAATAAAGATGATGAATTTGAAGATTTTGAAACTGAATAATCCATAAATTACCAATACAAACATTGGTAATTTTTAATTGTTTAAATATAAGTTGAATTATTAATCTTGTATATACTAAATAATAGAGGTGTTATATGAAGAGGTTAGCAAGTATAATACTAACTTTGCTTATTCTTCCAATTAATATTTTGGCTTACTCTGAGTCTATTATTCCAGGTGGAGAAAATATAGGAATAACTATTAATACAGATGGACTTGTAGTTGTAGGATTCTATAAAGTTAATGGAGAGTTTATTGGCAAAGATACTTTAAAAATAGGAGACATTATATTAGAAATTGAAGGAAAGTATCCGAGTTCTATAAATGAAATGACCAAAATTATAGACGAAAAAATAATTAATGGAAGAGTAAATATTAAAGTAAAAAGAAATAACAAAGTAATTAATACAACATTAAGGCTTATACATGAAGATGGAGTATATAAAACAGGACTCTATATAAAAGAAAAAGTAACAGGAATTGGTACTCTTACCTATATAGATCCAGTTACTAAAATATATGGTTCACTTGGACATGAAATTGTTATGGGAGATACAAATGAAAGAGTCGAAATAAAAAGTGGAAATATATTTGAAAGTTTTGTAAATAGTATTGACAGGAGTGCTGAGGGAATAGTAGGAAGTAAAAATGCTTCAATTTATTATAATAAAGTATTAGGTTCAATTAATAAAAATTCAAAATTTGGTTTATATGGATTATATACTGGTGTAATTCCTCAAAAAGATTTAATGTCAGTCGCAGAGTTTGATGAAATTAATCTAGGTAGTGCTTATATCTATACAATAATTGATGGAAATAGCATTAAAACTTATGAAATTGATATAAAAGAATTAAATAAATCAAAAATAGATACATCTAAATCTATCAGCTTCGAAATAATTGATGAAGAATTATTAAATAATACAGGGGGAGTTATACAAGGAATGAGTGGAAGTCCAATAATTCAGAATAATAAAATAATAGGGGCTGTAACACATGTAGTTGTTACAAGTCCAAAAGAAGGATATGGAATATTTATAAGAACTATGTTAGAAGAAGGAGAAAATTAGCCTTCTTTTTTCTTGTATTAAAGTGAGTTTTAATATATAATTCTTTGTAGGTGAAAAAATGGATAAAAAAATAGAAAAATTATTAGAGAATGAAGAAAAAAGACAAAATAGTGTTATAAATCTAATAGCGTCTGAAAATTATGCATCAGAAAGTATAATGAAATTACAAGGTAGCATACTTACAAATAAATATGCTGAAGGATACTCTAATAAAAGATATTATGGTGGATGTGAAAATGTAGATGCAATAGAAGAACTTGCAATAAGTTATGCATGTAAACTATTTAATTGTAAATATGCAAACGTACAAGCTCATTCTGGAAGTACTGCTAATATGGCTGTATATAAAGCACTTTTAAACATAGGTGATAAAATACTTAGTATGAATTTAAGTTCTGGGGGACATTTAACTCATGGACATAATATGAGTTTTAGTGGTAAAGAATACAATATAATAAATTATGAAGTAAACAAGGAAACAGGACTTATAGATTATGAAGAATTAATAAATATTGCAAAAAGAGAAAAACCATCTATGATAATAGTTGGAGCTAGTGCATATTCTAGAATAATTGATTTTAAAAAATTTAGAGAAGCAGCTGATACGTGCGGTGCATATTTAATGGCAGATATAGCGCATATTAGTGGGTTAGTAGCAGCAGGCGTACATCCTAGTCCTTTTCCATATGCAGATATTATTACATCTACTACACATAAAACTTTAAGGGGACCACGTGGCGGACTCATTTTAACAAACAATGAAGAAATTATTAAAAAAATAAATAGGACTGTATTTCCGGGTATCCAAGGTGGACCATTAATGCATGTAATTGCCGCTAAAGCACAGTGCTTTTATGAAGCAATGAAATCTGATTTTAAAGAGTATCAACATCAAGTATTAAAAAATATGAAAGCAATGGAAGAAGTGTTTAGAAAAAATAATATTAAAATGATTAGTAATGGTACTGATAACCATTTATTACTTATAGATGTTTATAATACTTTTGGTATTACAGGACGTAATGCACAAGAAATCCTTGAAAGTGTAGGAATAATTTTAAACAAAAATACTATTCCTTTTGAAACGCTATCTCCAAGTATGTCAAGTGGAATAAGAATAGGGTCTCCGGCGATGACTACTAAAGGATTTAAAGAAAAAGATTTTGAATTAATTACTACAATGATTATAGAAATACTAAATAAATATAAAAATAATCATGATGTTAGTCCATATAAAGAAAAAGTATCATTATTAATGAATAAAATAATACAAAGTTAGGTGATGAAAATGACAATAATGAATGGAAAAGAAGTGTCTTCTAAATTACTACAAGATATAAAAGAAGAAGTAAAAAAACTTGAATTTTCCCCAACTCTTGCAGTTTTACAAATTGGCGATGATGCCGCAAGTGATGTATATGTCGCACAAAAAAGAAAAATAGCTGATTCTTTAGGTTTTAATTTTATTCATGAAAAGTTTAATGAAACTGATAATGAAGATGTAATAATAAATAAAATTAGTGAACTAAATGAAAATATAAATGTAAATGGAATAATTGTGCAACTTCCAATTCCAAACAAATTTAATACTGATAAAATATTAAACACTATTTTACCTTCAAAGGACGTAGATGGTTTAACTAATACAAGTAAAGTAAATTTAATTAACAACAATGTATCTTTTATTCCCTGTACTCCTCTAGGAATTATTAAACTATTAGAATTTTATAATATTGATACTAGAGGTAAAAATATAGTAATAGTGGGAAGAAGTAATTTAGTGGGTAAACCTTTATTTAATTTACTTATAAATATGGATGCTACTGTTACTTTGTGTCACTCAAAAACTAAAAATTTATCATTCCATACAAAAAATGCAGACATATTAGTGTCTGCAACTGGAATAAAACATTTAATTAAAGGATATATGGTAAAAGATGGTTCTGTAGTAATAGATGTTGGTATTACTCGTGAAGATGGAAAATTATATGGTGATGTAGATTTTGATAGCGTAAATAAAAAAACTAGTTATATTACGCCTGTACCAGGTGGAGTAGGGCCTATGACTGTAGTTATGCTTATGAGCAATACAATTGATTCATATAAAAAAAGCCTTTCATTTAAGAAAATATAAAGGCGAATATTCCAGAGAAAACGCTTAAAAACATTAACCCGGCTAAAAACCAAATGAATACTTTTTTTAATTTTTGTTTTGTCTTTTTTTTCATATATTAAATACCTCATAAATTATTATATAATATTTTTTCATAAAATCAAATATGCATAATATAATTAAATATGAAAAATTTTAAAAATAGAAAAACTTTACTATTTATAATAATACTACTAATTATTGGTTTTATAGGAGGACTAGCTTTTATTTTTTATATTAGTGATATGGACAAGGTTATTGTTACAAAAGAAATAGAAGAGTATATTGCGCTTATTAATGCGAATAAATACAATTATTTTGAAGGATTTATAAATAGTGCAAAAATAAATTTTCTATATATCACTCTAATTTGGAGTGTAGGCATTCTATTTATATTTTTTCCAATAATATATGGAATAATAGTTTATAAGGGATTTATCGCAGGGTTTTTAATATCTAGTTTTGTAATGATTTATGGATTAAAAGGCATAGTTTACAGTATTATTTTTATGTTTCCACAAGTTTTTATAAATGTATTTTTAATTGTTTCACTTTCTATAATATCAATTAAATTTTCTAAGAAAATATATAATAAAATTAAATTAAATGAATCATTTAACTTAATAGAAGTTTTAAAAAAATATATGATTACTTATTTAATATTTATAGGTTTGTCTGTAGTTTGCAGTATATTAGAAGTATTCTTAAATACATTTTTAATTAAACTTGTGATATAATACTTTTGGATGTGAGAGATATGAAAGTAATAGTAGGAATGAGTGGAGGAGTAGATAGCGCAGTTGCTGCATATTTACTACAGCGTGAGGGATATGATGTTGTTGGCCTATTCATGAAGAATTGGGACTCGAATATTAATAATGACCCTGAAGGTATAACTGAAGGCGTATGTCCTCAAGAACTTGATTATATTGATGCTAAGAAGGTGTGTGATGAATTATCTATACCTTTATATAGAGTAGACTTTATAAAAGAATACTGGGATAACGTATTCAAATACTTTTTGTCTGAATTAGAACGTGGTAGAACTCCTAATCCGGATATTATGTGTAATAAATATATAAAATTTGATGTATTTATCAAAGAAGCAAGACGTTTAGGTGCTGATAAAATTGCTACAGGACATTATGCTAGAATAAAAGGAAATAAAGTACTACGTGGGATTGACGGAAATAAAGATCAAACTTACTTTTTATCTCAAGTAACAACTAATCAATTTAAAGATATATTATTTCCAATAGGAGACTATACAAAAGAAGAAGTAAGAAAAATAGCTGAGGAGAATAACATACCTGTTGCTGATAAGAAAGATTCTACAGGAATATGTTTTATTGGAGAAAGACATTATCAGCAGTTTGTTTCAAATTATTTAAAGGGAAAAGACGGAAATATTGTAGATATTGATACAGGTAAGGTTATAGGCTCGCATACTGGGCTTATGAACTATACTATAGGACAAAGGAAAAACGTTGGATTATCGGGAGATGAAAAGCGCCATTATGTATGTGGTAAAGATACCAAAAATAATATTCTTTATGTAGCATTTGGGGACGATAACAAGTATCTACTTAGTAATGAAGCGATAATTGAAAATATGAATTATATAAGTGAAACAAAACCTACGTTTGCTACTTGTAAATTTAGATATAGATCAAAAGACGTGCCAATTAGTATAGAGTATTTAAGTAATAATGAAGTGAGTGTCAAATATGAAGGGGAAAAAGCAGTAACCCCAGGTCAAGCATGTGTAATATATTCAGGCGAAGAAATGATTATGGGTGGGATTATAAAAGAAGTAAGAAATAATGGAGAAAAACTCTGGTATTTATAAAATTTAGATAAACTCTAGATTTTTTTTCTTTTTTGTGGTATTATATAGCGAAATGAAAGGGGAAGATAAAAATGAAAAATTTTAAAAACGCAGATGAATTAATTGATTATGCAAAAGAAAAAGCACGTAAATTAACAAATGCTAAAACATTAGGTAGTATGTGTTCTACTGGTACTACAAACATTATATACATCACTACATATCGTGCAATTCTAAATTCACTATACACAAAACTAGAAAATGGTGAAATAACTGTTGGAGGAAAGTCTCTTAAAAGAGAAAAGTAATAATTATTTAAGTATAGAGTAGGGAAGCCTATTCTTTTTATTTTACATAAATACTTGACAAGTATATGTAAAGGTTATAAAATTATAATATAAAGAGTAGGAGAGATATTATGACATATTTAAATGAATTATTACAAGAAGTAGGTATTTCAAAAGTAAAATTAGCTAAATATTTAGGGGTTTCAAGACAAATGATATATAATTATTTAGAACTTGAAAATTTAAATAAATGGCCTAAAGAAAAGAAAGTTATGCTTTTTAAACTTTTTGATATTGAAGATGGAGATGAAGATACTTTGAAAAAAATCAAAGTAAATGCAGAGTACTTAGAACAAGTGGAAACTAGACTTTATCAGAATATTAAAGATGAAAATACTGTTAATGAACAATTCTTTGATTTAAAAGAACTTTCTAAAGATGAAAAAGGATTATTAAATGATTTAGTATTCATAATAAAAGAAAAATTCACAGAAGAGAAAAGGGGAGATGAGACTTACTATACTTTTCTCTATCTATACCACGTTCTTCAATCTATGGAAAATATTCCTGAGATTAAGTATTTATTTGCTTATTTATCTAAAAAAACAGGATTTACAAATCCAATGGAATTTAAATTTGATGAAAATAAACAATTCATATTAGAAAGTATAATATTTACTGCATTTACGCTATATAACAATGGTGGGGCTACTAAGAGTAAATTAGTTGAATCTCACAATAGATTTGTACAAGAGATTAATGCAGAAAAAGAAGAAACATTATCACGTACACAACAATTAAATACACTTAAAATACAAGCATTAAAAGAACTTGGTTATACAGATATAACAGGAGATAATGCATCAGAAGTATTTAATAAAATAGCTGAAATACAGTCTAGAAAAGCATAATATTATATATAATTAAGAAATATAACACATTTCGCATAATATATATTATGTTAACTTCTATTAAATTTATAACAAGAAATGATTAATAAGTACTACTACTCCACCTAAGATAAGACCAATAATCATATTCTTTTTTTTATTATATTTAAGTGCTTCTGGTAATAATTCGTTTATAGATAATGTTATCATAATTCCTGCTACAAATATTAATACAATACTAAGTGTTATATCTGTTATATAATTTCTAAATATAATAAATGTAAGTACTGCTCCAAGTGGTTCAGCAAGGCCAGAAATAAATGAATACATTACTCCCCTTCTTTTAGAACCAGTAGAGTAATAAATTGGTACAGCTATAGAGATTCCTTCAGGAATATTGTGCATCATTATAGCTATACTTAAACTAATTCCTAAATTTATATCTTTATAAGCACTCATAAATGTAGCAATACCTTCAGGGAAATTATGCATCATTAAAGCAAACATACTAAGTATCCCTACCCTATATAGATTTTTGTTAGAAGCAGGTGAAACTGAGCTTTTTTTAATCTTTTTATTGATAAAATTCACTAAAATTACCCCTAAAACAAAGGTAAATATTATTATTATAAAACCTAATATATATCCATATTCTCTAGTTATTACTAAAGAAGAACCAGGAATTAGCTCTATTACTGAAATACTAAGCATTACTGAAAGAGAAAAACTAAGACAAAAAGTAATAAACTCCTCTACTCTTTTTATCTTTAAATACACAATTAATCCACCTATAACGGTAGACAATCCTGCTACTGTAGAAATTAATAAGGGACCAAATATTTCCATAATTATCATTTAATTATATACATTTTTAATATTTTTAAAACCATAATAATAGTAGGTGGTGATATTTAATGGCTAATTCAAGAAGTAATTCTAGAAGCAACAGCAGAAATAATAGTAGCAGCAGACAAAACAGCAGCAGTAGTAGAAACAACAGTAGAAATAATAGTAGAAGCAATTCTAGAAATAACAGTAGTTCAAAAAATAGTAGCAGTTCAAGAAGTCGTTAATTTTAAAATAAAAGAAGATGGAATTAATCTTCTTTTATTATGTCTTTTAATATAGACTCTCCTATTTCTAAATCATTTTCTATTTTATAATTATCAAGAATAGTAGCTCCAATATCAGCAAGTGTTTCCCTGTCATTCATTTTATAACTAACTTTGAAAGATGGACTGAACATAACAACTGGTACATTTTCTCTAGTATGATCAGTTCCTTTAAATGTAGGGTCATTTCCATGGTCGCCCGTGAATATTACTAAGTCGTCTTTATGCAAATTTTTAAGAAATATTGGTATATAATAGTTAAATTCTTCTAATGCTTTTAAATAATTATCTTTGTCTCTTCTGTGTCCATATAGAGAATCAAAGTCATTTAGATTAGCAAAGCATAATCCAGTAAATTGAGCTTTTGAAAAATCAATTAATTTCATTAGCCCATCTAAATTATTTTTAGTTTTAAGTTTTGTAGTAATGCTTTTTCCATTAAATATATCACTTATTTTTCCTATTGCTATTACTTGTAGTTTACTTTCAAACAATTTATCAAGTGTATTGTATGGTGGGTCTACTGCATAGTCATGTCTATTAGAAGTTCTTGTAAAATTATTTACTTTTCCTGTAAATGGTCTTGCAATAATTCTTCCAATATTATATGGACTACCAATAGTTATTTTTCTGATTTCTGAGCATATTCTATATAATTCTTCTAAAGGAACTATTTCTTCATGAGCTGCAATTTGTAGTACAGAGTCAGCTGAAGTATAAACGATTATTGCTCCTGTTTTCATATGCATTTCACCAAGTTCTTCAATTATCGCAGTACCTGATGCTACTGTATTACCTATTACGTCTCTTCCACAAATTTCCTTAATTTTACTAATAAGTTCTAATGGAAATCCACTTGGGTATGTAGCAAAAGGTTCATCTCTTTTTATACCCATCATTTCATAGTGTCCATTTAATGTATCTTTTCCAGCGTTATTAGGTTTTGCTTTCATATAAATTGAATATTTAGTTTCACTTTCTTTTCCTACTAAATTAAGAAATCCTAGTCGCTCCATAATATTTAGATCATAATTTCTTCCTTCTACAATATGACCAAGGGTATTACTTCCTGTATCTCCATAACTCTTTGCATCATGCGCTTCCCCTACTCCTAAACTATCTAATACTATTAAAAATATTCTTTTAAACATTATATTTCCTCCTTTTTAGCTCTTGGATTTGATTCAAAATAACTTGATGCAATAAATTCATTACTTAAATGTGTATATATCTCTGTTGTAGATATATTTTCATGCCCCAGCAGTATTTGAACACTTCTTAAGTCTGCTCCACCCTCTATCATGTGAGTTGCAAAACTATGGCGCAGTATATGTGGACTTACATTGGTAGCAATACCTGCTCTTGCTGATTCTTTTTTTATTATATTTAAGAAAGCCGTTCTTGTTAAAATCTCTCCATGATTATTTAAAAATAATATATCAGTATATGCCTTTTTCTTGGGTATTAGACTACTTCTATAGTCTTTCTTATAAACATTTACATGCTTTAGTGCAATATCTGTTAGTGGAACTATTCTTTCTTTATTTCCTTTTCCTTCTACTTTTACATAACAATTTATTTCATCTATACTGCTTAGTTTTAAGTTAAGTAGTTCACTTACTCTTAAACCTGCTGCATACATTAATTCTAACATTGCTTTATTTCTGTATGAAAACTTATCAGTAAGACAAACACTCAATAATCTATCTACTTCTTCTACTGATAGAAATTTTGGTAATCTTTTCCCTATTTTTCTTCCACTAAAGTTTTTTATAGGATTCACAAAATTCATCTTTCTAGATTCATATTTATAAAACTCTTTAAGTACCGTTAACGCATGATTAACTGTACTATTAGCCAAAGTTTCACTCAAATGTTTTAAATATGTATGTATATCATTTTCAGTTACTTTACTTAAATCTTTATTTATAAAACTTTCAAATTTATTCAACTCGTCTATATAACTTTTTATAGTATTTTTAGATAATTTTTTGCTTAATAAAATAAACATTTTGTAGTCTTCAATCATAGGATTCAAAGTTTTGTTTTCTTTTTTATCATTCATAAGCATCATACCTATAGTTATTATCTCACATAATAGTGCCCATAACAATTATTTTCTCTTTCAAGTTTACATAATAAATGGTAAAATATACATGAGGTATCTATGGATTTATTACAAAATAAAATGAGACCTAATACGCTAAAAGAAGTAGTAGGACAAACTCATTTAATTGGAAAAGATAAAATATTATCAAATTTAGTTAAAAATAAGAAACTTTTTAATATAATTTTTTATGGAAAAAGTGGTATTGGTAAGACAACTATTGCTTTGGCTCTTATTAATGAACTTAATATGAATTATAGAATACTTAATGCTACAATTAATTCAAAAAAAGACTTTGATATTGTTTTTGAAGAAGCAAAAATGTATGGTAATCTTATTTTAGTAATAGATGAAATTCATAGAATGAATAAAGATAAACAAGATTTACTTTTATCATACTTAGAAAGTGGTATTATTACTCTTATTGGACTTACTTCATCTAATCCATATCACTCAATTAATCCAGCGATTAGAAGTAGATGCCAAATATTAGAATTAAAACCAATTGAAAAAACAGATATTATTAAATCAATAAAAAGTATTAAAAATGTTTTAACAGATTTAGATTTAAATAAAGAAACAATTGAATATATAGCTTCTCTTTCTAATGGGGACTTAAGGTATGCTTATAATTTAATAGAGTTTTGTTATTATAGTTTTGGCCCTAATTTTAATACTGACTCAATAAAAGAAATAAATACAAAACCTAATGCAGATTTTGATAAGAATGATAGTAATTATTATGATATTCTTAGTGCATTTCAAAAAAGTATTAGAGGGTCTGATGAAAATGCTGCACTTCACTACCTAGCAAGACTAATTGAACTAGGAGACTACGATATAATTTATAGAAGGATGCTAGCAATATGTTATGAAGATATAGGTATGTCTAATCCATCTATGGGTCCAAAGGTAGTTGCTTCAATAGAAGCAGCAGAACGTCTAGGTTATCCAGAACTAATTTTACCACTATCTAACGCAGTTATAGATATGTGTCTAAGCCCTAAGAGCAATTCAGCTTGCATCGCAATAAATGGCGCGATAGAACGTGTAAGAAAGGGCAATATTGGTAAAGTACCAAATCACATAACAAATCATACAACTGATTACTTATATCCACATGACTACCCGCCATATTATTATGTTCCACAGCAATATTTACCCGATAAATTAAAGACTGATATTTACTACAAACCTAAGAATAACAAGTATGAACAAGAATTAAAAAAATATAATGAAATAAAAAAGCAAAATAAAAAGAACTAGTAATGACTTTTACAAGTTCCTTTTTTTAATTACCCTAATTTTCTAGTTAAACTATTTTCATTTACTCTTGATTCAATTGCTTCTATATCTTCAACTGTAAGATATCCTTTTGCAAGTTCTTCTTCTGATAAATAAGCAGTTATTGGATAAGCAGCAGTAGCATCAATTTTTCCTTCCCCTTCTCCAATAAATGTATTGCCAATTTTTCTTTCCCCGCTAATAATAGGTATTTGATAAAAAATATTAGTTTGAGGATCATAACAATTACAATAGCCTATAGCTCTATCTACTTTTACAAATATATTTTTCTTTCCGTTTGGTATATCAACTAGATATGAACTAGATATACTATAATTTGTTGATTTTTTTGTTTCTTCTTTTAATTTTTCGTCTATTTTTATAGCCTTTGATTCACTACAACTCAAGAACGCAAATCCAGCACCTAAAGTTATTACACAAGCTATGCAAGTTGAAATTGTAAGAATGGTATCATCTCTCATAATAATTTTTCCTTTCATCTATAGTTATTTATTATAAACGAATAAGAATGTAAATGCAATAATTTTTTAATTTAGTTCACTCTCTATAAGTTTATCAATAAGGCGAGTATAACTTATTCCATCATGTTCCCATAATTTTGGATACATACTAATAGAAGTAAATCCTGGCATTGTATTTATTTCATTTAAATATATTTCATTTTCAGTTGTTACAAAAAAGTCTATTCTTGCGATTCCTTTGCATTTTAATGCATTAAATGCTAAAACTGCTTGTTCTTTTATTTTATTAGATACTTCTTTTTCTAAGTCTGCTGGTATTAAAGTAACCGATTCATTATTTATATATTTTGCATCAAAACTATAGAATTCATCACTTGATAACACTTCACCTACTGAAGATGGAACGCCATTCAAAATAGCACATTCTACTTCTTTTCCTATTATTTCCTTTTCTATAATTATTTCTTTGTCATATTCACTTGCAATGCTTAAAAAATGAGCTAATTCTTTAATATTACGTGCTTTATTTACTCCTACTGAAGAGCCAGATGATGCTGGTTTTATAAATACGGGATAACCAAGTTTTTCTTTTATTTTAGTGTCTACTTTTTTAAGTGATATTTTAGTGTGATTTAAATATTCATCTATTAAAGTATACTTATTATTTGTTACATTTAGCATAATACATGGGGCTTGTTTAATAAATGTATTATTTAATATTAATTTAGTATACATTTTATTCATACACATACTTGATGATATAACATTACAGCCCACATAAGGAATATCATACATTTCTAATAATCCTTGAATACATCCATCTTCTCCATAAGCCCCATGCAGTATAGGTAGTACTATATCTAATTTTTTTAGATATGTACCTATATTTGGTATACTTTCTAATTCAACGGGTATTTCATTTATATCAAGTATTTCAATTTTACCTACTTCTTTTACATACTTGTGAAATTTACCAGTAAGATCAATATATATAGGATATATATCATACTTCTTTTTATTCATGTTTTTAATTACTGATGTAGCAGATACTACTGAAACATAATGTTCACTTGATGCCCCACCAAAAATCACCCCAACTTTTATTTTTTTCATAAACTCTCCCTTCTTTTAATAATATGAGAGTATTAAAAAAGATATCATTTTTTCATGACATCTTTAATTATATAATTTGTAATAAGCATTCCTGCGATTGCTGGTACATAACACACGGAACCTAATGTTTTTCTATTTTTAACTGATTCAGTAGAAGTAACTACATGTATTTTTTTCATTTGTGATTCACTAAATTCTTTTCTAATCTTTTTAGCAAGGGGGTCATAATTAGTTTTATTAAGTGTTGTAATAGTTACACTTTCACCATCTAGTTTATTCGCAGTACCCATAGAAGAAATTAGTTTAATCTTTCTTTGTAAGCATTCTTTCATAAGTAGTACTTTTATTTTAGTAGTATCACATGCATCAACAATATAGTCATATTTATCCATAAATAATAAATACATATTTTCTTCAGTTATAAAAGTATTTATCAAATTTACTTTAGCATCTTTATTAATTAGCTTAATTCTTTTCTTAAATTCTCTAGTTTTATATTTATTTAAATTCTTTGTATTTGTAATTATTTGTCTATTTAAATTACTTTTTTTAATTAAATCTCCATCTACTAATGTAATTTTTTCTACACCACATCTAACAAGTGACTCTACAGCGTACCCACCTACTCCACCTAGTCCTAAAACTAATATATTTAAATTTTTAATTTTATTTATATTTTCTTTTCCAATTAATAATTCTAATCTGTTTAAGTCCATACTACACTTCCTTTTTATAAGATAATAAACCCCAAGAGAACGAATGCTAACTAGAATAAAACTCGTTCTCACGAGGTGGGCATCACATAATTACTTTTAGGATTCTGTAACAATGTCACAGCATTCAACACCAGCAATTAATTAGATTCCCAATCATTATTCTGTTGGTTTATTTGTCGTTAGAATTCGTGTCCCTCAGGATAATATAAGTATAACAAATAGTTATATATTTTTCAATCTACTTCACTTTAGGTGAATAATATAGTTTTTTATATAATTTTATCGTTTTAACTATTTTCCCCTCTAAAACTTCTACTGCTTCATATATATTAATTTTATCTAACATTTTTTCAAAATTTAAAAATTCACTTTCAATTAATATATTTTTCATATTATAAAAACTTTCTGCGGGAAAATCAACATTTGCTGTATTTAATGATAACACATAACCTATAAGATACAGCATTTGACTTATTGCATCCCACATATTTTCTTTTTTTATTTCATTATTTCTAATTTTTTCAATATTTTTAACAGTGTCAGTTGCATAACTTTTAATAAGCTCTAGTTCTTTATTATATAGTCTATATAAAGTTGTTTCTTTTATCAAACAATTTTTTAAATTATCTATGTACATTGTTTGAAAAAATATTGACGGATACTCTGCTAAAGGATTTATTGCTAAATAATTATTTCCGTATTGGTTTGGAAGAGTATTATGCCATACATGTCCAAATTCATGCACAGTACTTAATGAATTAAATATATTTCCTTCATCATTAATTAGAACAACACTCTCTCCTGTTGTAACTAAAGGCAAACAAATTCCACCAAATTTCATATTAGGTAAAACCTTGTAAGCATCTTTTTTCAATACACTATTTATTGAGTTTATCACTTCTTCTGGAAATAATTGGTAAAAATTCTTTATTATTGATTTTAAAACATTTTTATTTTCACTGTCATATGATAAAACTGGATAATTTTTAAGCGATCTATTACATAAAACGTTATTTATTGATAATGCAATATTATATATAAAATCTAAATTGTATATATAAGAATCTATTGAAATCTTTTGATTTGATTGATACTCTTTATAAAAATCATAAATTTTTGATATTTTTGGATAATCTTTTTTTCTATATAGCAAATTTACTAAAAATAATAAATGCAAATATTCTTTTACTAATAAATATTTTTCTTTATTGCTTTTAGTATTTCTTATTTCAACTTCAAGATTTTTTATTTTATCGTTAATATAATCTTCCATTTTTCCCCTTTATAGCAAAATATATTATCAAAAAAACAATGCAAAGTCAATTTTATGCATTGTTTTTAGTTGAATAATATAGTTTTCTTTGTAATTCTTTTACAGTTTCTATTTTTTCTTCTAGCGTCTCAGTTACGTGGTTTATATCAATACTTTCTAATATTTGTTTTGATTCTATATATTCATTTTTAATTATTATATTTTTCATTGTATTAAAACTTTCAGTAGGATTTTGCATATCTACTGTATCAAATGCTAAAAGAGTACCTATAAAGTATAACATCTTGTATATTTTTTCACTAAATGAATATGAATCATCTTCTATACGTTTATTATTATAATTCATTATTTTTCCACTATACTTTAAAGTGTTATAAACCTGATCTCTAAATTTATTTAATATAATTTTATTTAATGTATAGTAACTTTTATCGCTAACCATATGACTGTTTATGTAATTTATAAAAGATAATTCAAAAAATGTTGAAGGATATTCAGTTAAAATATTTAGATAAAATAAATGATTTTGTCCGTACTTATTATATAATGTGTCTTTCCATGCGTGACCAAATTCGTGAGCATAACTAGTAATAGTGTATAGTTCATTAAATATTGGAGAAACTCTTACAAAACTTTCACTTTCTAATGGAAAAGGATTACAACACCCACCCCATTCTTTTGATTCTGTTTCTATAATAGCGCCATTATCAGCAATTTTGTCAATATGATCATTTACTTCATTTGGAAACAGATAAAAAAATTCATTCACTAAATCATATAAATAGTCAATATTTTCATTCCCATACTGAACTAAAGGTATACCACTAAATTTTGTCTTGTAATAGACTTGTTTTACCTTTTTAGCATATTCTCTTATAATTTCAAAATTTTGCATTACTTCACTATAAAAATTTTTACCACTGGTTTGATAAATTTCATAAAATTTATTTGTAACCGCTACTTTAGGCTTTATATAAACCCCTAATTCACCTTTATAAATACTACTCAAATTCATATATTCTAAATATAATAAATATTTTTCTTTATTACTTTTACTTCTTCTAATTTTAGATTCTAAATAATTTTCTTTATCTTTCAAATATTTTTCCACAAAACCCTCCTGAAGTTGTATATTATTTTAATTTTAAAGTTTTATATTCTTTGATAAATTCATAATAGCTATCATTTATTTCTTTTAATAATCCTGATATTTCCTTTAAATATTGTAAATTATCTTTATTGATTTTTCCATTTTTATACATTTCTAGTAAAGCACCAATTTCATTTAATAATACTGTGATTTGCGGGTTTGAATAATCATATATAACGTCTTCATAGCTGATATATGAATCATTTCCAATAGGTCTAGTAATATCTAATATTATTGGGTGGTATAAATAACTATTCTTTTTTATATCACTAATCTGTTGTTCTAAATAAATTCTTCCTTCTTCTTTAGAAGATACATAATAATCCATTTGTCCTTCTAAATGTAATTTATTTTTTATTAAGTTAGCACGAAAATACCCATTTTCATATCTGTCACTATAATAGTCGTTACTTCTAAAAATATTAGGATGTTTTTTGCTTATATTTGCAATATCAATTATACTTTTTTCATTATCAGAGTTGTAATGTATTTTATCCAAGTTATCCCAATAATTATAATTTAAGTCCAATCTAGTAAGTCCTTTATTTGTAAAATATGAATCCATATTAGGAGTACCTCTAAAATACATTTCTCCTAAGAATATTTTAGGTACTGTCATATCACTTTCTTCTTTTTTAATTTTCATCCAAATCCTCCTTATAACTAATTAATGTATTTAAATTTACATTTTTAGTACTGTTTAATATATTTATGTCGGCTCCTCTATAGTATTTATTCAAATGGCTCACAAGTTCTTTCATTTCATATCTTTTTGAGTTTCTTTGTTCTACTACTTCACAAGAGCAACCAATAAATTCAAGATTATTATACTTAGTCCATTCTATAATATCAAGTTCTTTTACATAATAAAGTGGTCTAATTAGCTTCATGCCTTTGTAATTAGTTGAGTCAAGTATTGGTTTCATAGTTTTAAATTCGCCATTATAAATCATAGACATAAGTATAGTTTCTACTACATCATTAAAGTGATGCCCTAAAGCAATTTTATTGCATCCGTGTTTTTTAGCTTCACTATATAGTGCTCCTCTTCTTTTTCTAGCACACAAGTAACAAGTATTTTTATTTCCTTTAGATTGATCAAATATATCTGTTTTAAATATAGTTAAGTCTATTCCTAGTTTTTCTCTTATTTCATATATTTTATTTAAGTAAATGTCTTTATAACCTGGATTCATTAGTAAATATACAATATCAAATTTCTTTTTACCATGTACTCTTAATTCTTCCATACATTTAGCAAGCAAAAAAGAGTCTTTACCTCCTGAGATACAGACTGCGATTTTGTCCCCATCATTAATTAGATTAAATTCATCAATTGCTTTAATAAATTCTCTCCAAATAGGTTTTCTAAATTTTTTTATAATACTATTTTGTACTTTATCCATATTATTAATAATCACAATTATTTGGTGTTCTTCTCTAATATTTTCTACACCTGTTAAATACATTACAAGTCTTTCAAATCCAAGACCAAACCCTGAGTGATAACATCCCCCAAACTTACGTAAATTTATATACCATTCCAAGTTATCAAGTGGAATATTCATTTCTTTCATTCTAGTGATTAATTTATCATAGTCATCTTCTCTTTGGCTTCCACCCATAAGTTCTCCAGCACCTGGCACTTCTAGGTCAACTGCGGCGACTGTCTTACCATCTGCGTTTTGTTTCATATAGAATGCTTTAATGTCTTTTGGCCAATTAGTAATAAATACTGGTCCATTAAAGTATTCTGTAATATATTTTTCATGTTCTTTA
>CAYXHQ010000009.1:17466-20163 GCA_964465245.1 uncultured Muribaculaceae bacterium | reverse complement strand
AGTATCGCATCACTTAAATCTTTGAAGTCCATTTCATCTGTTATATTCGTAAGTACCTTATCTTTTATTTTCTCATCATTGTTTATATATTCAAATACATATATCATAAAATCTAACTTTTCATAAAAATTTAATGATTTAAAGTCTTCTATTAAATTTTTTGTAACTTCATTTTCTTCTATACCTGAAGCATAAGAATAAACTTTAGATATATCTTTTGCATTTTTTATTTCCACATCTCCTGGCAAAAATACTGTTTTATCGTTACTAATTATTCCTTTAATCCACAATTCAAAAATAACATGAACGACATATATTTTTTCATTTAATTTAACATTTTTAAAACTTTCAATTATATTCATTTTCATATTACTAGTATTGCCAACCCTAATACTTTTTATAACAAATTTTTGTTTCTTTCATAGTGAAATATATATTGTATCGCTAGTCCAGAAAAACCACCAAATTCTTTTAAAGCTTTTTCTTTTATAACTTTTACATTTTCTGTTTCATAATGCTTTTTTACCCATGTATCTATTGGAAATACATCAAGTCTATTAAATGCAAACAAAAGAATACAAGATGCGACTTTTAGACCTATTCCCTTTATTTTCATAAGTTCATTAAGCGCATCTTCACTATTTAGGTTACTTAAAATTTCAAAATAATTTTTATTTTCTTTTAGAGAATTTATAACGTTTATTAAGTATTCGTCTCTAAACCCTACTCCACAAGTTCTTAAATCTTCTTTTGTTACATTAGATAATTCATTTATAGTAGGAAATAAATAATACTCTAACTCATTAAAAACAACTTTTTTACCAAACTTTTTACATATTTTTTCAATGGATAAAGAAATGTTATTAACACTATTATTTTGACTTATTGTATAACTTATTAACATTTCTAATATTGGCTGATTCAATATTTTATATCCTTTAGAATAATCTACTACTTTTTTTAAATACTCACTTTTTGATGATAAAACTCTATTAAATTCACTATAATCTCTATTTAAATCTAAATACTTTTCTATTACTTCTTTTAAATTTTCTTCTTTATTAGATGTAACTATTAAATACTCGTTTTCTTCCTTTATATTAACAACTCTATCTTCTAAAATTATAGTAAAACTTCCATCTTTTTCTTTTTTCACTCTAAAACATTGGCCACTTAAAAGAGTAGCATTTAAATTAATGCCTTTCTTATCTATTTTCATTGTTCTAGTCCTAAATGACTATAATAATCATTTGTTAAAATTAAAGATGACATACTAAATCTTCCATTAACTATACCGTTTATTTCATCCACGTACCCTTCAGGAATTACTTCTGATTCATCATGTGGAGTAAATTCTCCTCTAATTGAGTTATACTTACCGAGGTCTGTTATCCAACTTCTGTCACTTAGTATTACAAGTCCGTTTTCATCTTCGCTTAACGCATCTCTTCCCATAAGTAGTCTTGAATCATACTCAAGTCCAAATAAATTATAAACAGTTGGTAATATATCAATGCTTCCTGTATACTTTTCAACAACTACATCTTCTTTCATCGCAGAGTTATATAGAATTAAAGTTGTTCTATAATTTTCAAATTTATCTAGTTTATCAATTCCTAAAATTTCACTCATTTCATCTCTTTCATTTTTTAAGCCATATGGATAATGATCAGGTGAAATTACAATTACTGTGTCATCAAGTATACCCGCTTCTTTTAGTCTATCCATTAAATATTTCATAGATTTTTCAAACTCTATATTACATGCGATATATGCTTTTACGGCGTCACTATAAGGTAAGTTAGAAACAGCATCCCAGTTTCTTCTTGCCATATTATTTCCCATTTTACTGTAATTCAAATGTCCACTAACTGTCATATAATAAGTAGCAAAGTTTTCATTTGTTTTAACTTCTTCAACTAAATTATCAATTTCACTTGAAGACATTGTACTTTCTTCATTTTTATCTTCTTTTAATTTAGTAT
The DNA here is from genome assembly GCA_964465245.1 of uncultured Muribaculaceae bacterium. Classification (GTDB taxonomy): domain Bacteria; phylum Bacillota_I; class Bacilli_A; order RF39; family UBA660; genus CAYXHQ01. Next base: position 18,178 of record CAYXHQ010000009.1, on the reverse strand, counting down.
AAATGTAATCATCAACTGTTGCTTCCATCATTTCTAAGTCACTCTCAGGCCATAGTCCACAATTCATTAACTTTTCAAGGCCATTACCACACCCTACATAATTAAATCCCATATTTGGATGCGATAAGTGTCTATCATAATATTTATATGAGTGATTATGATACGCATTTGTTTTGTAACCAAGTGGTTTAAACATATTTCCTATCGCAAAAGGCATTGATATTTTACTAGATCTATAAGCACTCCATACTCCTTCTTTTGGAATAAGAGAAGTCATATTCATATATTCTCCATCAGATGTACTTACTGGGAATAATGGCTGATAAAAGTTTGAAAATATAAATCCATGTGTTGATAACTCATATAATGTAGGAGTCAATATATCGTCAATTGCTAGAGTATCAAATCCTTCCGCAGTTATAAATATAAGATTCTTCCCCTTAAACATCCCTGTATATTCATTTTGAGAAGTAGCATTTACATTCTTAAAATATTCATGCATTGACTTAATATCTTCATTTGTTTCATTTGCGATTAACTCATCAAAATTTATATCTAGTTTATTATATTTAATTACAATACTTTCTTCTTTTTTCTCACCTGCGTTAGTATTTACCCATGCTTTTTCTTCAAAACCAAACAAAAATCTTTCGGCATCATATCTCGTCATTGTAAGAAGACCTAACTTTTTCGCAGTAATCATTGGAGCATG
>CAYXHQ010000009.1:0-17366 GCA_964465245.1 uncultured Muribaculaceae bacterium | reverse complement strand
AAAGCCATTACTTGAGTAGTTCCATTCATGAGTGAAAATAATGAAAACATTGATTGATAAAAATTAAAATATACTATTTGTGCACCAAAGATAAATATGATTATGAATGATAAAACAGGAACTAAAATTTTATTTACTTTTTCATTAAATAAATTGCACACTATATAAAACAGTATTGAAATTGGTATGCTAAAGAGTATCATTAGAAGTAAATCCCAACTTAAAAAACTATTAAATATAAATATTCTATAAACGATTTCTAAATATACAATTAATAGAAAGAACCAATACAAATTTTTAAATTTATGTTTCATTATTACCTCTTACATTTTATATTATATCATAGAGTTTTAAAAATTATATTAAAAAATGAAGTAACTTAAATAAATTTTACTTCATTTTTTTATTCTTTATTTTTCTTCTTTTAATAGCCAGTCTACTACGTTTATTTTAGTTATTCCATCATAATCTGCTTCTAAATCCATATCTAATGTTAATAAGCATTTTGGATAATGATCTCCTGTTTTTTGTAACGGTCTAAGTTCTCTTTCTAAAACTTTATCATCACGAGTTGTAAGAGAAACTTGATAATATTTTATTCCATCCCTATTTTCAGCAATAAAATCAACTTCATATTCATCAACTTTTCCAACATAAACTTTATATCCTCGCCTTAATAATTCTAAATATACTATATTTTCAATTATATATCCCATATCACTATCAGATTTTTTTCCAAGCAAATAACTTCTAAGTCCTGTATCTACTATATAGTATTTATAATCTCTCGCCAATATATTTTTACCCTTAACATCAAATCTTTCAGCTTTATATATTAAGAAACTTTCTAAAAATGCATTTATATAATTTTCAACAGTATGATTACTAGTTGACATATTTTTGCTTGTTAATGTGTCACTTATCTTTTTTGTTGATAATGGACTTCCAACACTATCAAATATAAACTTTATAATACTTTCTAACAATATTTTATCATTTATATTATTTCTTATCATTATATCTTTATAAACAATGGTAGAAAATATCCCATCTAAATACTTATCTATATCATTAATATTAGATTTTAAAATACTTATATTTCCTGGCATACCGCCATTCTTCATATAATCTAAAAATAATTTTTGTTCATTTATATTTGTTTCATCACTAAAAGCAGATAAATATTCTTTAAATGATAACGGCAACATTTTTATTTCTATATATCTTCCTGATAATAGAGTTGCTAATTCACCAGATAATAAATACGCGTTTGAACCTGTTATATATAAGTCAACATTCTTTTTTATATAAAGTCCATCCACTGCTTTTTGAAATTCTTTAACTATTTGAACTTCATCTAAAAATATATAGTATCTTTTATTATCATCTAATTTTTCATTAACATAATTATATAACGACATGTAATCTTCAAAATGATATTTAGGATCTTCAAGATTTATTTTAATTATTTGATCATCCTTTATACCATTATTTTTTAAATAATTTATAAATAATTCAAATAATGTAGATTTGCCACATCTTCTTATTCCTGTTATTACTTTTATTAAGTCTTTATCTTTCCAATTTATTAATTCTTCAAGATACTTTGTTCTTTCTATCACTAGTTATCATCTCCTTTTATACATTATATACTAATTTAGATATAAAGTCAAGTTTTGGAAATATTTTTCCACAACTTATCAAACTTGATGAGTTTTGGAATTTTTTTAACAATTATGAACTTGGTAGTTCTTGTTAATTACCAAATAATATTAATTAATAGTTTTATATTTTTTAACTCCCCAAGTATTTAGAATAATTTTAGAAATTACATAAATTACTGTACTAAAAGCAATTGAGATAAGAAGTAATGTAATATTATTAACATTCATAGACATAACTACTCCACTTATTATTCCAAATATTGCTACTCCACCCATTATACCCATTAAAGAAGCGGCTGACTGTTTAACAATTACAGCATCACTCGCGGCATCCAATTTAGGAAATAATAAGTTTGAAATTAGTCCATAGTTTGATATAAATGCATTATATATTACAGTAAATATAAGTAAAAGTGCCATTTCTGTTAAAGTTATATATCCACTTAGAAAAAATAAGAATAAACTCAAAACAGCAACAGGTATTAGAATAATTCTATTTAAAAATGTTTTAGCATTAAATACATCTTTTGTACTAACTGGTATCATTTTCATAATCCACATATTCTCTCTTTCAATAGATATAGAGCTATTTGTTGTTACTGTAAGAGAAATTACAAATATAAGTGCCATGTATACTAAAGAAAATGAACTCATGGATGATTCGCCTATTAAGGAAGATAAAACCTCAGGTGAATAAAACAAACTTGCAATAGAAGCGACTGCTATAATAAATACTCCAAATATTGTATTAAAAACATATATTGCTGAAGAGAAATACCTTTTAAATTCTTTTTCAATTAATGCTTTTTTAATAGATTTTGAATGAATACTTTTCATTTTATAGTTAGAAGTAGTTTTAAATTTACCTAGTCTTGATATTACTTTAAAATAATTTTTTCCAAGTAGTCTTACAAAAATAGATAATACTCCTACATTTATTATAATTATTCCAAGTAAATATAAAATATTTCCAGTAGATAAAGATTTAAATACCAAATATATTGGAAAAAATAAATATTTCATAATATTATTTAAAATTACTGGGTTATCAGTAATAGATGTTAATAGTTTATTTCCATTAGTCATAATTATCATGTATATCCCTATAAAAAGTGTGTAATAAATTAATTCAAACATACTTTTCTTTCTTGTTTTTGAAGTTAGAGATGCGACTAAATAACCAAATAAACTAGATAATATTGTAGGTATTATTGGAAAGAATACTAAAAGTAAAATAATTGATATAAGATATATAAAAGAAACATCAACATTTCTAAAATATACAATTAGCCCAGGAATAATAATAGCTAGACCCAAAACAAAATTGTATATTGTAAGCATTAAAATCCTACTTGCAAATATATCATTCTTTTTAACTGGCAAAGATAATAGTAAATTGTTATCTTTGTTTTCAAATAATGCTGATTTCGCAGTAAAAATTGTAAAGAAAAATGAAAATAAGGAAGCAACTGCAAAAATAATTGTAATAAAGTAGTTTTCCATACCCACAGTATTTAATGACTTAAATAAAGAAGTAAAAAACATACCTAAACTTGTAAATATTGCAATTATTACATATATTATTAAAAATAATAATGCAAACTTTTTCTTTTTAGATGACGATTTAATTTTATAAGTATTTAAAAAATTAGTTTTTAAAAGTAGTAATAATTTACTCTTCATGAGTCTTCTCCAAGAATACTTCTTCTAAGTCTTTATTTCCTTTAATTTCTTTTACGCTTCCAACTGAGATTAATTTACCCTTTTTAATAATTCCAACTCTATCACATAATTTTTCTACAACTTCTAGTACGTGAGATGAGAAAAATATACTTGTGCCACTTTCACATAAAGACCTCATTATATCCTTTAAATCTTTACTTGATTTAGGATCAAGTCCTACAAAAGGTTCATCTAAAACTAAAAGTTTAGGTTCATGCATAAGAGCTGAAGTAATCGCAAGTTTTTGTTTCATACCATGAGAATATGACGAAATTAAGTCTCCCAAATTTGATAATATATCAAACTTAGTAGCATACTCCTTCACAAGTTTTTCTCTTTTACTTTGCTCTACTTCATAAATATCTCCTATAAAGTTAAGATAATCAATTCCAGTTAAATTTAAATATAAATCTGGATTATCGGGAATGTACGCAATCATCTTTTTGCATTCAATAGGACTATCATTCATAGAAACACCATCTATTAGAATTTCTCCTTCATCATATTCATGAATTCCTACTATTGCTTTAATAAGTGTAGTTTTACCTGCGCCATTATGACCAATAAATCCAAAGATTTCCCCTTTTTTAACAGTAAGTGTAATATCATCTACTGCTTTTTTCTTCCCATAACTTTTAGATACATTTTTTATTTCTAACATAACTCCTCCATATAAAATAATTATAACACTTTATAAAAAATATAACAAAATTGTGTTATAATATGAATTACAAAGGGAAGTGAAAACATGAATAGTATTTTGATAGTTGAAGATGATGAAAAATTAAGAAATGAGTTAAAAACATTTTTAGAACATAGCGAATATACTGTAAATGCACTAGATAAATTTGATAATACAGTTAATGACATAATTAATGAATGCCCTTCTCTTATTTTATTAGATATAAATATTCCTTACTTAAATGGAGAGATAGTATGTAAAGAACTTAGGAAAAAAATAGATACTCCAATAATTATAATAACTAGTAGAAATAGTGAAATGGATGAATTAATAAGTATTAATTATGGCGCAGATGACTTTATTACTAAACCATTTAATACTCAAATACTTTTGGCTAGAATTGATAGATTATTAAAAAGAACTAATAAAATTACAAATACTATTGAATATAATGGTATTGTTTTAGATATTTCAAAAAATATAATTATAAAAGATAATGTAGCTTATGATTTATCTAAAAATGAATTTAAAATATTATATTATTTAATAACTAATAAAGGAAAAATAGTATCAAGAGATGAACTAATGGATTATTTATGGGATACAAACGAGTTTATAGATGATAATACTCTTACTGTTAATATAAATAGACTAAGAACTAAACTTGAAGAACTAGGATACATGGACATAATTAAAACTAAAAGAGGACAAGGATATATAATATTATGAAAATACTTAGTTATTTAAAAGACAAATTAATATATATTCTTTGTGGAGTTCTTTTTGTTGTTGTGCTTTTTCTAATACTATTTGCATTCAATGTAAATAAAGCACTTACTTCTTTAATTATATCTGTCTATTTGATTACTTTTATAACTCCTTTTATATATGAATATATAAAGAAAAATCATTTTTATAAAATACTTAAAAGAAAATTTAATTCAATAGATAAAAAATATTTAATAACTGAACTTGTTAATAATCCTTCGTTTACTGAAGAAAAAATTTTAATTGATACTTTGTATGAAATAGATAAAAATTTTATAGAAGAAATTAATAAATATAAGTTTTCTAGTGAAGAATTTAGAGAATATATTGAATTATGGTGTCATGAGATTAAAACTCCTATTGCTACTTCTAAGTTAATAATTGATAACAATAAAAATAAAGCTACTGAGAGTATTTATGAAGAAGTAGAAAAAATAGAATCATTTGTAGAACAAGTATTATTTTATTCAAGAAGTGGAAATGTGGAAAAAGATTATATAATATCTAAAGTGAATTTAAAAAAATTAATAGATGAAGTTATTAAAAGCAATAAAAAAGATATTATAAGTAAAAAGATAAAAATTAAAACAGATGAAAAAGATATATTTGTTGAAAGTGATGCTAAATGGCTTACATTTATATTTAATCAAATAATAGTAAATAGTATTAAGTACTCAAAAAATATGAATGCAGTGATTGAAGTAAATTTTAAAAAGAACAAAAACAATACTATAATGAAATTTATTGATAATGGAATTGGTATTAAAAGCGATGAAATAACTAGAGTTTTCAATAAAGGATTTACAGGAACAAATGGAAGAAGAAAATATAATTCTACTGGATTTGGGTTATATTTAAGTAAAAAAATGTGTGATAAATTAGGAATTAATATTGAAATAGAGTCTACTGAAAATGTAGAAACTATAGTTTCTATAACATTCCCTAATAGTTCTATGTATTAACCTTACAGAAATGTAAGGTTTTGTAATGAAACTCAATTGTTAATAATTGTTAGGTTTTATATAATCATTACCAAGAGGTGGAAAAATGAAAGTATTAAAAATTGAAAATGTTGAAAAATATTACGGAAATAAAAGTAATATTACAAAAGCTGTAGATAATATTTCTTTTGATGTAGAAAAAGGAGAATTTATCGCAGTTATGGGAGCAAGTGGAAGTGGCAAAACCACTCTACTTAACTGTATATCTTCTGTTGATAAAGTTACTAGTGGACATATTACAATAAATGGTGAAGATATCACTAAAATGAATGTTAAAAAGTTAACAAAATTTAGAAGAAAAGAACTTGGATTTATATTTCAAGATTTTAATCTACTAGATACATTAACTTGCAAAGAAAATATTGCATTAGCTCTTACCATTAATAAGGTTAGTCCAAAAGATATTGAATCAAGAATAATGGAAGTAGCGAAAGAACTTGAAATTGAAGATATTTTAAAAAAATATCCTTATGAAGTAAGCGGTGGTCAAAAACAAAGAGTTGCTGCGGCTAGAGCAATTGTTACAAAGCCTTCCTTAATTTTAGCAGACGAACCTACCGGAGCATTAGACTCAAAAGCATCAAGAGTATTACTTGAGAAATTTGAGTTATTAAACGATGAAATGGACGCTACTATTATTATGGTTACACATGATGCATTTACCGCTAGTTATGCTGATAGAATAATATTTATAAAAGATGGTCGCATTTTTAATGAAATTGAAAAAGGTAAAAAAAGCAGAAAAGAATTTTTTGAGAATATTATTGATGTGGTTACTCTCTTTGGAGGTGACTTGAATAATGTTATTTAAATTATCTTTAAAGAATATTAAAAAAAGTGTAAAAGATTATAGTATTTACTTCTTCACATTAGTATTCGCAGTTGCAATGTTTTATATGTTTAATTCTATAGATGCTCAGTCATCTATGCTAATTTTAAACAATTCAAAATACGATATAATAGTTGCACTTGTACAGCTTATTAGTTATGTATCTATATTTGTATCGGTTATATTAGGATTTTTGATAGTTTATTCAAATAATTTTCTAATTAGAAGAAGAAAAAAAGAAATAGGAATGTATCAAACTCTTGGAATGAGTAAAAGAAAAGTATCACTTATTTTAGTTCTTGAAACTTTACTTATTGGTATAATTTCTTTGGTTGTTGGTCTTATTGGTGGTATTTGTTTATCACAATTTCTATCAATATTTGTATCTAAATTATTTGAAGTAGATATGTCTGCATTTAAATTTGTATTCTCAACTTCTGCATTTAGTAAAACAATAATATATTTTGGTATTATATTCTTATTCGTTGTTATATTTAATGTAATAACACTATCACGATATAAATTAATTGATTTAATACACGCAGACAAAAAGAACGAAAAAGTTAAAATAAGAAATAAATTTGTTACACTTGCAGCATTTATATTATCCGTTCTTTTCTTGGGTTATGCATACTATTTATTAATAGAGAAAAATGCACTACTTATGATGGATTACAAATTAACTGTTATGATTATTTGTGGGTCAATTGGTACATTTTTATTATTCTTCTCCGCATCAGGTTTTTTACTTAAAATATTTGAGAGAATAAAAAGAGTGTATTATAAAGGTTTAAATATATTTACCCTAAAACAAGTTAACAGTAAAATTAATACAACTATTGTTTCTACTACTGTTACTTGCCTTATGTTACTTTTGACTATAGGAATGTTGTCTGGTTCTTTATCTCTTGCTAAAGTGTTTAACTCAGACTTTAAAGAAAATAACTTAACAGATTATACAATAAAAGTTCAAAATCAAGCAATATTTATTAATGATGATTTATCTGCAGAAGTAATAAATAATATTGAGTCATTTGAAAAATTAGAAAACATTAGTAATAGTGAGAAATTCAAAAGTTTTACAAAAGATTACGCAATATTTCATAAATATGGAGATCCACTTCTTGATACTGAAAGTATCATGAAACAAAGTGATATTGATAGATTAAAAAAAGAATATGGAAGTTCTTTATCTCTTGAATTTAATGTTCCGGTGGTTAAGGAAAGTGAATACAAAAGTTTTATGGAGCTTACTAATCAAGAGTATATTGATATAAAAAATAATGAATACTTACTTATTGGTAATATTGACTTTATAACAGACTCATATAAAGCACATTATGAAGAGAAAATACCAGTAACAGTTAATGGTAAGTCTTTAATCCCAGCAAGTGATAAAATAGTTGAAACTGCTTATGAAAACTATAATACTGCGGGGAACGATGGAATAATTATAGTGAGTGATGAATTAGTAGAAGGACTTGATATTTTAAATTTATCGCTTGTCGGGAATTTCATAAATAATGATGATGAAGAAAAACTAAGTAATGACTTCTATGATTATTTAACAATTGATAATAATTTGGTGGTTGATTATAGATCTAGAATAGACATGGAAGCATCAAGTTTAGGACTTAAAACAATGCTTATATTTGTAGGAATTTATTTAGGAGTTACTTTTGCAATTAGTAGTGCGACAGTCCTAGCTATTGGGCAATTATCAGAATCAAGTGATAACAAAAAAAGATACAAAGTACTAAAACAAATTGGTGCAGATGAAAAAATGGTAAATAAAGCACTATTTACACAAATTGGGGTAACATTTGCATTCCCACTAGTTGTAGCACTTATTCATAGTTATTTTGGATTAAAAGAAATAAATAACTTAATAATAGCTATTGGAAATATTGATTTAACTTCTAACATTATAATAACTACCCTATTTATGGTGATAGTATATGGTGGGTACTTTATAATAACTTATATATGTAGTAAAAATATAATAAAAAATAATTAAACAAAAAAACAGTGCAATATGCATTGTTTTTGTATGATTTTTAAAAAAATAATCCACCTTTTTTCCAACCACAATCAGTTAAATACTTACGAATTGGTTCTTTTATAATTTGTGTATCAAACTTATACTTCAAAATTCCTGTTTCTCCTGTTTGTTTATCTTTACCAAATCCCATTGTAAAAGATTTTCCAATCATATGGCCACTATTAAATGAAGAACCTATATTAATTTTGCCAGATTGTAAGTCTATATTAACATTTTCTCTTTTTTGAAATTCTTTTTCTTTCCATTTACCTTTATCATTTAATGTGACAGTAAAAGAATACTCTTTTGTTTCATCATTTACATCAGTTAATGAATAAAATCTTGCATCCATCCATTTCCATTTTGCTACAATAGAATTTCCTTCAACTGTTACATCCCAGGGATTAGAATCATTATTTAATATTGATGATGCATCTGCAAGTACTTTTTCTTTTTCAACAAACATTTTTTTATTTCTCCTTGTTATTTACAGCTTCCACTTGTATTATTACTAAACCAAGTTGAAAATTGTGATAAATATTCAGTTACACCTATATTTTTTGCAACTTCTTTTTGTGCATCTAAATCATATGTTATCCCTTTAGCAGTATAACCAGTTATAGTTTCTTCGTTGTACATAATTGTAATATTTCCTTCATCTGATGTACATTTTAGTTTTTCAGAAGTTGCAGATGTAATAAGTAAAACTGCTACTACAACTACAATTCCTGCTACAAATATTCCGCCAATAACCATCAACACTTTTTTCATTTTCAATACCTCTTTCCTATATTAATTTCAATTCAATCATATCATCTAACCCCCCCCGGTCAATATTTTTTTTGATTTTTCAAAAACAAACTGTAAACAATCATTGCTTACGCAACGTTTGTTTGCTATAATGAATTTAAGCGAGGTATTTATGATTTATTTGGAGTCTTTTAATTTATTAAACGAATATGAAGAACATAGCATTTTACATTATAAAGAAGTAAGGAATATATTTGTTAATAATTATCCCTTACATATATTTACAAATAAACAATTTTCAAAAATTGATTTTGAAACTATTACTATCTTCTATGGTGGAAATGGGTCAGGTAAATCTACATTATTAAATGTAATAGCAGAAAAACTTGAAGCCATTAGAAAATCTTCAATAGACAAAGGAAGTTATTTTAACCATTATGTTGAAGCATGTAAATATACTAATTCTTTTGAAGAACCAGAAGAAATAAAAGTAATTACCAGTGATGATGTTTTTGACTATCTATTAGATGTGCGCTCAATAAATGCCAATGTAAATCGTAGAAAAGAAAAATTAAGTAGCGAATACTTAAATAACAAATATAGTGAGTATGATGATTCTTTTGAAAATTATAATCAGCTTAAAAATAGTTATGATTCCAAGAAAAAAACGATGTCTAGTTATATTAGAGAAAGATTAGTAAATAATAATATTATAGAACAATCAAATGGTGAGTCAGCGTTAATGTTTTGGGAAAAAGAGATAAAAGAAAATAGTATTTATATTTTAGATGAACCAGAAAACAGTTTATCTGCAGAAAATCAATTAAAGTTAAAAAAGTTTATAGAAGAATCGGCTAGATTTTATAATTGTCAGTTTATCATTTCTACGCATTCTCCATTTTTACTAAATTTAAAAGATGCTAAAATTTATGATTTAGATGAATATCCCGTAAAAACTAAAAAATGGACTGAACTATCAAACGTTAGAATATATTATGACTTTTTTAAAAACAATGAATCGGAGTTCGAATAAATATGAAAGTAATACACAATATAAATCCCATTTACAATGAATACTCTAAAATACTAATATTAGGTTCTATGCCTAGTAAAGTATCAAGAGAAAACAAATTTTTCTATGCTCATAAAACTAATAGATTTTGGACTGTTATGAGTAAACTATTTAATGTTAGTTTGAATACCAATGAAGAAAAAACTACATTTTTATTAAATCATCATATTGCCATGTGGGATACTATTGCCTCATGTGATATATCCGCTTCTTCTGATGCATCTATTAAAAATGTAAAAGTTAATGATATAAATAAGATTATAAAAAACAGCAATATTAAAGCAATATTTTGTACTGGAAAAAAATCATATCAAATATACACTAAATATTTTAGTAATGAATTACCTGTATACTCTCTACCTAGTCCATCAAGCGCTAATGCTAATTTTAGTGTTGATGACTTGTGTAGGGAATATGAAATCATAAAAATATATTTAAATTATTAAAATTTCTTTTTGAAAAAAGTTTTAATTTTGTATAATCTTCAAATAATTTAATAATTAAATTAATTTATGCATCTTCCATCTATGCAATTACTGGTTCTATTACTTTTATAATATTTGCTATACATTCAACAACTTTTTCATATGATATGTCATTTGCGTAACTATATTTTTTTGAATAAGCAATCCATCTTTTCTTTAGTATTGCACTATTTTTTACTATCTCAAACATTTCATATATATTTTCATTAAATTTTCTTTTATTAAAAGTTTTTTCTACCGCTTTTTTTAAATTATTTTGATTAATATTTTCCCAACTAAATTTATAGATTAAATAAATGTCATAATAATCTTTCATCCTACTACTCATTTCAATTTTACTAAGTATAGTTTCTATTTTTTCGGCTAATATAGTTTCTAGATTATATGATAAAATATTAATATAAGTATCATCAAATAATGTTTTGTATTTGTAAACTATAGCTCTTGGAGTTATTGGATCTCCTGTAACTACGTCAATTTTAACATTGTCTCTCATATTTTCAAATTTGAATAATAAGTTTACTCTATATCCACCATATTCATCTTCATCTCTAATTTGTCCTATGCTCTTAATAGTAAATTCAACATTATCATTTAAGTCTATATTTATTATTAATTCTAACATCTTTTCTATATTTTCTTTTGTAAATTTTGTTTTGGTAATTGCAGAATCTATATCCATAGTACTTCTATTTTCCATTCCAAATAATGAACTTAATAAACATCCACCTTTTAATATAAAATTTTTTCTATATTTGCTAGTAGATAATCTACTAATAAATCTTTCAAATATATATAATTTTATAATTAAGTTAACGTTAATTTCTTTTTCGTTCGCAATATTTTTCAATTTTTCCTTTACTTGCATACTATTCATAAAACATTCCCACAAATTCCATTACTTCCTTATTAATTCCCATTTTAGTAGAATATTTTGATAGATTACATATATTTTTATCTTCGCTTTTAATATACATTTTAACAGATTTTTTTACTTGCTCAATGTCAAATTTATTTCTATATTTTATTATGTCGCAAATACAACGTTCTTTATCATAAGCTTTAACTTTATGACCAAAAGGTGTATTAATTTCAGTTACTCCAAGATTAAGTATATCCTTCTTACACTTAATAACTGAATTATTATTATTTACTGCATCAACATGATAATTATAATCAACGGTTATATCAAAATTTGAAGGATAAACTTCAGTTAGTCCATGAAAATATAGCGCAGTAAATCTAGAATATATTATTTTAGAATAACGAAGCTGAAATGTATAATATATATCTTCAATCGCATCTTTTGATATATAAACTCCTTTATTCACTTTTTCAATTAACTTGTCTTTAACCATAATATTTAAATACATTCTATGTATTCCAAGTTTAGTAATCATTTTAGAAGTTACATATCCACCCGTTGCTTTAATTAGTCCTTTTATAACTTCAATATTATTTTCTTTTTGAAAATCATTAATATTTTCATTGTTCATTTTTATTCTCCTTTGACAAATACACCTAAATTATACTATTTTTAGGTCTATTTGTCAACGACTGCAAATGAAATGTTCGCTGCATACCCCTTCATTTGACTACTTAACCGCAAGAATTTCATCATCATTTTTCATTCAATTTTTTTATTTTTATTAATTTTTATTTTTCTCGATTAATCACATTAAGTGGGGCTTTTTATATTATAAAATAATATATATATAAATATTATCACCATAATAAGTTAATACTAAATAATGGTGATAAAATGAGAAATGAATCTTTATGGCTTGATAATATAAAATTTAAAAAACCTATAGTTTTAAGTAAAGATAAATCTGTAGATGTTCTAATAATTGGTGGCGGATTAACAGGTCTTAGCACAGCATATCATTTAATGAATAGTGGTTTATCTGTGTGTCTTACAGAAAAAAATTTAATTGCTCATGGAGTAAGTGCTAATACTACTGGTAAACTTACATTTTTGCAAGAAAATATTTATTCAAAGTTGAAAGATAAAGCCCAATTATATTACGAATCACAAAAAGACGCAATTAACATTATTGAGAGTATAATAAAAGAAAATAAAATTAAATGTAATTATGAAATAGTTCCTTCTTTTATATGTACAGATAATGAAAGTGAAATCAAAAAAATAAAAAAAGAAGAACAATACTTAAAAAAGTTAAATATTAAATATGAAAAAAGTGATTTACCTGAATTTATCAAGTGCAAGTATGCATTAAAAGTAAATGGCACTGCAGTATTTCATCCTATTAAATATTTGTGTGCCCTAAAAAATATACTTTTAAACAACAATATAGATATATATGAAAATTCATCTGTAACACTCATAAAAAAAGAAGACGGCGTGTATAAAAGTACTGTTAATAACTACACTGTTACATCTAAATATGTAGTAATTGCTTCTCACTACCCTTTCTTTTTATCTCCTTTATTTGTTCCTCTAAAAACTTATATAGAAAAATCTTACATATCAGCATCAATAGTAGATAAAAATGAAGAATTCTCTGCGATAACTATATCTAAACCTATTAAATCATTTAGATATCATGAAGATAAAGAAAATTATTTAATATTTTTGAATGGTTCACATAATCTATGTCATAAAAACAATTATAAAAATAATTTTGATAATTTGTTAAAAGATTTATCTTCTTATAATTTGAAACCCGCCTATCTTTGGTCTAATCACGATTTAATGACGGAAGACGCTCTTCCATACATTGGTTTTATTGATGACAATATGCTTATAGGTACTGGGTATAACACTTGGGGAATGACAAATGGAACTCTTGCAGGAAAAATTATAAGTGATTTAATTTTAAATAAAAATAATAAATATGAAAGTTTATTTGATCCAAAAAGAGTTAAAAGTTTTTCTTCTATATTAAAGTATCCCCTATATATGTCTTATAGTGGTAAATCTTTTATTGAAAGTAAAATTATTAAAAATAAATCTTGGTATAGTGATAATGTAAGATTTACTAAAATAAATGGCAAAAATGTTGGAATATATAGAGATGAATTTAATAAAGAGCATATAGTACATAATATTTGTCCTCATTTAAAATGTAGTTTAACATTTAATGAAATTGAAAAAACATGGGATTGTCCATGTCATGGTTCAAGATTTAATATAGATGGAAAATGTATATCTGGACCTAGTAAATATGATATTGGATTTAAAGAATAATTACACTTTAATGTGAACTTATGTTAAAATTGATATAGGTGGTTTTAGTATGATAAAATGTAAAAATATAAAAGAAAAAGCAAAAGAATTTGCCATAATGGCACATAAAAATCAAGTAAGGAAAAATGAACCTGATAAACCAATGATTATGCATCCACTAAGTGTAGGAAATTTACTTGAAGAATATGGTTATGATGAAAATATGATTTCAGCAGGGTATTTGCATGACATTATTGAAGATACCAAGTATTCATTAGAAGACATCGAAAAAGAATTTGGAAGTGACATTGCAGCTTTAGTTATGAGTGCATCTGAGCCTAATAAAAGTTTATCTTGGGAAGAAAGGAAACAACATACAATAGATACAACCAAATTATTACCTCTTAGAAATAAATTAATAATATGCGCAGATAAAATAAACAATTTAGAAGATTTAATGATTAAATTTAATAAAACTGGTATTAAAGATTTTTCACTTTTCAAAAAAGGATATGAAGAACAAAAATGGTATTATACTAGTGTATATGAAAGCTTAATCAATAATGAAGATGAAAACAATGAAATGTTTGTAAGACTTAAGAATGCAATTGATAATGTCTTTTATGATAAAAAAGATTTATATTTAAGTAGAGTGTTTGAAGGTAATGAAGAATATCATATCAAGTTAGAAAAACTACATGCTGCTAAAACTGAGTTACAAAGATTAAAGTCTTTGTGTGAAAATACAGGGAAACCTTTTGTTATTGAATTATGTGGAACACCTAGAACTGGAAAAACCACTATAATTAATAATTTATATGATTTCTTTAAAAAAGGAAACTTTAAAACTAAATTAGTAAATGAATTTACTACTTCTATTTATTATAAAGAAACTTTAAAGCCTATAATTATGAATTATCCTAAATATGATTATTACATGACAATATTTGATGAAGTTTATAAAGAGTTAAGTGAAGCTATAAAAGAAGATAATGAAATTATTTTATTAGATAGATCTTTAAATGATAGAATGATATGGAATTATAGAGGATTATTAAGAAATGATTTTACTGATAGTGAATATAGAGAATCTATAGAAAAGTACTCTTCTATTTCTAAAGAATTAATAGACGTGCTAGTAACTCTTTATACAGATCCTTTAACTTCACTAAAAAGAGATTACAATAATAGTTTATCATTAGAAAACAGAAGATTTTTAAACTTTGAAAATATTGAAGAATACAACAAAGCTTTGCATGATTCTTTACCTATATTTAATACCAGCGTTAGTAAAGTTATATCTATTGATACTACTGATATTTCTCCAAATGAGTCTTCCGTAATAGTAGCTGAAAGTGTTATGCCTTTAATAAGACAAAAATATATAGATAGATTTAATAAATCTATTAACAAATAAAGGATAAAGTTTATGAATAAAATAGAAATTAAACCTTTGGGCACAGTTTCTCCATATTGTAAAAACAATATGAATTGTCCGGGTTTCTTAATTGAGAGTGAAAAAAACAAAATATTACTTGATGCTGGTAATGTGATTACAAGTTTACTTAATTTTCCACAAGATTTATATAATTTAAATATTTTTATCTCACATTATCATAAAGATCATTTTGGTGATTTAGGAATAATAGAATATGCTTCATATGTATACAAAAATTTAGGATTAATAAACAATAAAATAAAAATATATTTACCAAAGCGCGACTATCAAAATAATAAACTAGCAATTACTAGTAATACTGAATCATTTTCGGTATATGAAGATATATATGAAAAAAAGGAAGTATTTGTTGATACTATGAAAGTATCTTTTCACAATAATAACTCTCATACTATTCCTTCATATGTTATAAAAGTAGAAGAAAATGATATAAGAATTGTGTATACATCCGACATTGGAACTACTAATTTAAGTGAACTTATTTCATTTTGCAAGGATGCTGATTTATTAATATGTGAAAGTTCTTTTGTTAAAAGTCATAATACAAAATCTACCACACATTTGACTGCAGAATATGCTGGTGCTATTGCAAGGTTATCAAATGTAAAAAAATTATTACTTACTCACTTTTGGCCTGAAACTGATAAAAATATTTATTTGAGTGAAGCAACACATGAATTTGAAAATACTGATGCAGCACAAGAAGGTAAAACATTAACACTAACAAAATAAAACTTATAAATTAATATAAGCTTTTTATTTTAATAAAAATTCCATCATTTCTTTTATTATGCCTTTTGTTTCTTTGATTATTAATAAATGATAATCATGGCATAAGTCTTTACCTATTATAAGAGTAGATGAAGTATTAGTTGACTTATTAATAGATTCACTGAATTTTATTATATCTGGGTACAATAATTCATTATCACTAGCATATATAAGAAATTCTCCTAAATTATCAAGATTACTATAAAGTGGAGATACTTTTCCATCAGTTGTTTTTAAGTTTCCTGCGTATCTTTTGCCACTTTCTATTAAACTATCTAAATTTAAAGTAAAATCTTTTTTTAATTGAGTTTCAATATCAGGATTAGACATAGATATATCAATCCATGGAGATAATAATATAGTTTTATCTACTTTTATACCCATTTCTCTAAGATGTTCTAGCATAGAAACTACGAGTCCCCCACCTGCAGAGTCACCTATAAAATAGAATTTATCATTTGGATATCTAATCATTAAATCTTTTATTGCTTCAATTGTAAAAGATTGTATTTTTTTATAATCATATTATGGTGTTAATGGGTAATCAATAAATGTTACTTTTGTTTCATATTTATCTACAATTCTCTCAACAAAAACTCTATGAAGTATTAATGCTTCATCTCTAAAAGACCCACCATGTAAAAAAATGATATGTGAAGTATATTCGTTACTTTTAGTTAATGTTAATACTTTCCTATTATCTTTTTCTACTTCGTCTGTTATATACTTTTTTATAAAATTCTTTTTATTAAATACACCCGTATTTCTTATAGGTTCTGTAATAATTAATTGAACTAACTTATTTGCCTTTGCCACTTTTGCGATTGTTAATAATGTGCTCATTTTTCTCCTTATGGTTTCTAAACTCTAGTGTTAATTCTAACACTATTATCTTAATAAAACAAGGAAACATACAAAAACTGACAAGATAT
>CAYXHQ010000008.1:0-20652 GCA_964465245.1 uncultured Muribaculaceae bacterium | reverse complement strand
GATTTAGATAAAGCTGAAAAAAGAGTACATATTTTAGAAGGATATAAAATTGCTCTAGATAATATAGATGCTGTTATTAAAACAATAAAAGAATCAAATTCTGATGACGTAGCTCGCGAAGCTTTAATGACTAAGTTTTCATTATCTCAAATTCAAGCTGAAGCTATTTTAGAAATGAAACTTCGTAGATTAACAGGTTTAGAAAGAGATAAAGTAGAGTCAGAACTTCAAGATTTATTGAAATTAATCGAAGAACTAAAATCAATTTTGGCAGATGAGAAAAAAATTCTTAATATTATAAAAACAGAATTATTAGAAATTAAACAAAAATATGGAGATGAAAGAAGAACAGCTATTGATATGACTGCAATTGAATATATTGAAGATGAATCTTTAATTCCAGAAGAAAATTCTATAATAACTATAACTAAGAAAAATTATATAAAAAGAATTGCAACAGATACTTATAGAACTCAAAATAGAGGAGGCGTTGGTATTAAAGGAATGTCTACAAATGAAGAAGATTTTGTAGAACAAATCATTAATATGGGTACACATGATTACATCTTATTCTTCTCTAATAAAGGAAAAGTATATAGGTTAAAAGGATATGAAATTCCAGTGTTCTCAAGAACTGCTAAGGGATTACCTCTTGTAAATCTACTTCAAATTGAAAAAGGAGAAGATATAAAAGCAGTAGTAAAAGTAGAAAGAGATAACACAAACAAATATTTGGTATTCGCAACTAAAAAAGGACTTATTAAGAAAACAGCAATTGAAGATTTTGATAATATAAGAAAAGGTGGAAAGATTGCAATATCAATAAAAGAAGACGATGAATTAATTTCAGTTAAGAAAACAACTGGAGATAATCAAATTCTTATGTGTTCTTCAGCAGGAAGAATGGTAAGATTTAATGAAAATCAAATTAGATCAATGGGTCGTACTGCTTCTGGTGTTAGAGGAATTAATTTAGGAGATAATAATTGTGTATCAATGGAAGTAACAACAGATGATGGAATAATATTAGTTGTAACAGAAAAAGGATATGGCAAGAAGACTCCTTTAGGAGAATATAGAGAAACAAATAGAGGAAGTAAAGGCGTTAAAACTCTAAATGTAACTGAAAAAAATGGTAATATAATAGGATTTAAATCAGTAACCGAAAATGAAGATTTAATGATTATAACAAATGAAGGAATAGTAATAAGACTAGATATATCAAAAATTTCATTAATGGGTAGGGTTACACAAGGAGTAAGACTTATTAATTTAAAAGATGAAAACCTAGTATCTTCAATATCTATTGTTACAAAAGAAGATGAGGCAGAATCACCACTTGAAGAAGAAAACAACGTTGAAGAAGAAGTTGTAGAAACAGAGAAATAATAAAAATTAGTGTAATGTTCCACGTGGAACATTACACTTTTTATATAACAATAATAAATAAGTAGAACTTTTTCAATGTTCCACGTGGAACATTGAAAGATAATTTAGAAAAAACAGTTGAATACAAAAGCTATTTATAATATAATGATATTGCACAACAAATGCGTAGAAACAGGTCAGGATCGGAAGATAGCAGCCTTAATACTCAACATTTGTGTGTGCATTTTTTATTTAAAAGGAAGAAATATATGGAAAACAAAATAATTAAAAGACTAAAAATGTTGTGTGATAAAGCCTATAAAAAGGGAGAAGTTCCAGTTGCCGCACTAATTGTTAAAGATAATAGAATTGTATCTGAAGGATATAATAGAAAAAACAGTGATAAAAATCCATTATTACATGCTGAAATAATTGCTATAATTAAAGCTTCTAGGAAAATAAGGGATTGGAGATTAAATGATTGTGTTATGTATGTTACTTTAAAACCGTGTAAAATGTGTGAAGAAATAATAAAAGAAAGCAGAATATCTCAAGTTTATTACATATTAGATAGAAAAAGCGAAAAATCGGGCAATTTAAAATATATTAAAATAAAAAATAATGAAGAAGTTTTTAAAAATAAAATAGAAACATTTTTTAAAGAAAGAAGGTAGTTTCTATATTAAAATAATGCTATAATTAGATATATGAGGAGGTTTTATATTTATGAGTTATTTGGCGTTTTATAGAAAATATAGGCCTTCAACTTTTAAAGAAGTAGTAGGACAAGATGCGACAATTAAAATATTGAGAAACTCGATAATTAATAAATCTATTAGTCATGCTTACTTATTTAGTGGCCCTAGAGGAACAGGAAAAACAAGTGTAGCTAAAATATTTGCCAAAAGTGTAAACTGTGAGAATCCAATAGATGGAGAAAAATGTAACAAATGTACCATTTGTAAAGCAATTAACGTAAACGATATAGATATTATAGAAATAGATGCAGCCAGCAATAACGGTGTTGATGAAATCAGAGAAATAAGAAATAATGTAAAATTGTCACCAACAGTTGGAAAATATAAAGTGTATATTATAGATGAAGTGCATATGCTTTCTATAGGTGCATTTAATGCTTTATTAAAGACATTAGAAGAACCGCCAGAACATGTTATATTCATTTTGGCTACAACTGAAATACAAAAAATCCCATTAACAATTATTTCTAGATGTCAAAGATATGATTTTAAGAAGATAACACCTAATATAATTACTAGTTTATTAAAGGAAATTGTTAAAAAAGAAAAAAGAAAAGTAGATACCGAAATATTAGAATATATTGCTGAACTTAGTGATGGTGGACTTAGAGATGCTACAAACTTACTAGATCAAATTTTATCTAATTGTACTGAAAATCCTTCTATAGAAGATATATATGCTTTAAATGGAAGTATATCAGATAAGGTGCTAGAACAATTGTTTGATAACGTTATAGATCAAAATATTCAAGAATCGTTAAATTCTATTCACAGTTTATATGAATCAGGCAAAAACTTTGTAAGTATAACAGAAAGATTAACTTTACTTGTAAGAGACATACTTATAAACAATAATGTAAAAGAATATTTCAGTAAAATAAAGCAAGAAAAATTAGAAAAGTATTCCAATTTAAAAAATGATAAGATATTGATAATTTCTAAAATGTTTAATGAGCTTTTACAAGAACTAAAAAAATCTACAAACCAAAAAATAATATTTGAAATAAAAATATTTGAGATAATTGAACAGATTTCTGATAAAAAAGAAGAAAAAATAGAAGAAACAAAAAAAATTGAAAAAAATGATACAAAAAATGATCAAAAAATGATTAAAAAATCATCAAAAAATGAAATTATTTCCCGGGAAATAATTTCCATAAGAATAAATAATTCACTTGCTGAAGCAAATAAAGATGAATTAAAGCAATTAAAAACAAAAAGTTTAATATTTACAGATTACATTTCTAATAAAAAATATAATATAATAGCAAATATTTTATTAAAAGGTGATATAATAGTAGCATCTTCAAGAAATATAATATTTGAGTTTGCAGATGAAGCTGATGTAATATTATTCTTTACTAATATTAAATCCATAGAAAAGTTTTTAAAAGAAATTTTTGAAAGCAATTATTCAGTAGTAGCAATAACAAAAGATGAATGGCAAAATATAAAAGCTGACTATGTAAAAAGAAAAAAACTTGGAGAAATATTAGAATATATTGAAGAACCAATATTAGAGAAATCGAAAAATAATGAATTAGAAAAAGCATCACTTGCAGTAAATATATTTGGCGAAGAAAGTATAAGTATAAAATAAAAAGAAAAGAGGAAAAAAATATGAATATGCAAAATTTATTAGCTCAAGCTAAAAAATTGCAAAATGACATGGAAAAAATAACAAAAGAAATAGAAGGGACAATTTATAATGGTGAAAACAGCGGAGTTGTTGTAGAAGTGTATGGTACAAATGAAATAAAATCAATTAACATTAAAAATCCAGAGACTTTAAAAGAAAAGGAATTAGTAGAAGATATGATAATGCTAGCACTTAACGAAGCATTATTGAAAATTAGAAAAGAAAAAGATGAAAAACTTGGGAAATATACAAATGGTTTAGGAGGAATGTTTTAGTGATTTCTTATCCTAAAGCATTCGAAGATTTAACAGAAGATTTTAAATTATTACCCGGTATAGGAGATAAGACTTCTGAAAGATTTGTGTATGCATTAAATGAAGTAAATAAAGAAGCAATAGAAAAATTTTCTCAAGACTTACTTAACTTTAAAACGAATATAAAAAGTTGTAATGTTTGTGGAATTATAACTGAAAATAATGTTTGTGAACTTTGTAATTCTTCTTCTAACAGAAATAAAGAAATAATATGTGTAGTCGAAGACTCTAAAAATGCGTTTTTATTTGAAAAAAGTGGTAATTATAATGGCCTATATCATATATTAAATGGTTTAATTAACCCTATAGAAGATATTAATCCTGAAGATATTAATCTACTTAGTTTAGTTAAAAGATTAGATGAAAATGTTAAAGAAATTATAATAGCTTTGTCTCCCTCTATAGAAGGAGAAACAACATCATTATATATTCAAAAAATTTTAGAAAACAAAGGGATTAAAGTATCAAGATTGTCTTATGGAATTCCAATGGGTTCTGATATTGAATATTTGGATCCTATTATGATAAGTAAAGCATTAGAAGATAGAAAGTATATAGAATAAAATAATAAAAAGTTAATATCTTATAATAAGGAGAGATAATGAAACATGTATTCAATGTTATAAGAAAATTAGTTTTAGGTATATGTATTCTATATACTTTTAATATTTTAGTTAGTAAGATTGGCATTACTATTCCTATCAATATTTTTACTATTTTATTTGTGAGTTTTAATGGAATTCCTGGTATAATAGGATTGTTAGTTATTAAAAAATTTGTAATTTGAGGTAAATATGGAAGATGTGTTAAGTAATTATTTTAAAAATGCAAGTTCAAATAATAGAATTGGACATGCTTTTTTATGTGCTAACACCAGATATGAACTAATAAAGGAAAAGTTAGAGTTAACAATTAAAGAATATTTAATAAAAGATTTATTTTATATAGAAGAATGTCCCGATATTTATATAATAGAGCCTGAAACAAGTGTAATAAAAAAAGAACAAATACATAATATGCAAAGTGAAATAATCAAAACTTCACAAACAAATAATATGAAAATTTATATAATTAAAGAATGCGATAAATTACATCCTTCAGCTGCTAATTCTTTATTAAAAATGTTGGAAGAACCCGGCAATAATGTTTATTCATTTTTGATAACAGAAAATCTAGAAAAAGTAATGCCTACAATAGTGAGTAGATGCCAACTTTTATATATGAATACAATTTCAAATAAAGATTATACTGAAGATGAAATTGCTGGAACACTTGAAAATATTACAAATATAGAAATAAAAGGAATGAAAACATTAGCATATAATTATAAAAATTATAAGAAAATGACAAAAGAAGATTTAAAAAAGAGTCTAAATATAGTAGAATACTTTTATAGAGATTGCTTGAACTATATAAACGGACTGGAATTAGAATATTTTTTAGATAAAGAAGAGATAATCGGAACAGTTGTTAATAAAAATACAAGTAAATCACTAATAAAAAAATCACTTATAATAAATGAAAATATTAATTTACTTAATTATAATGTAAACATTAATTCATTTATTGATAAGATTCTTATAGAATTATGGAGATGTAATAATGAATAAAGTCGCAGGAGTAGAATTTAAAGAAAATGGAAAAGTATATTATTTTAAATTAAATGATATAGAAGTAGAAAAAGGCTGGCATGTAGTTGTAAACACTGAAAAAGGCGAAGAATATGGGCGCGTTGTATCTATATTAGATAAAAAAGATATAGACCAATCACTTGAACTTTTAAGTGTTGAAAGAATAGCAACAGATAGAGATGAAAAGAAATATAATAAAAATCAAAGTGATGCTAGAAAAGCTATAGAAAAAGCAGTAGAATTAGCTGATAATTTAGGCTTAACCATGAAATTTGTAGATGCATCTTATACATTTGAAAGAAATCAATTAATATTTTATTTTATATCAGATGGAAGAGTAGATTTTAGAGAACTTGCTAAATCTTTAGCAGGAATATATAAAACAAGAATTGAATTAAGACAAATAGGCGTAAGAGATAAAGCAAAAGAAGTCTCAGGTATAGGACCTTGTGGAAGACAATTATGTTGTTCATGTTTTTTAAATGATTTAGATTCAGTTACAATATCTATGGCAAAAAACCAAAATTTGGTATTAAATCCTACTAAAATTAATGGTTTATGTGGAAGACTTTTATGTTGTTTAAATTATGAAGATGAACTATATAAAGAAAATAGAATTGATATGCCAGAACTTGGTTCTTATGTTGAAACAGAAAATGGCAAAGGAAATGTAATCTTTATAGATATTCCTAATAGAAAATATATTGTAAATGTAGAAAATTATGGCAAAGTTACAGTAAAATTAAAAAGTAAGTGTGATGAATGTGGAAAATGTAGTAAATGATTTAGTGGGTTATAAGAATTTAAAAATATATCAATGCAATAAATATTTTAACTTTAGTTTAGATTCAGTAATTCTACCGAATTTTATAACTATTGATTCAAGCATTAAAAAAATTATAGACTTAGGGTGCGGAAATGCACCTATTCCTTTAATACTTACAACTAAAACAGCTGCTAAAATAATAGGAATAGAAATTCAAAAAGAAATATACGATTTAGCCATCAAAAGTGTAGAAATTAATAATTTAAGTAATCAAATTGAAATAAAAAATGCAGATATTAAAGATATAATTCCAAAAAAATTGTTTCAACCTGAAAGTGTAGATATTGTATTATCAAATCCACCATATTTCAAAAAAATAAAAACAAGTATATTAAATGAAAATGAGGTAAAAACAAATGCTAGGCATGAAACGCTGGTAACTTTAGAAGAAATAATCAAAACTTCTAGTTATTTGCTTAAAAATAAAGGAAGAATTGGAATAGTACACAGAACTGAAAGGTTGCCAGAAATCATTTGTTTGATGAAAAAATATAGATTAGAACCAAAAATAATAAGATTTGTATTTCCTAAAGAGAATAGTGAATCAAATCTAGTACTAGTTGAAGGAAGTAAAAATGCAAATGAGGGATTAAAAGTGATAAAACCACTGATAGTTCATGATGAAAAAGGTAATTATACAAAAGAAATATTAAAAATGTTTGAATAGGAGGGTAAAATGCTACAAAAAAGTTATGAAAAAAAAGAAACTGGAAATCTTTATATAGTTCCAACACCTATTGGAAATATGAAAGATATTACACTTCGCGCGATTGAAATTTTACAAAGTGTTGATATTATATATGCAGAGGATACTAGAACATCAAGAATACTTCTTAAGGAAATAAAAGCATCTGTGCCTGTAAAGCCTTGTCATTTATATAACGAAAATGAAATTAAATCAAAAATGATTTTGGAATTAAAAGATGGAAAAAATTTAGCATTAATTTCTGACAGGGGTACTCCACTTTTAAGTGATCCTGGATATGAAGTGGTAGTAAGCGCTATAGAGAGTAACATTAATGTAATTTCACTTCCTGGTGCTTCTGCATTATTGCCAGCACTTAATATGTCTGGAATAGAAGCTAATCATTTTTTGTTTTATGGATTTTTAAATAGTAAAGAATCATCTGCTAAAAAGGAATTACAAAAATTAAAAGATTTGGAATTTACAATAGTATTTTATGAGTCTCCACATAGATTTATAAAAACTTTAAATAACATATTAAATATATTTGGAGATAGAAAAATAAGTGTTTGTAGAGAAATAAGTAAAATGTATGAAGAAATTTTTAGAGGTACTGTAAGTGAAGCAATAAACACATACGAAAGTATTAAGGGTGAAATAGTTATAGTTGTAGAAAAAGGCACAAGAGAAATAGATTATAAAGAAATTTTGGGTGAAATAAAAGTAGAAGTTAAAAATGGGAAGAGCAGTAAAGATGCAATAAAATCAATATCTAAAAAATATGGAGTTTCTAAAAATTTATTGTATAATATGTATGAGGAGGAAAAGAAATGAAATTAATAGTTGGCTTGGGCAATCCCGGAAAAGAATATAAAAATACTCGACATAATGTTGGATTTATGGTAATTGAAAATTATATTTCATCTAATTCTTTAGTTATGAAAGAAAAATTTAATGGAGAATATGCAGAAGCTACTATTGGTAATGAGAAAGTTATATTTTTGCGACCACTTAGTTATATGAATTTATCAGGCGAAGTTGTATATAAATTCAAAGATTATTTCAAAATAGATATAGAAGATATTTTTGTTATATATGATGATATAAGTTTTGAACTTGGAACATATAAATTAAAGTCATCCGGTTCTGCGGGAGGTCATCATGGTATTGAAAATATAATACATATGCTTAAAAGTGAAAATGTCAAAAGAATGAAAATAGGTATTTCAAAGAATAATAAAGTTTTGAAGAATTATGTTCTTGGAAAATTTGGAATAACTGATAGAAAGACCTTAAAAAAAGTGATTGATGAATCATACGATATTATAAATGATTTTTGTAGAATCGATTTTGAAAAACTAATGAGCAAGTATAATAAATAAAAGAGTATGAATACAAATTTATATAAAAAATTATTTAATTTTGATATAAAGAATGATATGAAAATATCTTCTTCAAATAACGAAATATATAATCAATTATTATTATATATTTTTTCTTCATGTTCTAAAAATTTATTAATCTTAACTCCTAATTTAACAGAAGCAAACAAACTTTATTTTGATTTACAAAAATATATGGATGAAGTTTATATATTTCCAGAGGATGATTATATAACAAAAAAAGCAATTGCTGTTTCTCCTGATTTACTATATATGAGAATGAAATTACTCAACAATATTGCTGATAATAAAAGAAAAATAGTAATATCTCATACAAACAGTTTTATAAAAAAACTTCCTAATTTAAAAACTTATAAAGATTTAGAAATAAAAATTAATAAAAACACAAAAATTAATAGGGAAACACTAATAAAAAAATTAGATAACCTAGGTTATAAAAGAGATACTCTTGTAACTAATACAGGGGACTTTGCTATAAGAGGCTATATTGTAGATATATTTCCAATAGATGAAGAACACCCTATTCGTATAGAATTATTTGATGAAGAAGTAGAAAATATCAAATATTTTGATGAATTTACGCAATTATCAATTAAAAATATAGATGACGTTATAATTAAACCTATAATTGATGAATTTGATAACTCTAATTCTAATATTTTAGATTATTTAGATAATCCTATTTTAGTCGTACAAGATAAACAAAAAATAGAAAATAATATATCAGTTTTAAATGAACAAAAAAAGTATTATGAAGACACTATTCAAGAAAAAATTAATTTTTCAGCTATAAACAATAAAATATTTGTAGATTTGTTTGATAATTATGGAAAATATGATATTAGTCTAGTCGCAGAAGAATTGCCAAATTATAATGAGAATATTGAAAAATTTGTAAATGATATTATTAAAAATAAGGGTACTTTATATTATGGTAAAAAAGATTTAAATAATTTTATTAAGTCAAAGGTAAATATTATAAATGAACACTTAAATAAAGGATTTGTATATTCTGGTGAGTATTACTATTCAATAAATGATTTAAAAACTTTAAAAGATACTTCTAGTTATAATTTAAAATATAAAATTGGAAAAAGAATAAGTAACATTGATAATTTATCTATTGGAGATTATGTTGTTCATAAGGCACACGGAATTGGTGTTTATATGGGCATTCAAACAATTACAAAAAACGGAGTAAATAAAGATTATATTTTACTTCAATACAAAGGAAAAGATAAATTATATATTCCTGTAGATAATTTAGATAAACTTTATAAATATTCTTCAAAAGATGGGGCAAAGCCAAGTATTCAAAAATTAAATAGTGGCGAATGGGAAAAGATAAAAACAAGAATTAAAACAAAAGTAAGAGAAGTGTCCGCAGAACTTATTAAACTTTATAAGGAAAGAAGTAAATCAGTAGTTGCTCCTTACGACAAAGAATATGAAATAGAGTCTCAATTTGCGAGTGAATTTTCATTTGAAGAAACGCCTGATCAATTAAAAGCAATTAATGACATAAGAAAAGACTTAGAATCGACTAAACCAATGGATAGACTTTTATGTGGAGATGTAGGATATGGGAAAACAGAAGTAATTTTTAGAGCCATGTTTAAAACGGTTTTAAATAACAAACAAGTAATGTATTTATGCCCTACAACATTACTTTCTCAGCAACAGTATGATAGTGCAATAAATCGTTTTAAAAACTATGGAGTCAATATTGAAATAATAAATAGATATACAACAAGTAAAAAAGTAAAAGAAATACTAGAAAACTTATCGAATGGAAAAATCGATGTATTGTTTGGTACTCATAGACTTCTTAGTGATGATATAAAACCTGGAAAGTTAGGGCTTTTAGTAATAGATGAAGAACAAAGATTTGGAGTTGCACATAAAGAAAAAATTAAAAAATATAAAAACAATGTGCATGTTCTTAGTGTGTCTGCTACACCAATACCAAGATCTCTTCAAATGTCACTTACGGGTATTAGAGACTTGTCTTTAATAGAAACCGCACCGAAAAATAGGTATCCCGTTCAAACTTATGTTATTGCTTATGATGAAGCACTACTTGTAGAAGCAATTAAAAAAGAAACTTCAAGAGGTGGTCAAGTTTTTGTTTTATATAATAAAATTAAAAATATGGATGCATTAATGCTAAGATATAAAAATTTGATGCCTGACATTTCTATTAAATATGCTCATGGAAAAATGAACAAAGAGCAAATTGGCGATATTATGGAAGAATTTTATAACAATAAGTTTGAAGTTTTAATAAGTACGACAATTATAGAAAATGGTATTGATGTACCTAATGCAAATACAATTATAGTAATTGATGCTGATATGTTTGGTTTAAGCCAACTTTACCAAATAAGAGGAAGAGTTGGAAGGGGAAATAAAATTGCTTATGCATATTTAATGTATAATAAAGGTGCTGTTTTAACCGAAACTGCAGTAAAAAGATTAAATTCTATAAAAGAGTTTACTCAACTTGGAAGTGGTTATAAAATTTCTATGCGTGATTTAAGTATCAGAGGCGCAGGGGACATTTTAGGGACTGAACAAGCTGGATTTATAGATTCAGTGGGAGTTGATTTATATTTAGAACTTATCAATGAAGAGTTAAACGGAAAAAGTGAAGAAACAGAAGAAATAGACTCAATATTGATAGATGATGTTGATACGCATATAAGCGAAAAATATACTAGCGATGATGCTCTTATAATAGAACTTCATGAAAAAATTAATAGCATTGATTCAATAGAAAAATACACTTCCGTAAAAGAAGAGATAGAAGATAGATTTGGATTTGTTGATGAAAAAATAGAAAATTATATGACTCAAGAATTAATCGAGAAAATGTTAAAAAAATTAAATATTGTTTTATTTAATAATGACAAATTTAAAATATCTATAAGAATATTTGAAAGTGTTTATAGGTATTTAAACATAGAAGAATTATTTGTAATTTCTACTAAAATTAATACAAAATTATCATTCGTTTATAGAAACGATTCAATAATAATATCTTTGCCTAAAATAAAATATGAAAATCATTATTTATATTACATTTTAGAATTATTAAAATTTATAGATAAAAAAATTAATAAATAGTTATATTAATTATAAAACTACTTTGTTATAATATAGGTAATAAAGGAAAAATATTATGAATAATGAAACAACTAAAATGGATGGTGCAACAATACGTAAAAACACAGAAGAATGTTGTCAAAAAATAATTGAAAATCTCTTAAGTCAAAAGTGGGAAGAAAAAGAATTGACAATTACTTTGCCATTTATTCCAGTTTTGATAAGTAAAACTAAAATTTCGTGGGTTCAACTTGTAGATAAAAATATTTATTCTGAAGTTTTTGATTTTAATTATTTAAAAGAACTTTTTAATACAAGATTAAAATCATATTTTAAATTTGAAAAAACACAGAAATGGTGTATTAAGTTAAGTATGACTTATAATAACAAACTTAAATATAATAAAAATATTGTAGGAAAGTCTAGATAAAAAACCAATAATTAAAATTTTATTGGTTTTTATAATTTTCTAAAGCATCAAATATAAGTTTTTCTGCATCTTCTCTTGAATGAAAATCTTTAATTTCCACCTTTATATCTTGAAGAGTTTTATAATTTAAGAAAAAGTCTTTAATTTCTTCTAATTGAGGAACAGGTAAGTCTTCAATTTCTTTTAAATGGTCAAGTCTTGGGTCTTTATCCAGTACTGCGATAACTTTTTGATCTCCTTCATTATTATCAATTACATCTAAATAACCAATGACTCTAGCATCTACAACACATCCTGGAAAAGTAGGAAATGAACTTATTATTAGTATATCTAGTGGGTCTCCATCGTCTGATAAAGTTTTATCAATAAAACCATATTCTCCTGGGTATGACAAGGCAGAATATAAAACTCTATCTAATTTGATTTTCCCTGTTTCTTTGTTTATTTCAAATTTATTTTTAGTACCCATAGGAATTTCTATAATTGCTTCAACAATTGTACTCATTTTATCACTCTCTTTCTATAAAATAAGTATATTTAAAAAAATATGCAAAGTCAATGAATAATATAATCTATAATATGCAAACTAAATAAAGAAAGAGGTGAACCATTTGACATCTGGATTAGTAAGAAAAATAGATGATTTAGGTAGAATAGTTATACCAAAAGAACTTAGAAAAACACTTAATATTAAAAGTGATGATGATATAGAAATAAGTGCCGAAGAAGATAAAATAATTTTAAAAAAGTATTATAGACTTCAAAGTTTAAGTAATATAATGAATGAGTATATTCCAATTCTTGAAAAAAATTTAGAGTGTTCCTTCCTAATAACAGATACTGAGAAAATATTAACATTATCAAAAAAACTTCAAAGAAAAGTTGATAACTTAAGTATAGGTGTGTATCTTCAAGAACTACTAAAAAACAGAAAAAGTGTACTAGAAAATAAAAATAAAGAATTGAAAATAAATAATTCACTAACTTTTAATAAATATTATTATTTTTCTCCTATAATTGCAAATACTGATTTTTTAGGAAGTATAATATTACTTAGTGATATTGTAATTAACGAAAAAGAAATACTAGTTTTAGATATTGTAATGCAAATAATTAAGAAAAAGATAGAATTTTAGTGTAAAATAATGTCAAAAAACAGAAAAGATTGTAAAATAACTTGAAACAGTCTTTTTTAATTGATATATTTTTGACGATGACATATGAAAACAATGAGAAAAGTATTGAAGTACAAAGTAGATATGAGGTTTGTTGTAGTGTTAATCATTTTAATTATCTGTAATGTTTTGTTATTGAATAAAGGACTTAGAAATAATTACGAATATGCATTTTTATTTATATTCGATTATTATGCTCTTTGGTACGCTTTAGTAATGTTCAATGATTGAGAAGTGAAGAAATATGTTAATTGATACTCATGCACATGTTTATAAAGAATTTTATGATGACTTAAGTGAAGTAGAAAAAAATTCAAAAGAAAATGAAGTTTATAAGATAGTAAACTGTGCGACTAAAATTAAAGATTTTAAAGAGATTATAAATAATTCTAATATTTATGAGTCTTTTTATTTTTCTTTAGGTGTGCATCCTGAAGAATTAGAAAGTAATGTAGATTATAAACAAGAATTAGAAAAGTACGTTGTTAAAAATTTAGAAAACAAAAAATTCATTGCAATTGGTGAGGTAGGACTTGATTATTATTACACTAAAGATAATAAAGAAGGACAAAAAGAATTGCTTACTTATCAGCTTGATCTTGCTAGTAAATATGATTTGCCCGTTATTATACATTCAAGAGACGCTACTGAAGATACAATAAAAATATTAAAAAAATATAATTTAAAAGGTGTAGTACACTGCTTTTCCGGTTCACTAGAAACTGCTAAAATATATATTAATATGGGTTATAAATTAGGAATAGGAGGGCTCGTTACATTTAAAAATTGTAATTTGAAAAATATAATCAAAGAAATTGGAATAGAAAATATTGTACTAGAAACAGATTCTCCATTTTTAACTCCTCATCCATATCGAAGCTTAAAAAATGAACCAATGTATATAAAAAATATTGCTGAATCTTTATCGCAAATCTTTGAAATACCTTTGTCAGAAATAGCAAAAATTACCTACAAAAATGCATGCGAAATTTTTGACTTTAATAAGTAAATTTAGTATAATTAATATGTAAGAAATGAGGAAAGTATGAAAATATACAAACCTAAAAAATGGCTAACATTATCAAGAGTAATTTTACTTGTGGTTTTTGTATTCTTTATAGGTACATCTTCATTAAACAAAGTAACAATTTCAACAATTAGAAATGAAAATTTAGATAAAGCACTTAGTTATGATGTTATAACAACGCATCAAGAAGAGTTATATAAACAAGGTCTTTATGAACCGGTATCAAGCTTTACTGGAGAATTAACTGGTTATGCGGGGGATTGTCCTCTATGTTCTGGAGTAGTGGCATGCAAACCAAGAATAAATGTATTAGAAGAAGGTATTTTCTTTGATGATACAGAATACGGAACAATAAGAATGGTTGCAAGCAGTAAAAAATACCCCTGCGGAACAATAATTAGATTTAATAATTCAAGAGTGTCTTCTGAACCAATTGTAGCTGTAGTAATGGATAGAGGCGTTGGTGGTAACAATATAGATTTATTAATGGAAAATGAAACAGAAGCTAGGTATAATGTAGGTAGAGTTAGAAATCTAGAATTTGATATCTTAAGACTTGGATGGTAATATGAAAAATTTTGAATACAAGAAAAGCCTTGGTCAAAATTTTTTAATTGATAACAATATAATAAAAAACATAATGAATAGTATTGATATAAAAAATGATACTCTTATTATAGAAATAGGACCAGGGTCTGGAAATTTAACAAAAGAATTAGTTAATTTGAATTCACAAATTATATGTTTTGAAATAGACGAAAGATTAAAAAGTTCTCTTGATATTTTAGAAAATGGTTGTGATAATTTAAAAATATATTATCAAGATTTTTTATCTGTAAATTTAAAAGAAATACTATCAAACTATAGTTATAAACATTTATATTTTATAGCAAATATTCCATATTATATTACTAATAAAATTGTAAATAAAATACATTCAGAAACTGATGCAGAAGAGTTAATATTAATGGTTCAAAAAGAAGTGGGAAATCGTTTTATGGCCGTCACTAATACAAAAGATTATGGGTCATTAAGTGTATTTTTGCAATATAATTATGATATTTCTAAAGTTTGCAATGTACCAAAAACTTGTTTTTACCCAATTCCTAAAGTTGACAGCACTATCATAAAGTTTGTCAAAAAGGAAAATAAAAGAATTCCAAATAATGAAGAAGCATTTTATCAGTTAATTAAAGATTCGTTTACTTTCAAAAGAAAAAACTTAAGAAACAATTTGAAAAATTATGATTTAAAGATTATAGATGAAGTGTTACAAAAACATAATAAAGATTTAACTTATAGAGCTGAAGCAATCACAGTTGATGAATTTATAGATATATCTAATAGATTAAATTAGAATTTTTTTATAAAAATTTTATCTT
Source organism: uncultured Muribaculaceae bacterium (assembly GCA_964465245.1). Lineage (GTDB taxonomy): Bacteria > Bacillota_I > Bacilli_A > RF39 > UBA660 > CAYXHQ01. The sequence continues at coordinate 4,909 of CAYXHQ010000008.1, read as the reverse complement.
TTAAAATCAAATTTTATGTATCATTTTTATATATAAAATTTAAAAAAATCACTAAGGAATAAAATCGATTTTTATAACTCAAAATTGATATAAAATCAGGTTATTAGTACATTTGCAATAGTTTATAATGTATGATAATGTGTATTTGGGAGCGTTTTTAGTTCTGGTGTCTGCCTTAATCAAATGTTTGAGAGGAGGCTTGATAATTATGAGAAAACGAGATAAAGTTGTCTTTGTTTTGCTAGTAATTATCATTTTATTACTAGTAGTGTAGTGTAACTGCATTTGCGAATATAAAAAAAGACATCTACCCGTAAGAGTAAATGTCTGACCATTAAAACCGGCAGACATTCAGTAACTGAATGCTCCTTTTTTATTGTATGAGATTTCTCTCAACTACATACATATTTTAACATAAAAGTATCAATTTATCAAGTAATGTTAGTGTTAAAATACATTTAAAAGATATATTTTTTTTAACTTATCATATATTTAAATAGGTGAATGTATGATAAAAAGTGGAGATTATGTTACTAGGAAATCTCATAATAATGATATAGTTTTTAAAGTAATAAAAAAAGAGCAAAATATATGCTATTTAAAGGGTTTAGAAGTAAGGTTAGTAGCTGATGCCGAAGAAAAAGATTTAGTAAAAATTGAAGAGAAAAATATTAAAAGAGAAGATGAATATGCTAACTCAGTTTTAGATGAAAGAGAGTTAAATAGAAGTGATTATTTTTATATGCCCGGAAAAGTACTACATATAGATGGAGATCCAGACTATTTAAAAAGATGCATGGATTTCTATAAAAAAGCAAAAGTTTTGGCATTTGGAAAATCTAGTAGCGAAAAAGATATATTTAAAAATATTACTTCTTATTTAAACGAAACAAACCCAGACATTGTAGTAATCACTGGACATGATGCATATTATTCAAAGAAAAAAGAATATAAAAATAGTAATAGTTTTATGCGTGCTGTAAGAGAAGCAAGAAAATATGAGAAATCTCCTGAAAATTTAATAATAATCGCAGGTGCATGTCAAAGTGATTATGAAAATCTAATAAAATCAGGAGCCACTTTTGCATCTAGTCCAAAAAGGATAAATATTCATGCGCTAGACCCAGCAGTAATCGCAGTAGCACTTAGTTATTGGGACTCAGGCAAAGAAATAGATTTAATAAAAGTGTTATCTAAAACTAAATATGGTACTGATGGAATGGGTGGCATAAAATCAAAGGGTACAATGTATACTGGATACCCAAGAAATGGAAACGGAGAATAAATGACAAATGAAAAAGTAAAAGAAGAAATAACGGAGTATTTAGGTAAAAAAGTAATGGCAAAGGTAGATGTGGGAAGAAATAAATTTGAATATCACGAAGGAATTATACTAAATGTTTATCCATTTTTATTTACCTTAAAAGTGGGTAATGAGATTAAATCATTTTCATACGCTGATGTGCTTACTAAGAATATAATAGTAAAATTAATATAAAATGCTTGCGTTTGACAAATAAAAGATGTAAAATAAAATTAACTTAAAGGAGGAATAATCGATGAAAATAACATCTGTTAAGGTACGTAAAATTCAAAAAGAGAATTCTCGTATTAGAGGTTTTGCTTCAGTAGTGTTAGACGAATGTTTTGTAGTATCTAACATTAGAATTATTGAAGGCGAAAGAGGTCTATTCATTGCTATGCCAAGTCGTAGAAAAGCTGATGGCGAATTTGAAGATATCGCTCATCCAATAACTCAAGAATGCAGAAGTATGTTTGAAAGAGAAATATTTGATGAATATGCAAAAGCAGAAGATATAGAAGAACCAGCATCTGAAGAAGTAACAGAAGAAGAATAGAACTTTAAAACTCAGAAATGAGTTTTTTTGTTATATTTTTTTTACTTGCTCATATATTTAACTGGAGGATATATGGACAAGAATAAAGAAGTTGTACAAGTATTAAATCACAATATTCAAATACAAGATAGGAAAAACATATCAATAAGTGGAATAAAGAAAATAGAAAATTTTAATGATCAAGAATTCTTTATTCAAAGTGTTATGGGCTATATTTTAGTAAAAGGAAATATGCTTGAACTTATTAAACTTGATACTTTTCAAGGTACGATATCTATAAAAGGACAAATTAATAGTTTGATTTATTTGGAAGATGGAAATAAAAAAATCAAGAAAGAAAGCATGGTAGCAAAGTTATTTAAATAATGAGTTTAAAAATACAAATAATAACTTTTATATTTTGTGCACTATATGGAATATTTTTTGGTGTTCTTTATAATATTTGCTACAACTTTTTATATAAGACATTACTAAGATATAAAGTACTTATAAATTTCTTGTTTGTAACTAATATGGCACTTATTTACTTTGCTTTTCTTCTTAGAATAAATGAAGGAATTATTCATATAACATTTCTATTAATAACTTTAATTTTTTCACTTATATCAATTCAAAAGACAATAAAACTTAGAAAACTATTTACAGTAAAAATTGTAAAAAAAGATAAAATAATTGAAAGTGAGAAGGAAGATTGATATAATTAATGATAATAGGAGGCATATGTGAAAAAAGCAACTAAAAAAGATAAAAGAAGAATAGTCATATTAGTAGTTATTTTAGTACCTCTATTAACTTTATTTGTAGCAAATATGTTCGGATATTGGTCGCAAATATATAAAAACATTAAAGAAAAAAAAGAATTAGAACAAGCATATGCTGAAAAACTTGAAGAAGAAGAAAAATTAAAAGGTGAAATAACAAGATTACAAGATCCTGATTATGTCGCAAGATATGCTCGTGAAAAGTACCTTTATTCTAAAGAAGGAGAAATAATAATTAAAATAGATTAGACTATACTTTAGTCTTTTTTTTTGATACAATTTTTAATATGGGAAAGTGATTTATTTATGGAAGAAGTATATGAGTTTTTAACTAAAAAATGTGGAATTAAATATAAAGACACTATAATCATAGGCGTTTCAGGTGGACCTGACTCTATGGCTCTTTTACATATGATGAATAAAATCAAAAAAGAGATGGATTTATTTTTAATATGCGCTCATGTTAATCACAATGTAAGAGTAGAAAGTGAAGATGAAAGAGTATTCTTACAAAAGTATTGTGATAATGAGGGAATATATTTTGAATATATGAAGATAGAAAGTTATGGAGAAGATAATTTTCATAATGAAGCAAGGACAATAAGATATAATTATTTTGAAAAACTAGTTAAACAATATGGAGCGAAGTATTTACTTACTGCGCATCACGCAGATGATTTAATTGAAACAATACTTATGAGAATTGTAAGAGGATCCACACTAAAAGGATATAGTGGATTTACTAGAATTGTTGAAAAAGATGGTTATAAAATATTAAGACCACTTATCAAAATGACAAAAGATGAACTTGTAAATTACGATAAAGAGAATAAAATTAAATATGTAACAGATAAATCAAATTACAAAGATGTATATACAAGAAATAGATATAGGAAATACTTGTTACCTTTCTTAAAATCAGAAGACCCACGAGTTCATATGAAATTTTTAAAATTTAGTGAAACACTACTAGAAACTAATGAATATATTGAATCTCAAATGAATAATGTTAAGAATAAAGTATTTAAACAAGGTATACTAGATATAGAAAAGTTCTTAGATTTAGAAAGTGTAATACAAACTAAAATAATTTATTCGATTTTGGAGAAAATATATGGAGATGACCTAATTATTATAAGTGATGTACATGTAAATCTTATATTTAATTTAATCAAATCTGGGAAAGCTAATAGTGTGGTACATTTACCTAATAATGTAATTTGCACTAAAGCTTATAACGAACTTACATTTAATTTTTATGATCCAGTTAATGAAGAATATGAAATAGAAATAAGCGATATGGTTAATCTTCCAAATGGAAAAAATATAGAATTAGTTGATGAATCTGATTGGGAAAGTAATTTTGTTACAAGATTATCTTCAAAAGAAGTTGCTTTACCACTTCATGTTAGAACTAGAAGAAATGGTGATAAGATGACAGTTAAGAAGATGCTTGGAAGTAAAAAAATAAATGATATATTTATCGATGATAAAATATCTACTGATGAAAGAAATATTTGGCCAATAGTGTTAGATGCTAAAGAAAATATTGTTTGGCTTCCAGGACTTAAGAAATCTAAGTTTGACAAGGAAGTAAACGAAGAGTATGATATAATATTGAGATATTATTAAAAGTGAGGAGAAAAAATGATAATACAAAAGAAAAATAATGTTTTTAAAAATTTAATGCCATATCTATTACTATTTGTAGTAATACTGGGTACAATGGTATTCTTTAATTCTATGAGAAATGAAGTTCATGAATTAAATTTTAATGAGTTTAAAAGTGAACTTGTTGATGGTAAAGTAGAAGAATTAACAATTACACCAAAAAGTGGAGCCGGTGTGTATGCTTTTACTGGTAAATTAGAAGGATATTCAGAATATGAAACATTCATATCTACTGCACCTTTGTCTGATTCTGTAATTGATTCAGTATTAAAAGAAGCAGATAGTAAAGATTTAGAAGTAAATACAAATACGAATCCAGAAAATAGTACTTGGCTTTCTATTTTGGTTAGTTTTGTACCTACAGTTTTACTTTTAGTAGCAATGTTTTATTTAGTTACAAAACTTGGTAACAATGGTAAAGGTTCGTTTGATTTTGGTAGAAGTAAAGCAAAATTATCTGAAGATGGTGGTAAAACAACATTCAAAGATGTAGCTGGACTTAAAGAAGAAAAAGAAGAAGTTCAAGAACTAATAGATTTTCTTAAAAACCCTAAAAAATTCCAAAGGTTAGGTGCTAGAATTCCTAAAGGTGTTCTACTAGTAGGTCCTCCAGGAACA
>CAYXHQ010000007.1:0-21276 GCA_964465245.1 uncultured Muribaculaceae bacterium | reverse complement strand
AACAAGAGGATGGTTTTATAGTTTACTTGCAATTAGTACATTCTTAATGGATAAGAGTCCTTATAAAAATGTTCTTGTTACAGATTTACTTTTAGATAAAAATGGTCAAAAAATGAGTAAAAGTAGAGGAAACGGTGTAAATCCATTTGAATTATTTTCAAAATATGGCGCAGACGCAGTAAGATGGTATTTACTTTATGTATCTCCTGTTTGGACTCCAACAAAATTTGATACTTTAAAAAACACATACACATTCTTTGAAATGTATGCTAATACTGATGATGTTGACCCACGTGAATATAAAATAGAATATAAGGATTTAGAACTTATAGATAAATGGTTACTTTCTAAATACAATAATTTAGTAAAAAGTGTTACTGAATCTTTTGAAAGTTATGACTTAAATAAAGTAACGCATTTAATTCAAGATTTTGTATGTGAAGACTTGTCAAACTGGTATATAAGACGTAATAGAAGAAGATTCTGGGGAAGTGAATTAAATAATAGTAAAAAAGCAGTTTATCAAACTACTTATGAAGTACTCTTAGGAATATCTAAATTAATCGCACCAATAGTACCTTTTACATCTGAGGTTATTTATAAAAATGTTACAAATGATGTGTCTGTTCATTTATCAGATTATCCAGTGGTAGATGAAAGTATGATAAATGAAGAAATAGAAAATCAAATGGATACAATTATAGAATTTATTACAATGGGAAGAAATACAAGAGAAGAAGCTAAAATAAAAATTAGACAACCTCTTTCTAAAGTAATAATTGATAGTACTTATAAAAATGTCATAGGAGACTTAGAAGATTTAATACTTGAAGAATTAAATGTTAAAGAATTAGATTATGTAGATAACATGGAAGAATATGTTCATACAACTTATAAACCTAATTTCAAAGAAGTAGGAAGCAAGTTTGGATCTTCTATTCGTGAATTTCAAAACTTTTTAACAAATATTACGAAAACAGATATAAAAGCTCTTAATGATGGAGAATTAACTATCAAGTTAAATAACGAAGATGTAAAAATAGAAGAATCTATGATACTTAAATTTATTACTCCAAAGAGTGGATATACATCTTCTTACCTAAATAATAAAGTAATAGTTTTAAATACTGAGCTTACAGAAGATTTGATTCTTGAAGGACTTGCTCGTGAATTTAATAGTAAAATTCAGAATATGAGAAAAGAATCAGGTTTTGATGTATCAGACAGAATTAAAATTCATTATAGCCCTAACGCACAAATAGAAAAAATGTTAGAAAGTTATGAAGAATATATCAAAGATGAAACATTATGTATAGAATTAATTAAAGATGAAACAGGCGAGATTACTAAAATAAATGATTTTGAAGTGAGTCTTGCAGTAGAAAAAATATAGAAAATTTTCTATATTTTTTTGAATGATAATTTTTTTTAACATATCATGCATATAACAAATATATTATACATTTTTCAAGGTTTCATTTATTTTTATTTTTATAAATGATAATATATAAATAGGAGTTAAAAATGATTGAAGTATTATATGGAGAACAAACAGAAATTATTAATAAATATATAAACACCTTCATCAAGAAGAATAAAATAGATAATGTTATAAAATATGATTATAACGAGTCTTCTATTGATGAAGTGTTAAATGAAACTATGTATATGGACTTGTTTGGCGGCAAAAAGATTATTATATTATATAATTCCAATTTTTTAACTGGAAAGTCTACTTTAGAAAGCAAAGAATTTGATAAATATTTAAGTAATCCAAATCCAAATATAGTAATATTTTTTGTACTATATGAAAGTGCATTAGATAAAAGAAAAAAGATTGTAAAAATGTTAGAAAAAAATTTCAAAATAACTGAATTTAATACATTTAGTTTATATGAAGCTGAGAATCTAGTAAAAAATTCATTTAAAGATTCAGGATATAATATAGAGTACTCAGCAGTTAAAAAAATGGTGGAATTTTTATCTACAAATTATGGGATGTATGAAAGTGAAATAGAAAAATTAAAGATATATAAAAGTGATGATAAAAATATTACACTTGATGATGTTTTAACTGTTACTTCTAAAGTTCCTGAAGATAACGTATTTAAACTTGTAGAAGCAGTTATTACTAACAATAAAGAGAGTATTTTTAAAATATATAAAGATATAAAAGAAACTGGAACTGATGATATAGCTTTAATTGCACTTCTTTCTAGTCAATTTAGATTTTTATATCAAGTAAGCACGCTTGTGCGTGATGGCAAAAGTATGTCAGATATTATAACTCTATTAGGATCTCATCCATATAAAACTGAAATTACCATGAAAAAAGTAAATTTATATAAAGAAGAAGAAATCTTGGATATTATGTATAAACTTTCCATAATGGATATAAAAATAAAGAGTGGAGAAAGTGAAAAGTCAAGAGTTTTAGAAGAATTTTTCTTAGAAATTTAATACAAAAATAACTTAAAATAACTTTTTAAAAAATACTTTAAAAAAAGTTATTTTTTTTATAGACATTTTATGTTTTACAACTTATAATAAATAATCAAGTGGGAGGGAATCATGATTAAAACAAACTTACCAGTTATTTTACTTAAAGGTCTTGTTCTCCTTCCAAATCAAGAAGTAAGAGTTGAACTTACTAATCCGATTACTAAAAAAGTTATAAATATATCTAAGCTATATCATGATGATGAAGTTTTAATAGTTTGCCCAATGGATACACTTGAAGAAAACCCTGATACTAGTGATTTGCCTGATATGGGTGTAACAGGTAAGATTAAAAGTTGCATTGATTTACCTAATGGATGCACTAGAATTGTAATAAGTGGAATTGAAAGAGTAAAAGTATATAATTATGTAAATTATTCTAATGAAGATGATGTCTTAGAAAGTATAGTATCTCCTATAAATATAGGTGAAACTGATGAGATAGAAGAAACTGCAGTTTTAAGAAAATTAATGAATGGCCTTGATAACTATATAGGGGCTTGTTCTACTGTTTCAAATTCAATTATTTCACAAGTAAAAGGTATAATAGATTTAAATAAATTAACTGATATAATTGCAAATTTTATACCACTTAATTTTGAAAAGAAAATCAAATTAATGCTTGATGCTAATCCAATTAGTAGAGCAAAATATCTTATTAGAGAAATGTCTATTGAAATAGCTGTTGGTGAACTTGAAAATAAATTGGATAGGGACTTAAAACAAGAACTTGATGATGCTCAAAAAGAGTTTATTTTAAGAGAAAAAATAAAAGTAATAAGAGAAGAGTTAGGTGAAACAAATAGTAAAGACGTAGAAATTGAAAACTTTAATAAAAAGATAAAAAAACGTGGTATTCCTAAAAAAATAGAAGAAAAACTTAAAACTGAAATAGAAAAATATAGAATAACACCAGAGTCTTCTCCAGAAATAAGTGTTACTAGAAATTATATAGATATACTTTTATCTATTCCTTGGAATAAAAAAACCACAGATGAATCATCCTTAAAAAGAGTAGAAGAAAAGTTAAATGAGACTCATTATGGACTTGAAGAAGTAAAAACTAGAGTTATTGAATATATTGCTGTTAAAAATAATTCTGTATCTTCAAAAACACCAGTAATATGTTTATCTGGTCCTCCTGGAGTTGGTAAGACAACGTTTGCATCATCCATTGCTGATTCTCTTAACAAAGAATTTGTGAAAATATCTTTAGGTGGACTTAATGATACATCTGAGATTTTAGGACATAGAAGAACATATATTGGTTCAAATCCTGGAAAAATAATAAATGCATTAATAAAGTCAGGTGTTAAAAATCCGGTAATCTTACTTGATGAAATTGACAAACTTACAAAAGACTTTAGAGGAGACCCAGCAAGCGCACTTCTTGAAGTACTAGATACAAGTACAAATAGTAAATTTGTGGATAACTATGTAGATGCAGAAGTTGATTTAAGTGAAGTTTTATTCATTGTTACTGCGAATGACGTATATAATATACCCCCTGCTTTATATGATAGACTGGAGATAATAAACATAAGTGGATATACAACTGATGAAAAACTAATGATAGCTGAAAATCACTTAATCAAAAATGCTCTTATAAATAATGGACTTTCATCAAACAGCATTAAATTTGATAGTAATGCTATATTGAATATTATATCTTCTTATACAAAAGAAAATGGTGTACGTGAACTTGATAGATTAATTAATAAAATTATTAGAAAAGTTATAACTGAGTCAAAGAAGAAAAATGTAAAAATAAAGTCTAAAAAGATTTTAGAAAGTGATATTATTACGTATTTAAAAACTCCTAAATATAAAAGTGAAACAAAAGTTATTAATTCTACAGGTTTAATAAAAGCACTTGCGTGTACGTCTGTGGGTGGCTCTATTATTGAAATTGAAACTGTTTTATTTGATGGAACAAATGAAATTAAAACAACTGGTAGCTTGGGCAGTGTAATAGGAGAAAGCATTCAAGTTTCTCTTAGTTATATAAAATCAAATGCATCACTTTTTAATATAAAATTAGACTCTATTAAAAATAAAGATGTTCATATAAATTTTAGAGAAGGTGCTACTCCAAAAGATGGTCCTTCTGCAGGATGCGCGATAACTTCTTCTATACTTAGTGAAATATTAGGAAAAAAAGTACCAAATGATGTTTCAATGAGTGGGGAAATCACTTTAAAAGGAGATATCTTACCAGTAGGTGGCATAAAAGATAAACTAATCGCTGGGATTAAAGAAGGAATTAAAATATGTTATTTACCAGAGTCTAATAAACCTGATGTAAATGAATTAGATGACAAAATAAAAAACAAAATAAAAATTAAATTTGTAAGTAAATACACACAAATATACGATGATATATTTAAAGAATAAATTAAACTTTCCTACATATATTTAAATGAAAGGAGAGTTTTTTTATGAATAATATTATTCCATTTAAAAAAGACATAATTTTTAAAACAAAAATCGCAGATATTACTGATATATCTTTAACACATGATTATAAAGTGTTAGATGATATGACAGAAGGACAATTCTTTTTATCAGGTACTTACAAAATTACAGAAGCAAGTGTAGTTAATGAGGAATTCTACTATAATATTCCATTTAGTATAGCTTTAAGTGACAGAATAAAAAAAGAAAGTATAAATTTAGTTATAGATGACTTTAAATATTCATTTAAAGATGATGTTTTAAGCTTTAATGTAGATTTGAATATGTTTTATGATGAAGAGAAAGAGGAAGAAACTTCTATAGAAGATGTAATTGAAGATATTAGAAAAATAGAAGAGGATATTATACCTTTACCCCAAGATGATATAAAAGAAGAAATAGTAGAAACAGAAGAAGTTAAAACAATCATTAATCCAGTAGAAAGTGAAATAAATAAAGACGTGACCATTAAAAACTTACTAAATGATATTAATACAATAAATGAATACACTACATATAAGGTACACATTGTTAGATCTGATGATACATTTGAGTCCATTGCTTCAAAGTATAATGTAAGTTTAGATAATATCAAAGAATATAACAAAGTAGATTCATTAAATATAGGAGACAAGATACTAGTTCCATTTATTTATAATGAGTAATACTTTCAAATCAAAAGCACGTATTATAGAAGAAAGTGATGGAAAATATATTTTAAAACCAACTGATAAAAATGTTAAAGAATTATTTGATTATCTTAAAACTCGTAATTATGATGCAGTGCCAGAGATTGTAGAAAGTGATGGCAAAAGTGTAAAATATAAATATATAGAAGAAACCGACTTTATGCATAAAAATAAACATATAGATCTCGCTTCTTCTTTATCACAACTTCATTATAAAACCGCTTATTATAAAGATGTAAGTAAAAATAAATATAGAGAAATATATGATAAACTTAGTGATAAAATTGAATATATAGAGAATTATTACAATAAATTTATAGAAAGTATTGAAGTGGAAGTTTATCCATCTCCTTCACATTATTTGATATCTAGAAACTATAGTATTATAAATGGAGCAATAAATTATTCGAAGAAAGAACTTAAAAGTTGGTTTAAATTAGTAGAAAATAAAACAAAAGAAAGAGTAGTAGTAGTTCATAATAATCCAAAATTAGAGCATTTAGTTCATGGGGATAAAGATTACTTAGTAAACTGGGATAATTATGTGGTTGATACGCCTGTACTCGATTTATATAGAATGTATGAAAATCCAGAAATATTTAATGATTTTTTAAGAGTATACAAAGAATATGAAAAGAATTTCACTTTAACAGAAGAAGAAAAAAAGTTATTCTTTATTCTAATTTCTATTCCTAAAAAAATAGAAGAAATATCACCAGAAATAGCTAATACTAAAAACATTAGACACATAATAGATCATTTATATAAAACAAATGAATTAATTTCTTTGATAGATTCTGAAAATAAAGTATAATCCAAAAAATATTAGTAAAAGTAAAATAATAACATTTATTCTACAAGGAAATATTAGTGTAAATATAATTTGCCATATTATTAAAATAGATAATACAATAATTATAATTACATCATATATTTCTTTGTTTTTTTTATATGTATTTATTAGATTGTTAAATTTATTCATGTAATTCACCTAATATATTATATAAATATTTTGATTTTTAGTGTGAAATAATTTATAATGTAATAGTAGGAGAATATAATTATGGATAGTACAAAAAAAGGTTTTATTTCTATGACTGTTGTTTATTCATTTTTATTAATATTTTTAATTATTATATTATCAATATTAGGTATTTATATGCAAAAAAGTAGGCTCGTTGATAATATAGTTATTGAAGTAAAAGCGGAGTTAGAATGAAAAAAAATGGATTTGTATTAATTGAAACTATAACAGTTTTACTTATTGTTATTATATCTATGTTAGGTTTATATAAAGGTTACTCAGTTTTATTTAATAATTTAAGTCAAAAAAAATATTTTGATAACATTAATGATGTATATAAAGCAAATATATTAAAAAGTGATATGACATCAAATTTTTCATGGACTACTTTACTTAAAATAACTACTACTAACTGTAGTTCTAACGGATTCTCATCATCTTGCGCTAATGTGATGAATGATTTAGGTATTGATTATATTATTTTAACATCTTCTTTAGTTAGTACAGATATAGAAAATTCTACATTGAGTAATAGTGATAAAAGATATATGAACATTTTAGAAAATGGTAGAAAGTATTTAATAATTCATTATAAAAAGAATGATAAAGATTACTATGCATCTTTATCTTTAGGAGCGTAATCATGAAAAAAGGATTTACATTAATTGAACTACTTGTTACTTTAGTACTTTTATCAGTTATTATGGTTTTTATGGTAAATTTTATTGTTAATTTAAGAGATAAGGAAGATAATTTAGATATGAATATAAATTTAATGGTAAATCAAGCAGTTATTTCTAAAGAACTTAATACTGATATTATTAATAACGAACTAACTAGTGTTTCTTGCGAGAACGACACAAAATGTACTCTTGCATTTACTGGGGGAATTACAAAAACATTAGAAATATTAAGTGGTGGAGAATCTTTAAAATATTATGATGCTTCTACTGTTTATTTCATTAAAACATTAACTGGTAATGAATCGTTTGAAAGAATAGAGTACACTAATAGTACAGTTGATACTATTAAAGTTATTACAAGTGACCCAGAATATTCAATTGAAGCATATAGTTACTAATTTGTTATTGAAGTTATCATTATTTTAATATAAAATAATGTATTAAGAGGTTATTATGAAAGAGAATATTACTTTACCTGCAGACATATATCAAGTTATAAATAAAAGTTTGTTAACAGATCAAGATAAACTTGTTTTAACTATGCTTTATATGCCTATAGTTGGTAATTTAGCTGTAACTCTTTACTTAACATTGTATAATGAACTCAAAGCTAATAGTTTTGTATCTACTGAACTTACTCATCATCATTTAATGACTTGTATGAGTTTAAACTTAAATGATATAAAGAATGCAAGAATAAAGTTAGAAGGTATAGGACTTTTAAAAACTTATTATATGGAAGGAAATATTAATTCTTATATTTATGAATTATATAGTCCAATAACACCTTCAGAATTCTTCTCTCATCCAATATTTAATATGGTTTTATATAATAACATTGGTAAAGAAGAATATAAGAAAGTGAAATCTTATTTTAAAATGCCTTCACTTAATATGAGTGGATACAAAGAAATTACTTCTCCTTTTGATATGACATTTAAAAGTAAAAACTTTACTAATTTTGAAATAGAAAACACAGAAATTATTGATAAAAATAAGTTAAAACTTAATTATTTATATGATTTTGATTATGATACAATGTTATCAATTATACCTAAGAATTTAATTAGTAATAAAGCATTAAATAAATCTACTAAAGAATTAATTAGAGATTTAGCATTTTTATATGAATTAGATCCCGTTAATATGGGAGAACTTGTAAAAACTGCTTTAAATGAAAAGGGGCTAATTGACAAAGAAAGTCTTAGACGTAATATAGGAAAATACTATCAATTTAATAATGAAGGAAGACTTCCTAGCTTGATATTTAAAAGTCAACCAGACTATTTAAAAAGTCCTAGTGGAAATAACACAAATAGGGGAAGAATGATAAAAGTATTTGAAACCACTTCTCCATATAACTTTTTAAAGTCTAAAAACAAAGGAATTAAGCCAACAGATAGAGATATGAAAGTTTTAGAAAGTTTAATTGTTGATTTAAAATTAAAACCAGCCGTAGTAAATGTACTAATTGATTATGTTCTTAGAACTAATAATAATAAACTTACTAAAGCTTATATTGAAACTATTGCATCCTCTTGGTCTCGTGCTGGTATAGAAACTGCTGCAGAAGCAATGGAAGTCGCAGAAAAAGAACATAAAAAATATAAACGTATAAATAATACAAAAACAAAAAAGGAAGAATATATACCAAAATGGTTTAATGAATCTATTGAAGAAAAGACTTTAACAGAAGAAGAACAAAAAGAATTTGAAGATTTAGTAAAGGAATTTAAATAATGAAAAATATTAATAATTTTAATTTATATAAGAAAAGAAATATTGATGGTACTGTTAAAAAAAGTTATATGATGGCACTTGAAGACCCTAATTTTGTTAAACTTGTTAATAGATTGGATGTGAGTGAAGAAGTTCTTATAAAATATACTTCAAAGTTAGAAAACACTGTATGTGAACTAAATAATTGCAAAGGATGTAAAGGACTAAGTTATTGCAAAAACAGGGTAAAAGGGTATGTAAATTATCCCGAGAAAGAAGAATATGGACTAGTATTTAACTATATTCCTTGTAAATATGAGAAAGAAACGTCAAAGGAAAGAGCGAAAACCAGTTTTTTTGAAATGCCAAAGTTTTTGAAAGAAGCAAGTATGGCTGATATTATGCCTGAGAAAGAAAGACTCCCTATTATTAAATATTTAAAAGAATATATAACTAATTTTAATACTGATAAAAAAGGTAAAGGGCTTTATCTTTGTGGATCATTTGGAAGTGGCAAAAGTTATTTACTATCTGCGGCAATAAATGAAATATCAAAAAATAATGTAAGATGTGTAATTGTATATTATCCTACATTATTAAGTACTCTAAAAGCGTCTTTTAATACAGAAGATTACGACTTAAAAATGGATGAAATTAAGTCATGTGATGTACTTCTTTTAGATGATATTGGAGCTGAAAATAATACGTCATGGAGTAGAGATGAAGTACTTGGAACTATTTTGCAGTATAGAATGGATAATTCTTTAGCAACATTTTTTACATCAAATTTAACAATAGAAGAATTAGAAACTCATTTAAAATCTACTAGTACTTCAACAGATGCAGTAAAATCTAGAAGAATAATTGAAAGAATTAAGCAGCTTACTGTTCAAATGGAATTAGTAAGTCAAAACAAAAGAAAATAACTTTTAATTATTTTCTAATATTGATATATAATTTATAAAACTTTCTATAAATATATTATGCACGAGCAAGAATGAAATCTTGCTATTTTTTTCTTCTTTTGAAACAATTACGCCATAATTCTTTTTAACCAATATTTTTATATTATTGTATGGCATTTTTGATACAAATTTAACATTATAGTTTGGATATTTTTTAGCAAGACCTTTAATGTATTTAATGTGTTCTTCATATTCTTCTTCTGTATAATATATTGTTTTGTCATCATATACATTGTATAAATCCAAGTGTACCCCTTTAGCATCAGTTATTAAATAGTCTGTTATTTTTTGGTTTTCAATCATCCTTCTAAAACCTTCTTTTCTTAAGTTATAAAAGTTAATAATTTTGTTCTTTTTTACACCAGTTATATTATTTCTTTCAAGTATTCTATTAAGTAAATTAATATTAATAGTACCTATAAAAGGCGAAGATAGAAGACCAATGGATTCATCTTTAATGTCATTGTATTCTTTATATAATTTAATGTATTTAGATTGATCACTAGTATCCTTAATAAGCAAAAGTGGGTAGGATAGAGAAGATAAACTATTAAATTGTTTTGTATAAATTTTTGTTCTTTCTTCGTCAAATGATACTAAATGCTCTATATATTCTTTTGAATTTATAACACCACTAGAATATAAAAATCCTATATTCTCAGCTAAATAAAAGTTCACTTCAAATTTTTGTTTCTGAGTTTTAGTAATATACCTACATTCTATTTGTCCTGTATAATATAGAGGTAAAAATTCTACTATTGTATCTATCATTTGTTCTACACTATATTCTATATCGTTATATATGATAATTTTATTTCCTTTTTCAATTAAAGCATGCATTATATTGAACCATTTTTTCTTATATTCTTTATTTTCAAACATTGTAATGCTTTCTTCGCTAGTATAAAAATGTATTGTAGTTGGATCTTTTGAAAGCACACCATTTAAGAAGTATAAAGTCGCTTCGTTAAGTCCTTCGATTCCTACAAACGTTGCATTTGTCTTAATTTTAACTTTGTCAATACCATCAGTTTCTATTTTTTCGTTGTTATATTCTGATAATTTAATCAAAGAGTTTTCAATGGAAATATCTTTGCTAAGTTTTTCATTTGACTTAAACCAAACTGTTAAAAATTGTGACATTTTATCTTTGTTAAATTGAGTTTTGATTGTAGTCATTTTATATAAATCATATAATTTATTGCTTTTTGCTGCAACTTTGCATAAATATTCACTTATTTTTTCAATAATATTATTATTTGAATACATGCTTCTTAAACCATTTCTATATCTACTAACTAAAGATGAGTCAATATCTAATTTTTTAGCAAGTTCTATATTAGAAAGTTCAAGCAAGGTCATACACTTATCAAGTTTTTCACTATATCTTGTTAATAATATTTTCTTTTTGTCACTAACATTTTTATTAATTTTTAAATTTGAATTATTAAAAAAGTTATATATTAATATTTCTAATTCATTTTTGTCATTAGTATTAAAATATGAAAATAATTCATTAATTTTATCATTCTCTATGTTTGCAAAAGCAGCAGCTATATTTTTAATTTCTGTGCTTCCTGCGTGAGGAACTCTTTCACCGCTTTTAAATCTACTTACTAAAGAAGGGTCTATCTTTGCACTCTTTGCTAAATATGAATTACTCATATTAGATATTCCCATTAACAATTTTAAATTTTCACTAAAATTCATATGTAATCACCTCAATATATGACAATTATTTTACCAAAGCGATTGTCATTTGTCAATCGTCATTGACTATAATTGTCATAAAAGTCAAAATAATAATTTGTCGTAAAAAGTAGAAAACAAATTGTATATATATTAAATTTGACATCATAATATTATTGAAAACATAAAAATGTCGATTTGTTAATGACGAAAATTCTCACATTAATGCTACGAAAGGGAAATATTGTTTATTTCCTAGTAAAAATAAAGTTTTAAAAGGAGGCACTTATTATGAAAAAAGTGACAAAAATATTTTTAGGAATTACTTTTTGCCTATGTTTGAATTTTGTAGGCATGACAAATGTAAAAGCAACTGAAGAAGAACAGAATGTAGTGAGTAGTGATAATGCTACGCAAAACAGTTTAAATGTTGACACAGCAATTATTGAGAATGAAACATTTGAACTAATAAACTTGGGGACTACTGAGTTAGAAGCAGGTGAAATAGGTGGAAGTAAAACTGCAGAAATTATACCTACAGAAAACCCTAGTGAAACCGAAGGAGAAAGTAGAGAAGCAAATGTTGAAATAGTAATAGATGCAGAAGGATTTAATGAATCATCTACTACTTATGAATATTTAGATATTGCTTTAGTTATTGACAACTCAGGTTCTATGATTCAAAATAGAACAACTATTAAAGTAATAGATGAAAATGGTATAGAGCAAACTAAAACAGTAACAAGACTTGAAGCAGCAAAAACGGCTTCACTTGAATTAGTTAAATCTTTAATGAGTAAAAACACAGAAACAAAAACATACTTTAGAATTTCACTTTCAATTTTTGATAACGATGGTGAAGTAAGAAAAGAATTAACAGGTACATATAGCGAAATAGAAACAGCAATTAATAATATGACTTCAGGTGGAGGAACAAACGTTCAAGCAGGAATAAATAATGGTGGCTCAACTTTATACGAATCCTACAACGATAAAGTTATAATAGTTTTATCAGATGGTGAGACAAACGAATCAGATGGTACTTACAGTTATACTGATGAGGAATACAAATATAAAGATGCTGCACATGAAATTGAATATGTTTATGATTATGGAAGAAACAATCAAACTGATTACAACGCAGCAAAAGCAGCAGCAGATTTCTTTAAAGAAAATGAAAATTATGGCGTAACATTTTATACAATAGGATTTGGAACAAATGCTAACGCAAATAACTTATTAAAATATATAGCAGGACAAGATGCTGAACTTGATGAAAATGGTAATCCAACTTACAGTAGATTTTTAACAGCAAATGATGGAGAAGAATTATTAAGTGCTTTTCAAAGAATAGTAGAAGTACTTACTCCAAGAACAGACATTGCAACTGATGCAGTATTAACTGATATAATTCCAACAGACTTTATTTTAAGCGAAGAAGAAAAAGAAAATATTAAAACAACTTATGGAGAAAATAATGTTACATTCAAAGAAACAACAAACGGAACAGAGATTACATATAACATTGGTAATATAAGTTCAACTTCTCCTATAACATTTAAATACAAAGTTACAGCTAAAGATGAATATCATGGTTCAATGTATACAAACTATAGTGCATCTTTAACTGCTGCACCTACTAAGGGAAATCCTTACAAATATACAATAGATCCAGAAACAGGAAAATTTACAATTATATTAACTAAACCATCAGTGCTAGTACCAGCAATTACTAAAGATGATAATGCAGGCAGTGTTAAATCAACTGAAACAAAAACAATTACAACGTCTTCAATCTTATCAAATGATAACAATAGTTATTTTACAGAAGGAACTCAAACAGAAAATGTAAGCAGTTTAACAGATACAATCGAAATCGTATCTTTGCCAACAAACGGAACACTTACATTAAATGATGCAAAAACAGCATACATATACAAACCAACAACTTTTGGAGCAACAGCTGATTCATTTACTTATAGAATTATAACAAAAGTTATAGTAGGATATAACGAAGATAATACCCCAATTTATGAAACAGTAAAAAGTAATGTATCAACAGTATCATTAAATATACAAATAGTATTTGGTAATGTTATTGTTAAACATGTTGAATCAGGTAATACTTCAAATGTTATATCAACAGATTCAACTAAGTCAGGTCAAGTAGGAACAGGTTATACAACAAGTTCAAAAGAAATAGAAAATTGGTTATTTACAAATGTAATACCAACAAATGCTACTGGAAATTATACGGTAGAAGATATTACAGTTTATTATGAATATACAAAAGTAATGAGCACATTAGACGTAAGACATGTATGGGTAGATGCAGAAGGAAAAGAACAATTAATTCTTAAATCACCTCAAACTACTGAACAAATAGGAACTGAATATAAAACAACAAGTTTAGATAAAGATACTTATTATATGTGGAAATTAGTTTCTACTCCTGAAAATGTTGAAGGAATATACAAAGAAGAACCAATAATAGTAACATACATATATGAAAAAATAATGGGAACATTAATTGTAAATTACGTTGATGATAATGGTAAAGAGTTACTGCCATCAATTACAACTACTGAACAAGTAGGAACTGATTATAAAACAGAAGAAACTGAAATTGATGAATATATACTAAGTAAAGTAGATGGTAGGGAAACTGGAAAATATATAAATGGTGAAATCGAAGTAACATATATATATGAAAAAGCTGGAATAGGTGGAGATGAACCGATTGACACAGGACTAAATAATAGCATATTAGGTGAATCATTACTTACAATTGGTCTGGCATCATTAATAAAATTATTAATTTTAAAGAAAAAAGTTAGATAAATTTATCTAGCTTTTTTAGTTTATTTGTTTTCCAATTATTATAAGTAATTTGTTTCTATTTTCTTTAAATAAGCATGTTTGTAAAACAATTATATTGTCATTTTCTGAAATTTCTAAATCGTTTTTATAAAATGATGATGATTTTATTTTATTAAAGTGAGTTAACCATTCAGAGTTATTATTAAAATTAAACTTAAAATGCTCATCTTTTTCACTTTTAGCATCTATATATACAGAAAATATTTCGTATTTGTAAGTCTTAGATTCTGTTTTAAATTTTATATAGTTATTCTTTTTTGTAAATTCATTATTTAAATAATTTTCTAGATTTTTAAAAGGTAGAGAATATCTAGTAGAATTATGTCCATATACATTTAGTTGTTTATCTCCAATACTAGTTTTAAAATCCAAAAATATTGCACCTCCTGGCATTAATTCTTTACTCAAATTATGGCGTAAGTAATAATTGTTATCACTACCTTGTACTATAGGTTCAGTAATAATGTCTGATACATACAAAATACCTATAATATCTTCATTTTTGAATTTATTTTTGAGTTTTTGAATTTCAGCATCATATTCACTATTATTTTCGTCATTAATAGTTGAGATAACTGTAGAATTTACTATGATATGTTCCTTTTCTATTTGAATTTTTTTAGAATATTTATCTATTAGTAAAACAAGACCAACAATTATAAATATAAAAGATACTACAATAAAAACATTGTTACTGCTTTTTATTATTTTTTTCATAAATTAAAAATACACTAATTAAATATAAATGTCAAATAAATTGACATAATTGCTTTAAAATGGTAGAATAAACAGTACTTTTATGAAAGAAGGGGATAACATGGAAAAAGAAGAAGTAAAAGTAAATTCTCAAGAATTAAAAGGTGAAAATAAGTTATGTTCTGATTTACTTGAATATTTTGAAGAATTAGATAAAAAACAAGAACAAAATATAATAACAAGAAAACTTGATAATAGAGGTGAATAATTATGTTATTTAATTTATATTTAATATCAATTTTATATACTAATACTATGGGGTTACTAATTAAATCTAGATGTAATCCTATAATTAAGTATGAATATGAGAAAAAAGGTTATAAGAAAGTTGAAAAAAATGATACAGAATTTGTTATAGATGTAGTTGTAAGCTCAGTAAAATTTTTAATTCCTGGATATTATTTAAAAGAAGCACTTAAAATGAGTGGTAAGAATTTTGATATAGATAAAATTATTGAAACAAAGGTTAAAAATAAAGAAATTTCTTTAATAGATGAACCACTTAGCATAATGAATCCAGATGACAGTATATTTAGAGATGATAGATTGGATAAAGTTAGAACTTTATCTAATACTCCAACTTATAAAGTAGGAAGTATGTATAGTAAAGAAAGATATCCTAATGTTGTAGATTTTGATAGAGATTTTTGGGAAGAAGAGGAAAGCAGTTTAACACCATTTGTAGAACCTGAAGTAGTGGAAGAAAACGTTAAAAACCCAATGAAATCTTATGTAGAAAATATTAGCGAAGAAGAACTTAATAGTTTGAGTGAAAGTATAGAAGCAATTAGAAAACTTAAAAGAGTTGAAAGTCAATTACTTAATAGCAGTAATAAAGCAGCATAATAATTGAATACAAAAAGTGTTTATGCTACAATTGACTTAAGGGTGTGGTAAACATGTTACAAAGTGAAATGGATGATAAAATTAGTGCTCTTAGGATAGAAAAACTTATGCTTATTAAATCAAAAGAAAGAGTAACTGATTCAGATAAAATATTAGCAATTGAAAAAAGAATTGTTCAAGTTAATAATGAAATGAAAGAATTAAGACGAAAATTTAAAAATGAAATAAAAAAATAATATTTCATTTTTTTTAATGTATAAAATGCAAAAAATAGTATCATAATGTGATTATGAGAGCAATTCCAACTTTAAAAAATTTGACAAATAAGGAAAAAAGTGATATAATTTATAACGTCAAACTTAAAGGGGGTTTGTTGAATATGAAAGGTAGATATTTATTAGATTATCTTGATGAAAACAATTTCAAGAAATTAGAGAGAAGTTTAAAAAAATACAACATGATGGCTTATAAAAAGTTAATGTTTGATTTTTATCCTAAATTAAGAGCTGGAGAATTTGTAGGTGAATTAGTTTCTATAAATAAACATGATCAAATTGAAACCTATGAATTAAAACTTCCTACAGATAATTTATTTGTTAAAGTATATGGTGAGGTTAAATTAAATTATACAGTTTATAGAACTCAAAATACAGTAATGTTAAATACATTAGAACCAAATGATATTTTAATGGATGGACATAAAACAGAGTTAACTGCTTATAAAGGAATAATGATTTCTAAAGCAAACGCACAAAAAGAGATGTTTAAAATTGATTTAATTAGTAAATTAGAAGGAAATAAGTAAATAATTGCTTATTTTTTTCATTTTACTTAAAAAAATTATTGAATTTTATGAGCCGTTATGCTATATTATTTAATGCATGGACCTTTAGCTCAGTTGGTTAGAGCATCCGGCTCATAACCGGGCGGTCGTAGGTTCGAGTCCTACAAGGTCCACCAAACGTGCAGGTGTGGCGAAATTGGCAGACGCACTAGACTTAGGATCTAGCGGAGTGATCCATGGGGGTTCAAGTCCCTTCACCTGCACCAATGAGAATTGAAAAAGTTTCCTTAACGGAAGCTTTTTATTTGAATTATACGCCCGCCCGGTTATAATAAAATTCTATAAACTATAGAAAAATTATAAAAAATAATATAATTCGACAAAATTCGACAAATTTTGCTTTTGAAATGTGTAATAATATACTCTTATCAAAGGAAATATTATGGAAGAAAATTATAAAAAATTAATAGAAAAATTTGAAAGTATTTCAAAATTAAAATGGGTTAAGGGAATAAATGCGAATAAAAATAGTGTAGGCTTAACTTTTGAAAATTTGTTAGGGAAGAAAGTGGATTCTTGCTTTTTCCCAGATTATCAAGGAATTGAAATAAAATGCACTCAAAGATATAGTGGCTTTCCAATTAAATTGTTTTCTTTAGCATTTGACGGTCCATCTTTTTATGAAATGAATGAACTAGTAAATAAATATGGGAAAAAGGATTTTATATATAAAGATAAAAAGATAATAAATGCAGAATTACCTATAAATCAAAAAACACTATATAATAAATATTATTTTAAATTGAAAGTATCAAAAAATGAAGAAAAACTGTGTTTGCAGATTTACAAATTTAATGGTTTAATCTTAGATAGAATTTCATATATAAATTTTTCTACAATAAAAAATCATTTAGAAGTAAAATTATCTAATATGGCTTTAATTTGGGCTAGTAAAAAGAATATTCAAGATTATCCCTATTTTAGATATTATAAAATTTGTATTTATAAATTAAAGTCATTTGAAAGGTTTTTAGAATTAATTGAAAAAGGTGTGGTTTTAGTTTCGATTAATGGAAACATATCTAGAACGGGCGAAGATAAAGGGAGACTAAGAAATCAAAATTTAATATTTAAAATTCCAAAAGAAGAAATTGAAGAGTTATTTGATTTACAAATAATTTGTGATAAAGATAGAAATTATTTTATAGATAAAAGTAGTAAAAAATATATAGCAAAAAAATAAGATTAATCATTTAATCCTATTCTTTTTATTGTTTCGTTTAATTTTTCTTTTAAATCATTTTCATCTATATCTAAAGTAAGAATTCTGTTTTTCATTAACACTTCACCATTAATAATTGTATATTTAATGTTCTCAGGTTTTACATTATGAACTATTGTATTTATTAAATTGTTTACTGGGTATATTTCAATATTATTAATATCAAGTATTATTATATCTGCATGTTTGCCAACTTCTATACTTCCTACTTTTTTATCTAGTCCTAAAGATTCAGCACCTACAATAGTGGCTGATTCTAATATTTTATAAGAGTCTGTATAAAGTGGGTCTTTGTATAATCCTTTAGTAACTAATGATGTATAAGCCATAGTATTAAACATATCTAAGTTGAGTCCACTTCCTTGTCCATCAGTACCAAGAGCAATATTAAGACCTGCATCTGTGTATTCTTTAAATGGAAGTATTCCACATCCTAAATTTAAATTACTTAAAATATTGTGCGATATATAAATATTTTTTCTTGCAAGTAAATGAATGTTTTCAGTTTCTAAATGTACTGCATGAGCAAGTAACAAATCATTTTCTAAGTAGCCTAAACTTTCTAATACTTTTATTGGTTTCATTTTAAAATTATCTTCAATAGTTTTAACTTCACTTAAATTTTCACAAAAATGAATGTGTATAGGTAAATTATAAGAGTCTGCTAACTGTTTACATTTTATTAAACATTCTTTAGAACAAGTATATAAAGAGTGGGGTGTAACTGCTAAAGTAATTAGTTCATTTGGATTATTTTTTGTATATTCAACTAATTCTTCGAAATCTTTAACTCTTGCGTCCATATTACCATCTGGGTCATTTATGCATCTTGAATATAGGCATCTTATTTTTGATTTTTCTATAGCGTGAATTACTTCTTTCCAACCAAAGTACATATCAGCACATGCTGTACATCCAGTTTTAATCATTTCTATACATGAAAGCAAAGAAGAATAATACATATCTCTTTCATTCATTTTATCTTCTATTGGAAATATTTTATCATTTAGCCAACTCATTAAATCAAGTCCGTCATTTGTTCCTCTAAATATACTCATTCCTAGGTGCGTATGAGCGTTTATTAGTCCGGGCATCACAATCATGTTAGCGGCGTCTATTACTTCGTCATATGGCCCATTATAACACTCCTCAAGACTTATTATTTTGTTATCTTTTATAATAACGTCCATTTTCATTATTTCTTTTTGTGCATTCATAGTTATAACAGTTCCATTTTTAATTAATTTTATCATTTTATACCTCTTAGATTAATTTTATATCAAATTTAGCAAAATTACAATTTTCTTATTTTAAATAGACAAAAAGTTACAAATTTGTTAGAATCAATATTATAGGATGGTGGAGTTAAGTGAAAGATAATTTAGAAGAGGCTGGTCATGATTCTACTAGAAAATTCATAAATATAGCACTTTGGGTAGTGGTTATCGCTTGGGTTTCAATTGTAGGATATGACTATTATAGATCAGTAAAAGAACTAAGACCTAAGTTTTGTATAACTGAGAAAACTATCAATTATAGTGATGGCACAGTTTATCAGTGTATTGGCCCAGGGTATAAATATTATGCATACAATAGAGCCACATTTAAAGGTTCAAAGTTTGGTGGTTTTTGGATTAATGAATAAGATTAAATTAGTAATATGTATATTTTTATCGTTATTTTTAATATCTTGTGATAAAGAAGTGGAAAAAGAATACGAAGTAGAGTATCCTAGTGAAGTAGAAATAGACTATAGCAATATGGATAGTTTTAGCTGTTATAAAATAGAAAATGACATAAAACATGATTATACTTTTTATATTGAGAGTGGCAGAATTGTAAATGCTAGTGTTAAAGTTCAGTTTGATAGTGAGGAAGACACTATTAATTATTATGAAACAATTAAAGATAATGAAGAATATACTAATATAACAAGAGAAAATACTATTATTAGTTACTTTCATAATTTAGAAACTTTCATTTATACAAACTATCCCAAGGATATATTAATAGATTTATTAAAAGAAAATAATTTCATTTTTGATGAATAAATGATTGACAAACGAGTATATTTAGAGTATATTAGTCTAGTAATAAAAAAGAAAGAAGTGTATCCACACTCACCCGATGGAAATGTTCATGGGTAATAAAAGCTTAATAATAAGATTTTATAGTGGATACGCAAGTATTCATTTTTTATATAATTTGGAGGTGTTTAGAATAGCTAAACAAAGTGATGTTCTAGTAAATGAACAAATTAATTTTCCTGAAGTTATGGTTATAGGTCCCAATGGGGAAAAAATGGGTTTAAAACCTATTGATGATGCATTAACGCTTGCGTCATATGCTGGTCTAGATTTAGTTTTAATGTCAGAGCGTCCTGTACCAGTATGTAAGATAATCGATTTTAATAAGTATCGTTATGAAAAAGTTAAAAAAGAGAAAGAACAAAAGAAGCGTCAACAATCACAAAATTTAGAACTAAAAGAGTATAGACTTAGTGTAACTATTGATGTGCATGATTTTGAAACTAAAATGAGAAATGCATCTGCGTATTTACAAAAGGGACACAAAGTTAAAGTTTCTATTAGATTCAAAGGAAGACAAATAGCTCATCCGGAATTAGGAAGAGATGTAATACTAAGATTTTGTGAGAAATTGAGTGATGTAGCAGTCAAAGAAAGTGAACCAAAACTTGAAGGAAGAAGCATGAGTTTAACATTAGCACCAATTAAATAATAGAAAGAAGGGAAGTTATTATGCCAAAACAAAAATCACATGGTGGGATAAGTAAAAAAATCAAAGTAAGAGCAGGTGGCTCAACTAAAATGGGAAGACCAGGAGGAAATCATAATACTGGTAAGAAAAATACAAATTTTAATAGAAAGAACAGAAAAGGTACTAGTTTAAGTAGTGGAGACGCAGCTAGATACAAGAAAGTAATGTAAGGGGGAAGAGTAATGACAAGAGTTAAAGGTGGAACTGTTTCTAAAGATAGAAGAAGAA
>CAYXHQ010000006.1:0-22060 GCA_964465245.1 uncultured Muribaculaceae bacterium | reverse complement strand
ATTTTCCCGCTAATGTTTTTTCTTTTTTGGGACATTTTCAAATACTATTGACAGTCTTACTCTTTATTTTGTATATATGAAATGATATTATATATTTAGGAGGAAAAGATGGAGTATAATGTTCTTGGTGGACTTGAAGCAACAGATATAACTGGTCTTACTACAGGTAGTTCAATTTTATCAATTTTTTATATAGTGTGTGTGTGGAGAGTATTCAAAAAAGCAGGGCGTCCTGGATGGGCTTCAATCATTCCTGTATATAACATATGGACACTATTTGAAATAGTAGGATGGAATGGTGCGTTATCATTACTAATACTAATACCTTTTTTAGGATGGCTAGTAGTAGCTATAATGACTTTAGTTGCATCTTACAAATTAGCGGGTCATTTTGGTAAATCAGATGGATTTGGAATAGGTCTTGTATTTCTTGGAATCGTATTCATGGCTATTCTAGCATTTGATAATTCAGTTTATAAAAAATAAGAAAGTTCAAACGAATTTTCTTATTTTTTTATGCCCTTACATTTTGTTCTAATTCTAGATATGGTATTTTCAATACTTCTTTTATCTTTTCCTAAAATACTTGCGACTTCTTCATTACTATACCCTTTCATTCTTAGATTAAATACTTCTGTTTCAAATGGAGCAAGTAATTCTATTACTTTATCAATTAATTCTTTTAATTCTTCTTTACTTAAAATTTGTAAACTTGGGTCAGATGTTTCATCTCTTAATATTTCATTTATATTAGATGTTTCACTTTCATACATCTCATCAAGTGACACAGAATTATTAAGTGATATATTCTTTTTTCTACTGGCAATCTTTAAAGCAGTTTTTATACTTGACTCAATACAATGAGTGGCATATGTATAAAATAATACTTCTTTATCTATATTATAAGTTTCTATTGCTTTAGTAAGCCCAATTAATCCTTCTTGAACTAAATCTTTTTCTTCAATTCCAAAAGAAGTAGCAATACTTAAATATTTTTTTGAAATTGTATAAATAATACCTGTATATTTATTTACTAACTCTTCTTTTGCTTCTTCACTTGACTCGTGTGCTAAAGATATAAGTTCATAGTCATTGTTATCTTTGTAGTCCATATTACTCCCTTGTTTTTAATACTTCATATATCATTATACCAGATGCTACTGATGCATTTAAACTATTAATTTTACCCTTAAGTGGGATAGATGCGATAAAGTCACATGAAGACCTTACTATTTCTTTAAGTCCTTTTCCTTCTGAACCTATGACTAATGCTACGCGTCCTTTATAGTTAATTTTAGTGTAGTCTTCCCCATTTGCATCTGTTCCAACTACCCAATATTCATTCTTTTTAAGTTCTTCAATTGCATTTCTAAGATTTGGTACAATACATATTTTAGTATTAATTAATGCCCCAGCAGATGTTTTCATAACGGTGTTATTAACTTCTACGTTCCCTTTATTAGGAATAAGAATATAATCAACTCCTGCACATTCACATGTTCTAATAATTGCTCCAAAATTATGTGGATCTTCTATATGATCTAAGATTACAATAAAATCCGATTTTTTATCATCTATTACCATATCTATGTCAATAAAAAAATTATTATATATATCTATTACTATACCTTGAGTATTAGCATCCACCATTTTATCAAGAGCATTTTTATCTTTTGTAATAGTATTTAATTTCTTTTTATTAATTAAATTTAATATATCTGCCTCTATACTTTCAGTTACATAAACTTTTTTTATAATAGCATCACTCTTTAATACTTCTCTTGCTACATTTTTGCCATATGTTAACATGTGTCCTCCTACAAATAATTTTTTAAGTCCTCTATATCCCGCACTTCAATGAAACATTTAATATCGTTAATAAAACCTTCTGCAAACATTTTATTAAAATGTTCTATTATTTTATCATAAAAATGATTAGTATTCACTATAATTATATCTTTATCATGATTTTTATTAACTTTTGCATTTATTAAATATATTAGTTCAGTAAGTGTTCCGTATCCTCCAGGCAAGTATATAAGTTTATCACATGTCATAAAATATTCTATTTGTTCTAAAGTACTTTCAAATATTATCTTGTTTTTCACTTCTGGGATTAATTCTAAATCGCTTTCATATTGACGCATACAAACGGCTGTTATATCTCTATCTTTATGTTGTAAGTATTCATTGTATACTTCACCCATTAGTCCACTTGTACATGCTCCAAAAACTAAATCATATCCAAACTCTGCACAAAGAGATGCTAATCGTCTTGCTTCTTCAAAATACATTTTAGGAATAGAGTCATATGAAGACATGCCTATGAAAACTTTTTTACTCATAGATTTTTCATGTCCTTTTTAGCACTAATTGCCGCAACAGCACCTTCTGATGCCGCAGTTATTATTTGATATAAATCTTTTTTAACAGTATCTCCTGCTGCATATATTCCTTTTACTTTTGTTCTCATAGCCTCATCTGTATCAATGTATCCTTCATCTGTCAAAATATCTAATTTTTTTAAGTATTCTGTAGTTGGTTCATATCCAATATATACAAATATTCCGCCTACTTCTAATTCTTCCCCAGTACTTAGTATTACACTTTTTATTACATCACTCTCTGTATTTATTTTTTCTATTTTTGTATTCATCATTACTTTAATGTTATCTTTTTCTGATGCTTTTTCTTGAAGTACATCGTCTGCTTTTAACGCATCACTTCTGTTTAATATATAAACTTCACTCGCAAAGTCTGATAAGAATATTCCTTCTTCAAATGCAGAGTTTCCTCCACCAATTACTGCAACTTTTTTACCTTTATATAAAGGAGCATCACATACAGCACAGTAACTTATTCCTTTTCCTTCAAGTTCTTCTTCTCCTTCAATATCGGGTTTTCTAGGACTTCTTCCACCACATATAATTATAGCTTTTGTTTCATACGTTCCTTCAGTAGTTATTACTATTTTTTTGTCACTCTCTAATATAATATCTTCTACTTCTTCAATTCTATATGGAATTTCTTGTTCTTGAGTATGGAAAAACATTTTAGTTGCTAAGTCTGGTCCTGCGATATTTTCATACCCTAAATAATTATCAACTATATTTGTTTTATTTAATAATCCTCCTGGAGAAGATTTCTCAAACATAAGTACATTTAATCCACTTCTTTTAGCATAAAGTGCTGCGTTCATCCCAGCAGGTCCCATACCTATTACTATAACATCATACATTTTTATGTATCCTCCTTTAAAATTTTATTTCTTTTATATCGTTATTGTCATTATATAACTCTTCAAGTTTTGGTTTTCTAGATTGTATTAATAAAACTACAAATCCAATTATAAATAATCCTATGCTTACTAGTTGAGCAACTCTTGCATCTCCCACCAAAAGAGCATCTGTTCTAAATATTTCTATTATAAATCTTCCAAATGAATACCACATTAAGTATATTGCAGTTAGTTGACCTTTTTTAACATATTTTGTTCTTCTTACAATCATTAATACTATAAATCCAATTAAGCACCAAAGAGATTCAAAATAAAACATTGGTAAGTAATAATTTCCATTAATATACATCCCTTTTATAACAAATTCAGGAATAAATAAACTTTTTAGTGTTTCATATGTAGTAACAGTTCCATATGCTTCAGCATTAAAGAAATTACCCCAACGCCCAATAGCTTGAGCTAAAAGTAAGAAAGGCACCATTATGTCCATTACTCTACTAGTACTTACTTTATACTTTTTACAATATATGAGTATTGTTATAACTCCAAAAAGAATAGCTCCATGTATTGCAAGACCCCCATTCCATATTTGATATATTTCATTTAAGTTTACACTATAATAATCCCAACTAAATGCAACATAGTATAGTCTTGACCCGATTATTCCAAAAATAACAGTCCAAAATATTAGATTTGTTATAAAATTTTTATCTATTTTAAATCTAGATGATTCTTTAACTACTCCACTATATCCTATAATTACTCCTATAACTATAAGCACGCTATACCATTTAATTTCAAAGTTTCCTAAAGTTAATAACACTCCATTCATTATTTCACTCTCCTTAATATTGGTTTTATAATAAGTCCATCAAATACAATTCTAAGTATACTTATAAATATTGCAATTAAGATTGGTACTAAAAATCCTTCTATATTAAAGTGACTACCCATTAATCCACTAGTTATTTTAAGTAGTATTAAATTTACCACGGGATAGAAAAAACCTAATGTAAATATCGTAAGAGGTAAAGTCAAAAAGGTAAGTATTGGTTTTATTGTTGTATTAAGTAGTCCTATAATTAATGAGGCTAACACTGCATACCAAAAGCTTTCTATATAAAATCCCTTAAAAGTTGAATTAACTATTAAAAGAATTACTGCATACATAATGGTACATAATATGAATTCTATTATTGTACTTTTAAAATTGGGTTTTGAATCAACTACGTAAACTTTATTTTTCATATATCCTCCAATATATATTATACATGATATCAACTATTTTTTTAAGTAAATTTTTTTATTCAATGTAAAAAGAGTAAATAAATTACTCTTTATATAAATACATATTCTCTATTTGGTAACATATTTTCTGTTGTATTTTCATAATACTCTTTTTTTAATACTATTTGTTTGCTACTTAAAGATGCGGGTACGTCTATTATTCTTTGATTAGTAGATCCTCTATATATACAATTTAAACTTTTATGTGCTAGTTCAAACTTTCCATCTACTAAAACATCTACATTTTTAAGAATTTCCATATAAATTGGTTTAGATTTACTCATCTCAAGTAGTTTTTCATAAGTATAACCTGTATAACACCATACATTCATCCCTATACTTTTAGCATGAGCAGCAATTAGAAGTGTAGGCTTTGGCTGAAACATTGGGTCTCCTCCAGTTAAAGTTATTCCACTTTGATTTTCTACTTCACTTAGTACTTCAAGAACACTTTCTAATTCTACTTCTTCACCCGCATTAATGTCATGAGTTTCAGGGTTATGACACCCTTCACAATTATGGGCACATCCTTGCATCCACACAACAGTTCTAAGTCCCTCTCCATCAACAATACTATCTGTTTCAATAGAACTTGCTAATCTTAATTTCATGCGTTACCTCACTTTGTTTTTTTAACACTTATAGAATGTTTTACTCTGTCTTTTACTTCTGCTTTCTTGCTGTTGTTGAATCTATCTACTGTTCCTACTAAGTATCCAGTTATTCTTCTAATTCTTTCAAATTCTCCGGAATTTTCACTTCTTCCACAGTTTGGACAAGTATCATTTATAACACCAGTATAACCACAAACTGGGTCTCTGTCAACTGGATGGTTTATCGCTCCATATCCAATATCATTTTCTCTCATAAGTCTTACTACACGTTCAAATGCTTCCATATTATTTGTTGTATCACCATCAAGTTCAATATATGAAATATGTCCTGCATTTGTAAATTTATGATATGGTCCTTCTCTTTTAATTTTCTCAGCAACTGAAGTTTTATAATATACTGGTACATGGAATGAATTTGTATAATATTCTCTATCAGTTACACCTTTAATAACACCATAAATTGATTTATCAATTGCAGTAAATCTTCCACTAAGTCCTTCTGCTGGGGTTGCTAAGCATGTAAAGTTAAGATTTTCATCTTTCGAAAATTTATCACACATTTCTCTCATATGACCCACAATTTTTAAACCAAGTTCTTGTGATTCATCGCTTTCTCCATGATGAAGTCCAGTCATTGCTTTTAAACATTCTGCAAGTCCTATAAATCCAATAGAAAGAGTTCCATGTTTCCATACTTTTCTAAGTCTACTACTATCATCTAGTTTTTCACTATCAATCCATACACCTTGGCCTAGTAAAAACTTAAAGTTTGTTTTATATTTAGAACATTGTATTTCAAATCTTTGTAATAATTGTCCTTTTAATAATTCTAGTAATTCATCTAATTCTTTATAGAATCCTTTCCAATCAGGTTTAGTTCTTTCCCCTGTTGCAATACCATATTTAATACCTAATCTTGGTAAGTTAATTGATGAAAATGATAAGTTACCACGCCCAGCAGTTACTGCTTTATCAGGGTCTACTACATTACCAATAACTCTTGTTCTGCATCCCATATATGCAACTTCTGTATTATAGTCTCCTTTGTAAGCAGCTTTATTAAATGATGCATCCATAAATGAGAAATTAGGGAATAGTCTTTTAGCAGACACTTTCATCGCAAGCTTAAATAGGTCATAACTAGGGTCCCCTTCGTTATAGTTAACACCTTCTTTTACTTTAAATATAGATATTGGAAATATTGGAGTTTCTCCTCTTCCAAGACCTGCATCAGTTGCAAGTAAGTAATTCTTTATTACCATTCTTCCTTCACTAGATGTATCTGTTCCAAAGTTTACTGAACTAAATGGAACTTGAGCTCCAGCTCTACTATGCATTGTATTTAAGTTATGGATAAATGCTTCCATTGCTTGGTAAGTAATTCTGTTAGTCTTCTCAGTTGCTTTAATTAGTCCTTTTGCAAATATTTCTTCAAGTCTTTCATTTTCTTTATAAATGCTTTCAAATATAGTTATATCTACATCTATACTAGTAAGTTTATTAATGATATCTTCAACTTTACTAAAATTAACTAAAGATAAAAATCCATCTAAATCTAAATAATCATATAATATTTGTTTAAATTGTTTTTTAAATGTTTTAAGAACACCTGGAGCCATGTAATAATCAAATGCTGGTATACTTTGTCCACCATGTTGATCATTTTGATTTGCTTGAATAGCTATTGCAGCAAGTGCTGTATAACTCATAATATCATTTGGAGTTCTAAGAAAACCATGTCCTGTAGAAAATCCTTTTGAATATAGTTTGTTTAAATCTATTTGTGTACATGTAGTTGTACCCATTGTTAAAAAGTCTAAGTCATGAATGTGAACTGCACCCTCATCATGTGCTTTTGAATATTTATTATCAAGTAAGTATGCTTTTGCAAATTCTTTTGAAACAGTTGAACCAAAATGTAACATAGTACCCATTGGGCCATCTCCATCTATATTTGCATTTTCTCTCTTAGCATTTTCTTCTTTAGCACTTTTTAGTCCTAAAGATTCTATTGCTTTAACAAATTTGTGCTGTTGTTTAACAGTAAAAGCTTCACGAGAAGCAGTTCTTCTTTCTCTATATTCTGAAAAAGATTTACATACATCTTCGAACTTTAATCTTTTAAGTTCTCTCTCTATTACATCTTGAATGTCTTCAACACCAATTGTTTTTCTTCCTTCATAATTTTTGTGAATACTTTTTAAAACGCTTTCCATTACTTTGTTTACGTTTTTTTCATCGTATTCTTCATATACGCTATCGAAACCCTTCTTAATAGCAAGCGCTACTTTAGTTTCGCTAAATTCAACCCTTTGCCCACTTCTTTTAACTACAACAAGATCGTTAAAAAAATTATCTTCCATATCAATTTCACCTCTATTATGATAATACAATTGTTCATATATATTGTCAATGTTTTTTTAGCAACTTTTTTAAGGTTTTACAAAAAGTGTAAAACAGATTTTCTTTAAAAAATGATAAAAAAAACAAAGTCAATATTTTATATAATATTTTACACTGTAATTACGTAAAATTTTATAAAGGGGTAAAATATGATAAAAAAAATAATAGAATTTTTACGTGACTGTTTATGGTTTACTACAAGTTATTCAATAAATGTCTTTCCTGACCCACTAAGTAGCGAAGAAGAAGAAAAATGTATAAATGAGATGGTTAATGGAAATAAGGATGCCAGAAATAAACTTATAGAACACAATTTAAGACTTGTTGCTCATATTGTAAAAAAATATGATAACTTTAAGGAAGACTCAGATGATCTTATAAGTATAGGAACTATAGGACTTATCAAAGGAATTGACTCATATAGTCCACATAAAAATGTAAAACTTACTACATATGTTGCGAAATGTGCCGAGAATGAAATACTTATGTTTTTTAGAAGCAATAAAAAAAATATGAATAATGTCAGTTTAAATGACTCTATTGGATATGATAAAGACGGAAACGAAATAACATTCGCAGATGTCATAAAAGAAGAAACCACAGATATTGTTGATGATGTATCACTAAAAGATGATATAAAATTACTTAAAAATTTTATAAATGTGTTATCAGACCGTGAAAAGAAAATCATTGTTATGAGATATGGACTGTTAAATGAAGAAGAGCAAACTCAAAAACAAATTGCCAAAAAATTAAAAATTAGTAGAAGTTATGTTTCTAGAATAGAAAAAAGAGCACTTATTAAAATGCTCAGGGAATTTATTAAAAATAAATCTAGTTTTTAGTTAACTTTCTAATTGTTCCAACGTAATACTTTCCAGTATCTTCATATGGGAGCTCTGCCATATTTTTAGAAAGTTTTACATCTGCCGCACACCCTACGATTAAACCAATGTTTTCATTCCCATTTATAAGTATTCTTGTTTTATTACCAGTAGCTGTTAATTTTGTATCGCTCTTACCTACAAGCCCACCAACATTTTCTTCTCCTATTATAACGCCTGTTACTGTACAGTTATTAACACTTCCATTAAACACGCCACCAATTATCCCAATATTATTTTTACCATTCACTACTGCTGAATTAATATTCAAATCTTTAACAATAATTATACTTCCATTATAATTATTGAATAATCCTAAGTTACATTCTGGTTTTTTGTTATTAATATATAAATTTTTAATAGTGTATCCACATCCATCAAATATTACATTACTTCCATCAATTTCTATAGGTTTAAAACCAATAGTATTCCATTTATTAGTTAAAAATGTTTCAAAATTATTAGGGTTTTTGTAACTTCTTACATCGCTAAAGTCTAAATCACTAGTTAAAGTTACAATGTAACCATTTTCTTTCTTTAAATTCCTTAACTTATCTAAATCCTCGATAAATTCAATTTCAATTTTTGTCATACCAAATACCTCCTATTTGTTATTTTTATTTTTTATTACATTCTGGACAAACTTTTTCGCCCTTCTTTTCTACAAGTAATCCACCACATGACTCACATTTATCACCTGTTGGTTTATCCCAAAAAGCAGTTTTACATTTAGGATAATTGTTACATCCATAAAACATTTTGCCTTTTCTAGTTTTCTTTTCCACTATTCTTCCCTTACAATTAGGGCAATCACATACTTCCACTATCTTTTGTTCTTCTTTTTTAATGTATTTACATTCAGGATATCCACTACATGCAGTGAATTCTCCAAATTTTCCTCTTCTTATAACTAATTCTTTACCACACTCTGGACACATTTCACCCGTTGTTTTAGGGGATTCTTTTTCCATTCCTTTATATGCAGCATCTACGCTTGGCTCAAAGTCATCATAGAATCTGCGAATAAGTTCATACCAAACACAGTCTCCTTCTGCGACTTTATCTAAGTCAGTTTCCATATCAGCTGTATATTCTACATTTATAATATTGCTAAAAAATTCTTGTAATTTATCCGTTACAATTATTCCTACTTCTGTTGGAATGAATTTTTTATCTTCAATTATTACATAACTTCTTTCTTTTAATACATCTATAATTTTAGCATAAGTACTAGGTCTTCCAATACCTAAAGACTCTAATTCTTTAATTAAAGATGCTTCTCTATATCTTGCAGGTGGTTCAGTGAAATGTTGAGACTTATCAACACTCTTTGATACTAATACTTTTGATTTATACTCTGAGAAATCCGGTAAAATAGTATCTTCACTATCTTCAAATTCCTTGTATGCTTTTAAATAACCATCAAATGTAAGAATACTTCCAGTTGCTTTGAATTTATAATCATTATTATCAAGTATAACAGTACTAGCAAGTGTTTTAGCATCTGCCATTAAAGAAGACATAGCTCTTATGTATATTAAATTATAAAGTCTATATTCATCACTATTCAAATATGCTTTAACGCTTGAAGGAGTTCTATTAATACTTGTTGGTCTTATAGCTTCATGAGCATCTTGAACGTTAGCTTTACCTTTAACTTTTTTAACGTATCCTACATATTCTTTTCCGAAAGATGCAGCAATATAACCATAAGTTTCTTTAATAAACTGATCAGACAGTCTTATTGAGTCAGTTCTCATATATGAGATTAATCCAACTGTTTCATTATCTAAATCTATACCTTCATATAGTTTTTGTGCGATTCTCATTGTTTTTGATGCACTAAAACCTAATTTACTTGAAGCCATTTGAGTAAGTGTACTTGTAGTAAATGGATACTTACTAGATTTCTTTTTTTCCTTTGATTCAGCACTTTCTATTTCAAAAGCATTAGAAAGAGAAGATATTATCTCATTTGCTTCACTCTCAGATGAAACTTTTATATCTTTACTTTTATATTTAAATAATCTTGCACTAAAGTCTTTAAATATAGCATCTATATTCCAATATTCTTCTGGAATAAACGCTTCTATTTCTCTTTCTCTATCAACTATTAGTTTAAGTGCTACACTTTGTACTCTACCAGCTGATTTACCACCAGTTTTTTGTTGAATTAGTTTACTTAATCTAAACCCTATAATTCTATCTAATATTCTTCTTGATTCTTGAGAATGTACTAAATCTTCATCTATTTTTCTAGGATGTAAAAAAGCTTCTTTAATCGCACTTTCAGTTATTTCATTAAATACAACTCTTCCATATTCATTATCTTCAAGATTCATTGCATCTTTTAAATGCCAACTAATTGCTTCTCCTTCACGGTCAGGGTCAGTCGCTAGTATTACATTGTCACACTTTTTCGCAGCACTTTTAAGTTCTGTTAAAAGTTTTCCTTTCCCTTTTATAACTGTATAATTTGGTTCAAAATTATTTTCTATATCAACACCAAAACCAAACTTGCCAGAGGTAGCAAGGTCTCTTATGTGTCCTTTACTTGATAATACTTTGTAGTCCTTACCCAAATATTTTTCTATTGTTTTACTTTTACTTGGTGACTCCACTATTACTAAATTCATAATGTCACTCCTTTTTCTTTTCTAATTATTATAAAATTTACTTCTTTTGTCAAGTTTAATCTAAGCGCCTTACGTAAACTAATTCATCTGCATTATTAAAGTCAACATCTCTACTTCTATTAACTCTTATTCCTAAATTATAACAAATATTATGAATTATCCATTCTTTGTACATAGATTCTTTAGTTCTTTTCCATTCATATATATTATTTAATTCATTATATTCTATTAATTTATCTATTATTTCTTTCATATAATCTTTATCTTTTATTTTATATGAATCAATTATCTTAATATTTGGGTCATGTGTATGTCTTTCATCTATTACGATTATATCTTGGGTGGAACTAGTGTTCACTTCTAAATTATTATTGAGTACAAATATATTTCCATTACTATAAGATAGTTTGTCCGCACATTTTATATTTACTTCTTCACCTCTATTTTTGTTTTTGTTCATCGGTGATAATAAACTTAACAATAGAAGTGAATACACACTTAATTTATACTTTAGTAGTTTTATATTTTTTTGTTTCATGAATTATATTATATTCTATAGAATTATCAAAAGCAAGAAAATGTTTAGATTATATTAGTCCTATTTTAAATACAAAAATTCAATTATAATACTTATAAATCATTCAAATCAGTATTGTTATTTTTTATGTGTTGTATAAATTAAATTTTAATGATTATTTTTACTACAAAATCATATTTTAAAAAAGAAAAAAGTTATAAATTTTATAACTTTTTACTTACTTATAATTACTGTTATCTTTGAAGTCTTGGCTGTATATGATAATTTAAGGTCACTTCCCGTTACTTTAACCGGAACCTCCCATTCACCTTCAGTTAAGTCAGATAAGTCAACAAACGCTTTTATATCTTCTGTAGTGAGTGAATTTAGTACACTTGAGGTACCTTTCACAATTACAGTAACTTTTGTATCATTTTCTGTCTTACCGAAAGCTTTTAGATTATTTCCTAGATTTTGAAGTTCTATGCTTACTCCATCAAATTCTTTAGATGTTTCTTTTTCCATTGTAACTTTTACAGTAATATTTTTATCACTTATTGATCTTACACCAGATGGTTTTTCAATAGAAGTTTGGAATGTCTTATCTTCATTAAGTCCGTTAACATCTATTTTTACTTCAATATTTTCTATATCATTTAGTGCATCTTCATCTCCATAAAGTGTTACTTTTGTAATACTTGAATTTATTGATGCGATAGCGGCTCCACTTGCCACTTCTCCTACTGGCACTACTTTTATTGGTACGCTCTTACTAGGAGACGTTATTACAACAGTCGCAGTTAATGTTTCTGGTAATATTTCAACGTCTGTGATTTCTGTTCCTTTTTCATCGTACGCTACTAGTTTTACATTTTCTAATGTATATGTTCCAGCGGCACTTGCATTTAAGGCATTCGCATCTATTATTGCTTTTACAGACGCTACTGTTTCAAGTTTTTCTGCATAACTCTTTATTATTACTTCATCTCTATCAAGTGTTACACTGCTTACTATTAATTTCTCATCTAGTTTATCAGTATTTAATATATCTGTTGTAACTGTTCTAAATTCCCTAACAATTGGATATACAACCACTGTTACAGTAGATGGGTCTAATTTATATTCTAGTGTGTTTATTGGATTATTATATTTTAATTTAACTTTATGTGTCCCTACTCCAAGTCCACTTAAGTCTAGTGTTACCTTATGTTCTCCAAGTTGTTGTGCTAAATAAAGATCACTCTTTCTTCCCATTAAGACAATATCCGCAGATTCAGGAATACCCTCAACCACATATGACTCTTCATTATATTCAGTTTCTACTTTTTGATTAGGAATTACCACTGATACTGTTTCTACTAAATTTACCACTTTATTATCAATTACTAAGAATGTAATAAATGCAAGTATGAGTGATAAATATACAATAACATTAGGTTTATTTAACATTTTGTCTAGCATTCCATTGTTTGACGAAGTTAAATTCATTATTTTATATACAAGTTTACTAATTGGTGTGATTATTACTATATCCAATATTTTGTATAAAAATTTTCCAACTCGCTTAAAGAATGAACCAATGCTTTTAAATATTTTTTTCATCAGTTTCACCTTCACTTTCATTTATATCTGCTTCATAAAATGTTTCTTTCTTAGGTTGTAGTTCTTGCATTAACATCATTTTAGCATCATCAAGTGATAAATTATAATTTAGTTCACTTCTAAGAGCGATACTTATTCTTCCTGTTTCTTCACTTACTGTAATTGCAATTGCATCAGTCATTTCACTTATTCCTAAGGCAGCTCTATGTCTTGTACCTAGTCTTTTAGAAATAGACGGATTCATACTTGTTGGAAATATTGCTCCAGCACAAGTAATTTTATCTCCTTGAAGAATTACACCACCATCATGAAGTGGATTATTTGGGAAAAATATTGAAATTAAAAGTTCACTACTAATATCTGCATAAATCTTGTTGGCTGGTTCAATAAATTGATGTAAACTGTAGTCTCTTTCTAATACTATAAGAGCTCCTATTCTGTTTTTCTTTAAATAGTCTAGTGCTCCAGTAATTGCATACACTACTCTTTCACGCTCGTCAACTGTTAAAATTTTATGTCTTCCTAAAAGTTTACTTCTTCCAATGCTTTCTAAAACAGTCCTAATTTCTGGTTGAAATATTACAACAAGTGCAATAGGTGCCCATTCTATTATATATTGAAGAAGTATTCCAACAGTATTTAAGTTAAGTAAATCACTTAATACTTTAACAAGTATTACTGCAAGAACTCCTTTAAAAATTAATATTAACTTTACATTATTTCTTAAGTATTTAAGTATAAAATAGAATATTAACCAAACAAAAGCAATATCTATTACTTTACTACCAATTGTAAGTATACTATTATAGTCCATAATACCTCCATAACTATTAAAATTATACATCAAAAAAGATATATTTTCTATATCTTTTTAATTATACATGTAAACTACTTTAATTCTTCAACAGTAATAACAGGTGTTTCTTCTGTTGGTGTGTTAACTGGCGTAGGTTCAGTAACTCCACTTAAATCAAGTGTAGGAACTTCTTCAATTGTTTCTACTGGTTCTGGTGTTACTTCTACT
Source organism: uncultured Muribaculaceae bacterium (assembly GCA_964465245.1). Lineage (GTDB taxonomy): Bacteria > Bacillota_I > Bacilli_A > RF39 > UBA660 > CAYXHQ01. The sequence goes on along the minus strand of CAYXHQ010000006.1, from coordinate 7,855 downwards.
GGTTCAGCCACTATTGGTTCTCCAATTGATGGCATTGCTTCAGATGTCCCAACAACTTCTGTATTAATAACTGGTTCTTGATTTACTTCAGGTTCAATAGTAGGTGCAGTAACAGGCGTAATAACTTGAGTTTCTTCCATACTAGGAGCTGGCGGTCCAGGAAGAGTATCCTCTACCATTTCTACTTCAGTTGGAATAACCTCATTAGGTATTGTATCGTTTGACCCAGGTCCTGCGACAACGTCACTTGGAATATCTGGAACTACTGGCGAATCTGCAACTACATTATCAACATTTGGTACATCTGCTACAGCATCTGCCTTTTTCTCTTTCTTTTTTAAATCAACTACAAAACCTATTAATGCAAAAGCTAATACTCCCGCAGCTATTAAAAAATATACATAATTATTTGCTAAGAAATCTAATAATTTATCCATAAACTTTCTTTGCCTCCTTATTCTAAAAATATTTTATCATTTTAAGTTAAATATTACAAGTATTAAGTATTACATATTATGATATTTTAGTTTGTATTAGAACTACTTTCTTCCGCCCCTTCAATACTTAGTTCTTTTCCTACTGGTTGAATTTGTATCCATGTTACTCCATCAGATACATCTATTTCATTTCCATTTTCATATTTATATATAGTTTTTGCTTCTCTAGAAGTTTTTTCCCAAGTAATAGGTACTGCATATCCATTGGTAATATAGTATCCACTACCAGTTCCTGTGTTTTCTAAATTTTGTCTTCCAGTACTATCAATTGATTTATTTTTAACTTGATATGTAATTATATTTTTAGTTGTATATTGTAACCCTGTTATATAGTCAGTATGAGGTGTTCCATCCATAGTTCTTTTATATAATTTTGTATTCTTATCATATTCATAAGTGGTATTTGTATAAGATGAGTAATCTATGAATACAGTATCAGCTTTTATAGAGTTTTCCATTCTTTTAAGGTCTACTTCATCAGTTGTATAATTAAGTAGCATGCCTTCTTCCGAAGTATTTCTGTACCCTTTTGAACTAATTAGATTATTGATTCTTTCCATACTAGTAAACGCAGTATGTTCACTCGCCTTATTTAAAGATTTATCTCTCCAATAAAGACCTGATGAGTATATTCCATTTATATTATCAATTCCATATTTGCTTATATCACTAAGTGCTTGTGGGCTATGTCCAAAATGTACATAAACTGCATCATTTTCCATCGCATAGTCAAGGTAATAATGTCTAGCACTTCTAACTGAACCAATTCTCTCAGTATTTTTATCTTTAAATAATGACATTATTCTTGTGATTCCGCCCTCCACTATTATTTCATAATTTAAAAATGCATCCTGTAGCCCACTATGTGGCCAAGCTCTATGTGAATTATTTATCATAACTGCGATGACTCTAGAATTCGACCCTTCATCAACTATCTGCAGTTTTGGTATTGGCTTTTCTTCTTCTTTTTCTTTCTCTACCGTACTACCTACATCTTTTATTTTACTAACTAAATCAAACTTGTCATTAACAAAATAAAAAATAACTCCAAGTATCACTAATATAATTAAAAATTTTAAAAATCCATGTTTTTTCTTTTTCATATACACTCCATAAGTTAATTATAGTTATTTATTTAATTTTTTTCAACATAAAAAAAGAGACTTTACGAGCCTCCTTTTAAAAGTATAATAAATCATAAGTATTAGCTGCACTTACAATTTGTTCGGGGTAAATGTAAATGTATTTAATTGGGTCTTTTAAATATTTGTTTCTATCTGAAAATTTATAGTTATAATTTTTTGGAACTATCCATGTTTCAAAATGTAGATGATTTCCAGTACTTCTGCCAGTGCTTCCCATAATACCAAAACTAGTATCAATTGGAATTATATCACCTACTTTATAAGATGATGTGTATTTTAAATGTAAGAATCTAAATAATATATCGTTATTTGCATCATATGCAGATACACCAACAATATAGTTTCCAGCATCACTTGCGGTAGAGTTTACTAGCACTTTCATATCAAGTGGAGCAAAGATTTGTGGAGAAGCACCACCATAATTTCTATTCCATCCGAGATCTATTCCATTATGTGTGCCTTTTTTATAAGCCTGTGTTATTCCTATATAGTTAAGTGGGTACTTAGGTTTTATAAAGTCTTTATTCACTTCTTCATTTAATAAAGATAACGAACTTTTATCCATAATACCAGTAGTACTCATATCAAAGTTACTTTGAAATAACTTAGTTTGTGCGATTGTTTTAGGACCCACAAATCCATCTATTACTAATGAAGAGTTATTAACTTTATTTAAATTTGATTGAATATTCTTCCATACTTCATACATTTTACTTGTAGTTTTTTTGCCAAATATGCCATCAACTCCAAGTCCATAATCACGCTGGAACTCTCTAGTTGCTTTTTTACTCCTGGTTCCAAATATTCCATCTATTTTATAGTCATAGTATCCTAAATAGAATAACTCTTTTTGTTTAGTTTTATTATTCATCAGTTATATCCTCACTTCTGTGTCTCCATTGTCTTTGCATCTTCTAGTAAAGTAATATGTAATAATAGCCATAGTTACAGTCATAAAAGTTTCCATTTCAAGAATGCCTTTAAGAGCTAAAATACATGTTGTTATACTGAAAAATAAGCTTAGTATTGATTTAACTTTTATTAATTCGTATAAATATTTTTTCATATTCACTTCCTTGTATTATTGCTAATACACTTTATTATATTAAATAACTGAAATCCCATATATATCTAATTCCCTACATATAGTAAAAAATGTGCAAAAAACTAATGGTTCGATTCCCACTAGAGGCACCAAAATGATAGGAAACTCGAACTTTTTAAAGTTTGAGTAAAACAATAATACTAGATTTTGTTTTCTAGTATTTTATTTTGTCAAAAAGGAGAATTTAATATGTTAGATAGAATATTAATGGAATTATATGATGATTATGAAAATAATAATATAAATAGTATAATTGAATTCACAAACAAAACATTTCCGCAAGATGGTACAGATAAATTTTTTATTGGTTGTGTTAATGCTTTTTTCAAGAGTTGGATCCTATAAAGGAAGATAAGATGCAACTAGAGAAAAGTTGCACGATATAGTGTTGACATCAAAAGAAAAAGTTGATGAAAATAATTTATTACTATTTTATGTAGATAGAATTAATATTAAAAAAGGAATAAAAAAATATTTTAATTCCATAGACAAAGATCAAATAGATAGATACGCAGATTTAATTATTGAATATTTAAATCAATTTAAACCTAAATTTAGTTATGAAATTAAAAACAAATATAATAAAATACAAAATAAATAAAAATAAAACATGTAATATATTATATTAGTTAGTAAATTGTTACTAATTATGTTTTATACCTAGTGGTTGTTATACCCATACTATAAAGATACCAATAACAAAATATGTTCGAATATTTATATATTTTTAACCCTATTTTTGATATAATATATAAAGAGGTGAACGCCATGCTAAAAAATAAATTAAATATTGATAATTCTAGTGAACTTGCAAATATAGAAGAAAAAATAACTAAAAAAAAGGCATTAGAATTATTTGATAAAGGTATTTTAAATACTCTTGAAGCAGGCACTTTTGAATCTTTAAAATACATACATAAATATCTATTTGATGAAATTTATGATTTTGCTGGGTGTGTTAGAAACGAAAATATTGCAAAGGGTAATTTTAGATTTACACCTATGATGTATTTACTATCTTCATTAGAAAATATTGATAAAATGCCACAAAAAACGCTTGATGAGATTATAGAAAAATATGTAGAAATGAATGTAGCGCATCCTTTTAGAGAAGGAAATGGGAGAAGTGCTAGAATATGGCTAGATTTAATGTTAAAAAAAGAATTAAAAAAAGTAATTGATTGGAATAAAATAGATAAAGAAGACTATTTACTTGCTATGGAACGTAGTCCTATAAAAGATACAGAAATAAAGGAACTTATTAAAAATGCTCTTACTGATGAGATAGATTCTAGAGGAATTTATATGAAAGGAATCGATCATAGTTATCATTTTGAAGGATATAATTCTTATCTAACAGAAAATATTTAGTTATCACATATCACAAATTTTATATAATTAAATTAAATTCCTTAAAACCGGAATTTTTTTTATGATAAAAATACTTATTAAAGATACTAAATATATAATTATAGTTATTAAAGGTATTGCAAATAAACTGCTATAATTTATAATCACTATATTTTCTTTTATAATGTTTAGAAAAATCATATGTATTAAATATACTCCAAATGTTAACCTTGATATATTCATTACTTTTTTATTATTAAACTTATCATTATTTATTATAAACAATGAAAATATTGATGATGCACTTATTATAGTAAATATACTTCTATACCATATCATTGGTTCATATAAAACACCATTTTTAATTGATACAAAATATGTAACAGATATAGTTATTATGTTAGATAACATTATTAGTGCGATGCATATTAAATTTGCTTTCTTTTTATTTTTTATTTCTTTTAATCTTTTATTAAGTATATACCCGCATATAAAGTAACCTAAATAGTAAGTAGCATTTATTAAAGGTATTGGATAAGTTATATCAATGTTACTATTTGTAATAATTCTTGATACAGGAACTATTATTACTACTAACCCCGATAATAAAAGCCATAATACAAGAAATAAATTTTCTTTTTCTTGAGTTAAATTTGAACACATACTTTGTACAAACGGAAGTGCTATAGAAACTCCTATAATCGCATACATATACCATAAATGATTTTGAGTTTCACTGGCATTAAATATACTTATAATTATTTTATTCAAAATATTTCCATTTAATTGTTTGTTAGTAATTAAATATATAATACTCCACACAATTAATATTATAATAAATTTTGATATTCTCTTAAAATATTTTTTGGAGTCATGTTTTTCATTAATTAAAAGCATTCCACTTATCATGAAAAATAAAGGTACACACACTCTAGCAAATGAATTAAAAATAACAGATATTAAAAATTCTGTGTTGTCTATTTTTCCAAAACTATAAAAATATATGTTTGATACATGAATAACTATTGTCATAATTATTGCAAATATTCTTAAGTATTCAATATTTCATTTCTTTTCTTTCATTCTAATAAACTCCACTTCATTCATAATAAGTATATCATATTCTATTTATAAAAATATTATTTAATTGTTATAAATACTTATAAATCAGCAATAATAATAAAGAGGAAAATAAAATGAAAAATATTATTAATGATTTACTAAGTTTTATAGATGTATCGCCTAACGCTTATTGCTGTACAAAAAATATAAAAGAGATATTATTAGAAAATGGGTTTGTTGAACTTTTTGAAAGTGACAATTGGGATAATTTGGAAAGTGATGGCGCTTATTTTGTATCTAGAAACGATTCATCCATAATTGCTTTTAAAATGAGAGGTAATAAATCTAATGAAGGATTCAATATCGCAGTTACTCACACTGACTCCCCTAGTTTTATGATTAAAACAAATTCAGAAATGTTTGAAAATAAATATTTAAAGTTAAATGTAACTGGGTATGGTGGGATGATTAATTATAGTTGGTTAGATAGACCTCTTTCTCTTGCAGGAAGAGTAATTGTTTTAGATAACAAAGTTTACAAGAAATATATGATAAATATTGATAAAGACTTACTTGTTATTCCAAGTCAAGCAATTCATTTAAACGAAAAAGTAAACGAAGGAGATAAACTAAATCATCAAGAAGATATGTTACCTATTCTATCTTTAAGTGATAATAAAAAAATAGAAGATATATTAAATGAAGAGATGAAAAAACTAAACTTAAAATACGATAAGATATGTGATTATGATTTATTTTTATATAATAGAGACAAAGCAAAAATTGTAGGACTTAATGATGAGTTTATTTTATCTCCTAGACTTGATGATCTCGCCTCAGTGTATACAGGTCTTATGAGTTTTATTGATGCTAAAAGTAAAAACACTTTTAATGTATTTTGTTCACTTAACAATGAAGAAATAGGAAGTTTGTCTCAACAAGGAGCTGATTCAACTTTTCTTATTAATACGCTATCTAGGATTGCAAGACATACAGGAATTGATTTATCTACATCTTTAAGTAATTCGTTTTTATTAAGTGTAGATAACGCACATGCTCTTCACCCTAATTCGCCTGAGAAAAATGATCCTACCAATATTGTACACTTAAATGAAGGCATAGTTATTCAGCATCATACTAACCTTACAACAGATGCTCTTACTTCTTCATTATTTAAAGGTATATGTGAAAGTGCTAAAGTTCCATTTCAAGATTATGTTTCACGTTCTGATATGGCATCTGGAAGTACACTTGGGTCAATTAATCAAAGTCATGTGGGAGTAGATGCTGTAGATATTGGCCTTTCTCAGTTAGCAATGCATTCATCTAATGAACTAATTGGAGTAAAAGATATAATTTATATGTATAAGGCTTTACTTAAATTTTATAAAACCACTTTTATTAAAGATAAAAATATAATTAGATTTAAGAAATAACTACTTTTTAGTAGTTTTTTTAAAATCTCAAGTATTTCATTGACTACCAGTGTACGCCATAGCATACTTAATATAAGGATGGTGTTATTATGAAAGAAATGGAAAATGAAAAAAGAGTAATGGATTTAGAATACAATTTAATATGTGATTTTATTAAACTTAGAAATGAATTAGGTCTTACACAAAAAGAGATGGGTGAATCTTCAGGCGTTATTAGGGAAATGATAGCAATTATGGAAACAAGAAAAAAACACCCACAAATAAATACTTTAATTAAAATATTAGAACCTTTTGGTTATACTTTATCTATTACAAAAATCAAGGAGGAAAAAGATGAATGAAATAAAAACTTATGATGAAAAGACTTTTGATAGTATAAAACATATAGATGAATATGGAAATGAATTTTGGTTAGCAAGAGAATTACAAAGTGTGTTAGAATACAAAGAATGGAGAAATTTTGAAGTAGTTATCAGTAAAGCAAAAGAAGCATGTGAAAATAGTAATTATGGTGTATTAGAACAATTTGTTGAAGTCAACAAGTTGTCAAAAAGAGCTAATAATGCGGAAGTTAATATAAAAGATTACAAACTATCAAGATATGCATGTTACCTTATTGTACAAAATGGAGATCCTAAAAAAGAAGTAATAGCTTTAGGTCAAACATACTTTGCTATTCAAACAAGACGTCAAGAATTATCTGAAGTTGATTATATGTCCTTAAGTGAAGATGAAAAAAGAATCTATAATAGAAACCTAACTAAAAAAGGGAACTACTCACTAAATAAAGTTGCTTCTGCTGCTGGGGTTAAAAATTTTGATAAATTTCACAATGCTGGATACAAAGGTTTATACAATGTTGAAACTGCCGCAGATATAGCAAAGAGAAAAAAATTAAGATACAGAGAAGATATACTTGATAATATGGGAAGTGTAGAACTTGCTGCCAATATATTTAGAATATCTCAAACTGAACAAAAATTGAAAAATGAAAAAATAAAAGGTGAAGCATCTTCGTGTAATGCACATCATAAAGTTGGTAAAAATGTCAGAGTTTTTATGATAAAAAATGGTGGTACTGCGCCTGAAGATTTACCCACTCCAGACAAAAGTTTAAAAAAATTAGAACGTGAAAAAAACCTGATTATAAAATAATATTATATTTTTTATAATCATAAAAAGGAATAATAAATGAGAATAACCATATAATAATTTTAGGTGACTAACTATTAGAAGTCAATACTAAAATTGAAAAAATAA
>CAYXHQ010000005.1:12589-23623 GCA_964465245.1 uncultured Muribaculaceae bacterium | reverse complement strand
TCAAATTTACCTGATTCCTCCATTTTTTCAATTTCAATTAATCTTTTAACTCTATCCCTAATTGTTTTAAAATTAGTTAAAGTTCCTCCAAGCCATCTTTCAGTGACATAATATGAACCACTTCTTGCAGCTTCTTCCTTACATACCTCTTGAGCTTGTTTCTTTGTACCAACAAATAAAACTTTACCACCGTTTATACATGCTTTAAGAACTTCGGCGTAAGCATCTTCGATACAAGCAACTGTTTTCTCTAAGTCGATAATGTAAATATCATCTCTTGATGTAAAAATATACTCTCTCATTTTAGGATTCCATCTTTTAGTTTGACAACCAAAGTGAGATCCTGCTTCTAATAAATAACTTTTAGCAACTACTGCCATAATTTTTCCTCCTTCGTTTAACACCCACTAACCTCTTTTATGTTTTACTCACTCAATGCTTGAGCACTAGAGAAACATATCAGTTAAGTGTGAATATTTCTTAAAGCCATAAGTATTCTATCATAATATATATGAAAACTCAAACAAAACTTGCGTTTTTATAGAAAAAATATTATTAATTAATATAAAATTTATTTCATTAAATTCTTAGTTAATATTTTTCTTTTTAAAAACTTTTCTCCCGGCATAAATACTACTTCATTTTCGTTTTTGCAAATTTCTACAATATAGCCGTTATTTAAATATAAATTATAAAATTCTTTTATTCTTTCTCCTCTTAATTCACATTTAATACTCTTATTCAGATCAACTGAATCTTTAAGCATCAAGTTAAAACTTTTCATAAGTTCTAATATTTGGTTAACGCTTTCGTCTTCTATTCTAGGAGTTTTTCTTACTATATTTGATACTTCTATATATTCATCTGTTTCATATAAAAGATAAAAATCTTCTCCATATATACCAGTAGCATTTTCTATATCTCCTTCATTTTCATTTAACCATTCATCGTCATTTACTGAATTATATAATTCGTCTATTTCTTCATCAAGTTTTTTGCATATAAATTTTCTTTCATCTCTATATATTGCTTCAGTTTCTAAACTATCATCTACATTTTTATTTCCATAAATTATTTTTATTTTTTCAGCATCACTATAACCGCTTTTTTTATAATCTTTTGGATGAATTGAAGCATAAAAATCAGCCCATGAAGACATTTCGATTTCACTGTTATCATTACCCGTCCCAAGTAAAATACTTTTAATAGGATTTTCATCGTTTATAGTAACATTAACAAAATCTTCAGATATTTTTTCTAACGCTTTTTTTAGTACATAGGCATATTTTTTATAGTTAGTATTATAAAATTCAGTTGATTCAATATTATCTAATACTAATGCGTCCCCACATCTCCACAACCATGACTGCGTAAGCAATATTTCTTCACCAGTTGAATCAATTAAATATACAGATAAATTTCTTCCATTTTTTGACGAGCAAGAATGAATCAAGCAGTCTTCTCCTACGTCTCCTTTAGAATAACAATTGTCCATAAATTCATTTTCGCCGGTTAATACATTCATTGGATCATCAAATCTTAAAACTTCTAATTTTAATTTAATATCATCTATTTCATATGTTTTGTTTAATCTAGGAATTGATGAAAATCTTCTGTCTTTACTTAAATTATATAGATTTTCATACCAAGCAAAATCCAGATTATTAATAACACCTGCATAATTAGCAAGTTCTCCAAATTTCTTATTACCTCTATCAAAACATTCAGAGTAATCATCACAACTATTCAAAATTATGCGAATATCCTCATATGAAATTTGATTTTTACCAGAATTTTTTTTATATATTTTTAATATTGTATCAAAGTTTTCATAAATATCACTAAGCATATCAAAATTATTGATATAAAGTAATTCAAAGTTTTCAAAAAAGAACTCACAAAATTTTGGATTATATTCATAATCTTCTATAACATAATCATAACCAAGACTTTCAAAAAATTCGCTATAAAATTCCTCATTTTCGAGATTTGGACCATACCCACACAACCTAAAAATCTTTCTTTTATCTTCTCTTTTAATATTGCCATGAAATGAACAAATTATTGTATCTAATTTTATATATGGTAATAAAAATATCCTATAATCATCAATTTTTAAAAGTTTATTATATTCTTTTATACTTAATACACTTTTCAATTTTTTTAAATTTGTAGGAATACATACATTTCTTTTTAAGACATATTTATCATTTATTAAAGCATAAGGACTTAAAAAATCATTTACTTTTTTTCCAAAACTTCCATCTAATCTTTTTAATTTTTGATAATCATTTTGATTATAATGTTTCTCTAAATAATTGTATATTTCATCTGACATATAGGTATAACCCCTCGGTACTAGCTCATAGTCAAAACTTGAATTTAGTGTATAATTTTCTTCATTTAAATCATTTAACAGTCTTAATAATTCTTTGTGTTCTAATGAATTTACCTTACAAGAATATTTTACTTTTTCTATAGATTCTGGGATCATATAAAGAACTTTTTTTAATCTATTACTAACAAAAGCATCATTTTCAAACAAACCAAACGTTTGAATTAACGCAAGTGTTGACCCTTCACAAAAAAACGGTTCTTTAGAATACCCTCTTAACATTAACCATATTTTTAAATTAAATTTTTCTGTCATTTCTAAAGACATAGAATTAATAATATCCGAATCAAGCAAATATTTAAATCGTGTTTTTTTAATTATATTTATATATTTTTCTTCAGTTTCTTGAATTTCTTCATTATTTTTTTCATCATCATAAAAATTATCAAAATACCCTTGTACCATATAATATAAAATGTTGTTGTTATTATTCTCTATTTCACTTACAAATTTTTTTACAGTTAAATTAGGAATAGCTTTTTTAATCATTACATATGAACTTATTAAATTTCTATTACTTATTTTTAAATTAGCACAACACTTTAATAAATCTGTAATTTCTTTTTCGCTAATAATATTATCATATATTTTAAGTAATATGCTTATTAATTTAGGATTATAATATCTATAACTCAAATTAAAAAATATTGTTTTAGTCATCGCACTATAAGGATGTATAAACAAATTTTTACTAATAATTTCATCTAAAATTTCTACATTTAATTCTGAAACAGTATAGTAAGAATCATACTTACAAATATCTATTAAAAACTGTACATTTCCTTTAAAAATATCGTCGTTTGTATTAACATTATATATCTTTTCTGAAATGATACGCATGTTATGTGTCGTTTTAAAAATTTTTTCTAAATCACTTACTGTATAATTGGTTATAACAAATTCAAATATTTCTATTGGTATTTTTATAAAGGGAATTTTTATTAAAATATGTTTAATTATATTTATATCAAAAAATATATTCTTTAATAAATATTTGTTTTCTAGGATGTTTGAGTCCATGATTGCTTCACAAGCTTTGTGATAATTTATACTATTAAATGCTATATCAAAAAATTGTTTAAGTGTACTTATATTTTCTTTACTTAAATTTTTTTCATTTAATTTACTGAAATCAAACATATTAGAAAGTTCTAACACATAATGAACATTCATAGGATCATTAGATTTTAATACTTCTTTTAACAAGTTTAGATAATTATTTAGATTCTTATTTAAAAATTTTGCTAATTTTCTTTTGTAATTTTCATTTTCATTTGAATAAGTTACAACACTTTCTAAAAAATCTATAACGCCTCGTTCATATTTTGAGTTTAAAAATTTTCTGGCGTTTATAAGAATATTGATATGTAAATTAACACTCATTTATTTTACTCCCCTTTAAATAATGCTAATTATTATATCAAATGTTACATAGAAATTCAAGAAAAATCAATTTCCATGATTTTTTTAATATTCCAGTCAAGTATTCTCTGTTCTCTATTCTATTGATACCAAAACATTTAATTCCAAGTTCTTTAAAAGAAGACCCACAGTGATATAAAGTACATGAATCTATCATTATAAATCTTTATATTATAGATTAAATTGAAGCAACTATTTTACACTTAAAACAATTCAAAATATAGATATTTTTATATTATTATTGTATAATTAAATATGGTGAACGAATGAATACATATACATACAAAAATAGAGGTATGTTTCTTGAAAATATTATAAATGATAGTAATACATTTTACATAAGTAAAGATAAAGCTGTCATTTATAAGAAACCTACTCCTATAAAGGTTTTAAATGTAAGTTATCCTAGTAGAAAAAGTACTGTAATTAATAAAGCAGTATTTGAAAGTATTTCAACGCTTGATTATAACGGGATATACAAAGGAAAATATATTGAATTTGATGCTAAAGAGTCAAAAAGTAAATCATCTTTTCCACTTGCTAATGTTAAAAGTCACCAAATAAAACATATAGAGAGTATTATTAGACATGGTGGTATTGTTTTCTTAATTATATATATGTGTAATGAATTTTATTTATTAAAAGGTGAAACATTGTTAAGTTTCATTGAAAGTAATGAAAGAAAATCTTTACCTATAGAATATATTAAAGAAAATTGCTACAAAATTGAAGAAAACTATATGCCTAGATTAGATTATTTAAAAACAGTAGATAAATTATATTTTTAAGGAGAGTGTCATGAAAAAAATTAATTTTAAAAAAATCAAAAGTGAATCACAAAAAAAATTAAAGTTTCCAAAAATAAGAAAGAATAAAATTAAACCAGAAAAAGAAGAAACAAACTTAGATAAAGTAAAGAAAAAGAATAAAAAGATAAGAATTGGATATTATTTGCTTGTACTTATCACTTTCTTTGCTATATGGGTATTTGTTGGTGGTATAGGTTTTTGTTACTATATCGTTAAGAGTGCACCTGAATTTGACCCTGAAGCACTATATCAAAAAGAAGCAACTCTTATATATGATGCTAGTAACAATTTAATTGCTACTCTTGGTACTGAAAAAAGAGAAAAAGTAAGTTATAACGAATTGCCTGAAGTATTAATTGATGCGATAGTAGCAACAGAAGACTCAAGATTCTTTCAACATAATGGATTTGACTTTCCTAGATTTGTAAAGGCATCTATTGGGCAGTTACTAGGAAATTCTGGTGCAGGTGGTGCATCTACTCTAACAATGCAAGTATCCAAAAACTCATTTACATCTACTGAATCATCTGGCATCGCAGGTATTATAAGAAAATTCACTGATATATATATGTCTATATTTAAAATTGAAAAGAAATATACTAAGCAAGAAATATTAGAACTTTATGTAAATAGTCCTTACTTAGGAAGTGGTTCATATGGTGTTGAACAAGCAAGTCAAACATATTTTGGGAAAAATGCTAAAGATTTATCACTTTCAGAAGCAGCTTTAATCGCAGGACTTTTTCAAGCACCTAATGGGTATGATCCATATTTAAATCCAAATGACTCAGAGGCTAGACGTAATCAAGTACTGAATTTAATGGTGCGTCATGGTTATATTGATAAAGAAACAGCCGAAATAGCAAAACAAGTAAAAGTAAAAGACTTATTAGTCGCAGATGAATACACTATTACAAATGAATATCAAGGATTTATTGATACTGTAGTTCAAGCTGTAATTGATGATACAGGAAATAATCCTTATGAAGTACCTATGATTATATATTCAACAATGGTTGCATCTAAACAAGATGTTATAAATGATTTCTATAATGGTAATCTTGGTTATAAATTTAAAGATAATAAAATTCAAGTTGGAATAAGTGTAATAGATAATCGCACTGGTGCGATTATCGCAGTTGGAGCTGGCAGAAATAAAAAAGGTGAGATGACATTTAACTTTGCAACAGATACAAATGCACACCCAGGAAGTACAGCAAAACCAATATTTGAGTATGGCCCAGGTATAGAAAATTACAAGTGGTCTACCTATACTCCTTTCTTTGATGAACCAACTAAATATTCAAGTGGTGGAACTATGAATAACTATAATAGTGTATATGATGGATTTTCTACTTTAAAATATTGTTTATCAAAATCAAAGAACACATGTGCTCTTCAAGCATTCCAACAAATAGATAATAAAATAATATATGACTATGTTACATCTGTTGGAATTACACCTGAATCAACTAATGGATATGTTGGTGAAGCTCACTCAGTTGGTGGATTTACTGGGGTGTCTCCAGTTACTTTAGGAGCTGCTTATTCAGTATTTGGAAATGGAGGATACTATACAAAACCATATTCTTATACAAAACTAATATATAGAGAAACTGAAGAAGAAATTGAAACAGATATTACAAAAACAAAAGTATTATCAGAACAAACTGCTTATCTTATAACTAATATACTCTACTCTGTTACACCTGGTTCTGTTAGAGTACCTGGTACAAGAGTAGCAACTAAAACAGGAACAAGTAGCTATGACAAAACATTACTTAAAAAATATGGATTATCTTCTAGTATTATACGTGATTCATGGGTAGCAACATATAGTCCAGACTATACTTTAACATTCTGGTATGGATATGAGAAATTAGATGATGAACATTATGCTTGCAAATGTTATAACACAATGGGATCGGCATCTGAAAACAGAAGAGCCATTCAAGGATTACTTGTAAATGGAATATTTGAAAGAAATTCATCGTTTAAGAACCCTGGTGGAATAGTAAGTGTTGAAGTTGAACTTGAAACTATCCCAGGACAAAGACCTAGTGAATTTACTCCAAGTGATTTAAGAGAAACACATATGTTTATTAGTGGTAGTGAACCTACTGAAACCTCTACTAGATTTTCAAAATTAAGTGCTCCATCTAATTTAGTTTTAAATGAGGTTGGAACTACTGTACATGCATCTTGGGCTTCGCCCGGAACTCCTAGTGCAATAGATAGAGCTTACTTAGAAAATTACTTCAATAGTGGTTATGGCGACTATGCCGCACAATATTTACAATATAGAATAGATTACAATAACGCATACATTGGTAAATTTGGATTTGAAGTATATTTAGTTAAAGGAACAACTACTAAATATATAGGATTTACTGAAAACGCTAACTATGATATAGATTTAACACAATATCCTGGTTCTTGGGACTCTGTACTTGTAAAATCTGCTTATTCAATATTTAAAACAAATGCAAGTGATGGCGTTACTTCTAATCTTACTTCATTTGAAGCGCCTACTATAATAGATGTTTCAATGAAAAATATAGCACTATCTAAAAATTCTAATTGGAGTGGTAGTACAAAATCAGATATAAATAAAATTACAGTTAATGATACTGAGATTACAAACTATACTGCCACTTTACAAATTGCTTCAATTAAAAAATCTGACAACACTGAAATAGCTATTAATAACATGACTAAAGATGTGGGAACTTACACAGTTAGTTATATGATTACATTTGAATATACTTCCGCTGATGGAAAAGTAAAAAAATATACAAAAACTACTACACAAGAAGTAATTGTTAGTGAATAGAAAAAAGATGGGCATCCATCTTTTTAAATGTTTTTATCTTTATAAGTACAACTCTTTATTAAAGGACACTTACTACAATTTGGTTTTTTACTCGTACAAGTATATCTTCCAAATAATACTAATTGTTGTCCTATTTTCATATAGTCATATCCTTCAAAAAATTTATATAATTTCTTTTCTATTACAAGCACATCATCGTTATCTGAAGCAATATCAAGTCTTTTAGATACTCTTGTAACATGTGTATCAACTGCGATATAAGGTTCATTATATAATACTGACAAAATAACATTAGCACTCTTTCTTCCAAGTCCTGGAATACTTTCTAATAAATTTCTATCTTGTGGTACTTTGTCATATTTAATTAGTTCTTCTACTATTTTCTTAAAATATACTGACTTAACTTTATATAGCCCTACTGTATTAATAAGTGATGATATTTCTTCTATACTTAATTCATTAAGTTTTTCAAGAGAATCATATTTATCATATATATATTCAGTAACCATATTTACTCTTTTATCAGTTGTTTGAGCACTCAACATTACTGAGATAACTAATTCATAATCTTTTTTAAAGTTAAGTTCACATACGGGATTTGGATATAAAAGATTTAAACCATTTACAATGTTTTTTACCTCCATTAACCTTCATCCTCCAACCAATTATAATCAAATACCACTTCATCTTTTGAATTATTATTTATATTATGTTTTAAATCTTTTTTACTCCACTCATAGATTATTTTATCCACATATCTTAAACTATTAACACCATTAAGCACGGCCTCTTTTAAAGCCATTTTAATAGTTTCTTCGCTTACATTTTTATCTAACCACTTAGTTATTGTCTCATACTCAATTGGAGATAAGGTCCTTCCAAATTCACGTTCAAATTCACTATATATATCACTAACCTTGTTATCTTCAGGAATATCCATTATTAGTTTATTATAGAAATTTTCTAATGATATTTCTTCTTCTACAATATTACCATTCTTTTTTATAATAACTTCTATTATTCCTTTTTTAATTAATGAATCAAACATTGACATTGCAGTATTTTCATCTAATGCAATAAATGATTTAATTCTTTCTAAATCTAAAACATTATCTACATTAATAAAATAAAGAATTAATAAAAACTCATTTAAAGAAATGTCAAAATTTTTAATATTTTTCAATATTAAACTATTAATGATAAAATCTTTACTTTTAATTATTTCTTTAATCTTATCCATAGTTACCTCTTAAGCTTATTATACAAGACTTAACTCTTATCTTCAATTCTTTATATCATTTATTATTCTTTTTTCTTCCCTTGTAAAATTATAAGATTCACTATATTCAAGTTGAGCCCAATATAACAAATACGTAGGAATATCTTTATTAATATTATAATTAATTTCTTTATAATCTATATCAAAAGATTCCTTCATGTCATTTTCTTCAATAAAATCAAAAAACTTTTTAACATAAATGGATGAAAATATTTTATCTAACTCACTTTTCTTTTTATTATAATTAATTTCTTTAATCGTGTATTTATTCTTAATTATATATTCTTTTAAACATTCATCTAGTTCAAAATTAAGTATTGTCATTAATCTAAGTGCTCTTAAAATTCTAGTTTTATCTTCATTTAATCTATTTAATCCGCCTATTAATTTAATTACTTTTGCATCTATATCTTTTCTTGCATTTAATGGGTCAATTATATTTTCATCTTTATCCATGTAAATGGAATTAATTGTAAAGTCTCTCCTAGTAGCATCAATATATAAGTCATTTGTATTTTCTATTATATTTGGTTTGTTATTCTTATAAGATAATTCTTTTCTATATGTTGTAATTGAAAAATCATAATTTTCTTTTTCAAATTTAATACATCCGTAATCTTCATATACTTTAGCATCAAATAAACCCACTAATTCTTCTGTTCTCGCATTAGTAGCAATATCTATATCAAATGAATGAATACCTAGTAAATAGTCTCTTACATAACCACCTACTATAAATGATTCATAACCATTATTATTTAGCGTATTCAGTGCATCATATATTACTTTTTCCATAAATTCAGTATAACAAAAGTCTAAAAAAAAAGCCAATGGCTTTTTTAATTTAAAGCATCTTTTAATTTACTTCCAGCTTTAAAAGTAGCAGCTGTCTTAGCAGGTATTTTGATAGCTTGTTTAGTTAGTGGATTGATACCATTTCTAGCAGCTCTTTTTTTAGCAGCGAATGTTCCAAAACCAACTAAAGTAACTTTACCTTCTTTTTTAAGACCAGTTTGTACTCCTTCAAGTGTAGCATCTAATGCTCTAGTAGCGTCAGCTTTTGTTAAGCCAGCTTTAGCAGCAATAAATTCTACTAATTCTTGTTTAGACATTGTATTACCTCCCATATCTTATTATAAACACACGACAGTATGCTTACATTTTCATTTTACCATACCTACCCCATAAATCAAGCAATTTCGACAAAAAAGTACAATTAAATGCAGTTTTTTTATTAAAATCAAGATATTATTACTTTAAATATAATCATATCATTTAAATATCAAGAAAATTTGTGATAAAAAAAGAAGAAAACTAGTTGTTTTCTTCAATTGCACTTCTATCTTTACTCCAAAATGGTCCAAATTCAATAGCACTAAAACTATCTCTATTATAGTCATATACTTTATAGCCAAGTCCTAAACACCATTTAACATTTCCATCTTCATATTCAGTTACACCTTTATCTATACAGAAGAATGGGTCTTTTTCATTATGAACTTTGTAGAAGTCATATAGACATATTGCCATCCAAGCTAGTAATATAACCCAAAGTACAATATTCATAACTTTAGAGAATGTAGATTTTTCTCCTTTATTCTTTTTCTCTTTCTTAGACGCTTTTTCATCTAAAAAATTTTCTTCTTTCTCAACCTCTTTTTTATCAATTTTTTCTACTTTTTTAGCCATTTTTTACCTCCTTAACAGCTATTTTATTTTCCATTAACTGTTTCAAAATATCATTATTCATTTTTTGACCAGAAATAATTCTAGAAATTAATGAATATAATAACCTTAATCTAACTTTATCTTCTACTCTCATACCTACAAATGAAAGTTTTAATTGATATCCACTATCTAAATCAATTTTTAATTTCACTTGTGATTGTTTATACACGATTGCACAAGATGATATAGAAGAATATGGTATGGTGTATATTTCTTTGTATGGTATAACTGATATCGAATTATCAAATAATACTATCTTTTCTGTTGTAAATAGTCCATAATCTCTAAATGTTTTGTATGCAACTATTACATCTTCTGTCTCATATACATAATCTAATGTATATCCAGGTAAATCACTATTTAATACATATTTAGAAAAGTCAAAATATTTGGTTAATTCTTTATATTTTATATAAGCCATACTATTCACCACACTTCATTTCAATTATATAGAGTTTTTGGCAAAAAGTAAATAACTTTGCTGTTATTTACTTTATGCACTTACTCTGTTAATCCTTCAGTTTCTTCTACAATTTCAAGTTCTTTGTTTTCTTCAATAGTTGTTTTT
>CAYXHQ010000005.1:8812-12489 GCA_964465245.1 uncultured Muribaculaceae bacterium | reverse complement strand
TCTTCAGTTACTCTCATACCATATAGAGTCATTCTAAGTGCACTTTTGCTTGATTTTTCATTAGAAGCACTATCTATTGACACAAAGTATGTTACTTCAATACTATCAGCTGCGGCAAATTTGGTTGCATCAACTTCATAACAATTCTTAACACTATCAAATATGATTAATTTATCTGCTGTCATGCTAGCAATTGAAGTGTATTCTTTTGTAACTGTGCCATTTACTTTAATTGTTACTTTATGAGTTTCATCTGCGATTATTGTATTTGATATTTCTGCTACACCTTTAGATGTTGTAGAAGTAACTGGATCATTTTCTTTAATATCCTCATTAATTGCATCAAATACTCTAATTAAATCGTTAATTCCTGCAGTGAATACTCTTGATGAATCTCCTGCAATAGAGTTGATTATATTATTACTTGTTCCGTCATACCCAATTGCATAAACTGTTGTTCCCTTTGAATGTAATAAGTTAATATATGTATTTCTTTGAGTAGCATTGTCTGTTGAATCTGGTTGACCATCTGTTAAGAATACTACTACATTTTTATTACCATTATTAGAAAGTCCATTTGTACTGTTGTATAGTACGTTATAAGCTTGCTGTAGACCTATATAATATGGAGTTCCGTGACTATCTCCAGATTTACTAATTGCGCTTACTTGAGATTTTAAAGTTGCAGCACTTGCATAATCATTGGCACTTCCTATGATATCCGCATAAGGCACATGATCACATACTCTTCCGCCCCAAGTCATTTTACAATCAGGATTTGTACTAAATGTTACTACTGATACTACAGACCCATTTGAATTACTTGTACTTGTAAATATATCATCTATAAAACTATTAGCAGCATTTCTAGCTTTGATAATTTTATCATTATCATCCATACTAGAAGATTTATCAAGAACTACTACAATGTTTGTTCCATAAATTGTTTCAGTTTTTTCAGTATATTTAATATCCTTTTCAACTAAGAATGTATTTTCTCCAAGAGATGTTTCTATTCCTTCACCTACTTTATAAGTAGTTTCAGTGTTAATACTTTCTCCTGCGTTACCAATAACTCTAACGTTGAATGAAATTACATATTCACCCTCTGCCGAAACTTTTACTGTAAGTCCATCATTACTTAATAAACTATTTATTGTATTAATATCATTTGTACTTAATCCTTCAGTAATGATTTCTACTGTATCGTTAATTTCTAATGCAAATTTTAAATCTCTTAAAGTGATTATTCCATCAGCATCTCCAGTATTTTTAATTGTTACGGTATAAGTAATTACATCACCATATTTAGCAGGTTCTGTTTCACCAACTGTTTCTCCATTTCTTTCAAGTTCTTTTGAAACTGTTGCATTAATTATTGGAGACTTTTTAATATAGAATATATCTATTACATTTTTAGTTGTATCTTCACCAACTGTAATTGATTCTACTGAGGATGTTGGAGTTTTATATCCCTCAACTAAATTCATGTAATCTGATGCATTAATAATTGTATTAAAGTCTGCTTTGGCTTTTACAGTCATTTCATCATTTTTGATTGTATCAAAGTAATAATTAACAGTATAATCTAAGCTTTTAATATCATAGTAGAATGTTATTACGTTTCCAGTTAATCCAAGTGTTAATGTTTGTATTTTATTTCCTACTACATTATATCCTGTTACGTCTACTGCTGTTTCGCTAACTGTTTCATTATATTTACCAGCCACACCTGTTTTAGCAGTTGCAAGAACTTTATCTGTGCCAGTTTCTAAATATCTTACATCATATGTTACATCTTTAGCTTCGTAATAGAATGTTATTACATTTCCACTTAATCCAAGTGTTAATGTTTGTGTTTCATCACTTACTAAGTCGTAACCTGTTACGTCTTTTGCTTTTTCACTTACTGTTTCATTATATTTACCAGTTACATTACTCTTAGCATCAGCCAGCACTTTATTTGTACCAGTTTCTAAATATCTTACATCATATGTTACATCTTTAGCTTCGTAATAGAATGTTATTACATTTCCACTTAATCCAAGTGTTAATGTTTGTGTTTCATCACTTACTAAGTCGTAACCTGTTACGTCTTTTGCTTTTTCGCTAACTGTTTCATTATATTTACCAGCTACATTACTCTTAGCATCAGCTAACACTTTATTTGTGCCAGTTTCTAGATATCTTACATTATATGTTACGTCTTTAGCAGTGTAAACAAATGTTATAACGTTACCAGTTAATTTATTAATAGTTATAGATTTATCTTCTGTAGGAGCTATGTATCCAGTTATATCTATTGGACTTTCTGTATAAGTTTCTTTATAAGTTACATTTGATACTTCTTTATCTTTAGAAAGTTTTGTACCTGCAACTGTATCAAGTCTATATTCTACTGTATAACTTAAGTCTGTTCTTGCTGTATAGTAGAAATTAATATTATTATCAGTTAAACCTAATTCTATTGATTTAGTTACTTCTCCTACTAAATTATATCCTGTAATTTCTTCAGCAGTTGCAGTAGCTTGAGCTTTGAATTTACCTGCTTGATTTAGTAATGGATCGTGTAACACTGCATTTGTAGTTTGCTCTAAATAATTTACATTATATGTCACATCTGAAGCTGTATAATAGAATGTTATTACATTTCCAGTTAACCCTAGTTTTAATGATTGTGTTTCATCACTTACTAAGTCATAGCCTATTATATCTGCGGCTTTTTCGCTAACTGTTTCATTATATTTACCAGCAACACCAGTTTTAGCAGTTTCTAGTACTTTATTAGTTCCTTGTTCTAGATATCTTACATCATATGTTACATCTTTAGCTTCGTAATAGAATGTTATTACATTTCCACTTAATCCAAGTTTTAATGTTTGTGTTTCATCACTTACTAAGTCGTACCCTGTTACGTCTTTAGCTTTTTCACTTACTGTTTCATTGAATTTACCAGCAACATTACTCTTAGCATCAGCTAGTACTTTATTTGTGCCAGTTTCTAAATATCTTACATCATATGTTACGTCTTTGGCAGTATAAACAAATGTTATAACGTTACCAGTTAATTTATTAATAGTTACAGATTTATTTTCTGTAGGACGCACATATCCTTTTATATCTATTGGACTTTCTGTATATGTTTCTTTATAAGTTACATTTGTTACTTCTTTATCATCTGCAAGTTTTGTACCAGTAACTGTATCAAGTCTATATTCTACTGTATAACTTAAATCTGTTCTTGCAGTATATATAAATACTATTTTGTTTTCTGTTACTGAATTGATAGTTACAGATTTATTTTCTGTAGGACGCACATATCCTTCTATATCTATTGGACTTTCTGTATATGTTTGTTTGAAAGTCACATTTGATACTTCTTTATCATCTGCAAGTTTTGTACCGCTAACTGTACCTAATCTATATTCTACTGTATAACTTAAGTCTTTTCTTGCTGCGTAGTAGAAAATAATATTATTCCCAGTTAATCCTAATGTTAATGATTTAGTTGCTTCTCCTACTAAATTATAGCCTGTTATTTTTTGAGCAGTTTCGCTAACTGTTTCGTTATATTTTTTTTCTAAAACAGTTTTTGAAGATAATAATGGTTTTTCTGTACCTGCTTCTAAATAATGAACTGAATATTTTACATCTGCAGCTTCATAATAGAATGTAAT
>CAYXHQ010000005.1:0-8712 GCA_964465245.1 uncultured Muribaculaceae bacterium | reverse complement strand
TACCATTTATATTTTTTGCAACACTTAAAACTTTTTCAGTACCAACTTCTAAATATCTTACATCGTATGTTACATTTTCTGCTTCATATAATGCAGTAATAGTTATATTTTTATTTACTACTGTTTCATCACTGAAATCAGTATCCCATTTAACAAAGTTGTATCCTTCATTTGGAGTAACTGTAGGAGTTAATACATTTCCTTCGCTAAATGTATTATTAACAAATACGTTAAATACTACACTATCTTCAGTTTTGTTTAACTTACCATGTTCTCCTTTATTGAATGTTACATTAAATTTTTCTGCATCCTTAAAATACAAAGTTACTACTCTGTCTTCTGTGACATTAGTATATTCCCCTTCATATCTGTCATATACTCTATTCTTGTGCACTGGTATTTCAGGGAACACTGCATTTGAACCTTCTCTTACTGATTGTGAATCAATTTGTTCATTAGTGTCATTATCGATAAATACTACATCATAGTATTCTGTAAATACAGTACTTGTATATAGTGCATCTACTTGGAAATTTGATGTTACATTTGTGTAACCTCTACTCCACCTGTCAAAACTATAATTAGTATGAACAGGAACTCTTGGAGCTACTGCATCAAGCCCATATCTAACACTTTGTGTGTCTATTACCCTTCTTCCTACTGTATCATAAAATGTTACAGTAAAATATTGCCAATCACATTCTGCATAAACTGTTAAGTCTTCTGTGACATTTGTAAAAGCATTCACTTCTACGTCATTTTCCGTAAACCAACCTGAAAAATCGCACCCCTCATGATTTGGTGTTTCAGGTACATTTGCATCGTGGCCAACTTCAACATTTTGTATGCTTATTGTTTCGTTAGTTAGTCCATCAATGAACTCGACTGTTCTTGTGTTTACTTTTACTGTTTCTCTAGATCCAGAACCAAATGTCATCATAAAGAATAAGAATAAACAGAATACTGCAAAAACAAACACTCTTTTTTTGTTGAACATAATTTTCCTCCTTTTTAACCAAATAAAATTGCACAAAAATACAATTTGTACCTACATTATATAACAAATTTTTTTAAATACAAGAAAAAAATGACAAAAAGTTGAAATTTATGCTATTTTGTTGCACCAAAATCAGAAAATGGTAGAATTCTAAAAACTATTTTACCCATGATTTTATTTTTTGAAACTAATCCAATTATTGGGTCTCTGCTGTCTTGTGACTCTCCTCTATTATCTCCAAGTACTAAATAATGGTTTTCTGGTATTACAGAAGCAGGACAATTATACTCGGGACATATATCTTCAAACATAAAATTGTTTGTTTCGGCATTTATTAAGTTTTCTTCATATGTTTCACCATTTATATGTAAGTATCCATTTAAATAGTCTATTCTCTCTCCAGGAAGTCCTATAACCCTTTTAACATATTTCTTTTTATTAGAATCTTTAAATATAACTATTTCATTTCTTTTAATATCGGTAAATAGATAACTACATCTTGATACAATAACCATATCTCCATCGTTTAATGTTGGAGACATAGAATTACCTGCGACTGGAGCAACTGCTACAACAAAAGTAAATATAAGAGCGATTACTATAAAAGTAATAATATATCCAAAAGTATCTTTAATAAATTCAGTGAACCCTCTAAAGTCTGGCATATTCTTGTCCTCCTAATTTAATTTAATTTTATCACATAAATAATAACTTTAAAACAAGAAAATATTTTAATTCTGTAAAATTGTATAAATTCTATTAACATTATTGAATTTCATCCAAAAGAAAAATGACAAAATTTGATTTTGTCATTGACATATTGTCATACTTTCTGTTTATAGCACTATAGCAATTAAATTATTTGAACCTTTATTTACCATTTTTGTAATTGTTTGGCATAATTTATATCTAGCATTATCTGGTAATAGTGATAATTTTGCTTGTATTCCTTCTTGTACTATTACATCTAAGCTTCTTCCAAATATTTCACTTTTCCATATATCTGTTGTTTCAGTATCTCCATCTTTCATTAAGTGGTTAATTAATTCTTTACTTTGAAGTTCACTTCCTATGATTGGCTCAAATGTACTTTCTACATCTACCTTTAACATATGAATAGAAGATGCTACTGCTTTTAGTTTTACCCCATATCTTCCACCTTGTTTGATAATCTCAGGTTTATCAAGTTTCATATCAGTAAGTTTAGGACACGCAATTCCATAACCTGTTTGATACACTTGTTTAAGCGCTCCTTTAATAGACTCATATTCATTTCTTCCTTCATTAAAGTCTTGGAATATTTTAAGAAGACCTGCTTTTGAATTAATTGATACTCCTGCTACTTCTTTTAATATTTTGTCATATAGTTCATCTGGTGCTTCTAGGGTAAGAGTTACTTCACCTGCAGATGTATTCACATTTGATATGTACGCTTTCTTAATTTCATCGTTGCTTTCTAAATTTATATTAATGTTTTCTACATCTCTTAATTTATCAATACTTACTACACTTTCTTTAATTTTATCTAAGTATGCTTGTTTTAATGGATGAGAGGTACTTAGAACTGCTACCCAATCAGGAATATTTACTT
Source organism: uncultured Muribaculaceae bacterium (assembly GCA_964465245.1). GTDB lineage: Bacteria > Bacillota_I > Bacilli_A > RF39 > UBA660 > CAYXHQ01. The sequence continues at coordinate 6,124 of CAYXHQ010000005.1, read as the reverse complement.
CAATATGATCAACTGGGAACTCATATAATGCTTCTCTTAATACTTTTAGAGCTTCAGTTTCTCCCATTGAGTCAACTGACATAGGTATAACTGGTACATCATACATTTCTTTCAAGTTATTAGCAACATTCACAGTCTCACTGTTATTTGGATGAGTTGTATTCATTATTATTATGAATGGTTTGTTGATATTTTTTAATTCAGTTATTACTTTTTTCTCTGCTTCTATAAAGTTTTCACGAGGAAGTTCCCCAAAAGATCCATCAGTTGTTATAACAATTCCTATAGTAGCATGATCTTTAATTACTTTTTCTGTTCCCATCTCAGCTGCTTCAATAAATGGAAGCTCTGTATCTAACCATGGAGTCTTAACCATTCTAGGATTTCCATTTTCATCTTGAAATCCTTTTGCCATAGGTGTCACATAACCCACACAATCTACTAGTTTGATATTAGTAGAAAACTCATCAATCTTTATGTTTGCTCCACTAGATGGTACAAATTTCGGTTCAATAGTCATTATAGTTTTTCCACCTGATGTTTGTGGTATTTCATCTAAGCATCTGCGTCTATCAGTTTCATCTTCAACGTTAGGCAGGACTAAACATTCAATAAATTTCTTTATGAATGTAGATTTTCCAGTTCTAACCGCGCCAACTACTCCTAAATAGATTTCACCATTTGCTTTAGAAGAAATACTTTCAATTATTTCCTTTTTATTCATTCAAAATCCACCTTTTCTTTTATATTTCATTTAATATTATGTTAAATACATAAAAAAAGAACAAATATTAATTTATTCTTTATAATATACATTGTTTTCTAGAACGCTCTAATATTATATCCTTATCTTTTACATCAATATCATATATATTTACTTGATTTCTGCCATTCCTTTTACTTGTATATAACGCTTCATCACTTTTTTCTATAATTTCATCTCTTATTTCATCAATGGTATCTGAGTTATTACCATAAAACTCTAATTCTTCTTTACTTACAAAGTATATTCCAAAACTCATAGTACACGAATCAATAACTTTTCCTTTATATGAAATATTAGAATTTTCTATTTTACTTCTAATTTTATTCGCAACATTATAAGCATTAAGTATGTTATTTACATTATTTAAAACTATCAAAAATTCTTCTCCACCAACTCTGCCAACAATATCTAGCCCACGACAAGGAAACTTTCCTTTTAATAATCTATGTCTAGTATTTTCATATAAAACACTTCCCATCGACTTAAGCATTAAATCTCCACAAAAATGACCATAATCGTCATTTATTCTTTTAAATAAATCAGCATCACAAGAAACACATGCAAAAGGTGTTTTATATTCAATTGATTTTGATATAAAATTATTAAATGTTTCATATGTTAATCTTTTATTGCTTAAATTTGTAACATAATCTGTATTAGCCAAAATAGATTCTTCTTTAAATCTTGTAACATTTTCTAAAATCTCTACAACATATATATTATCATTTTCCTTCATAATTTGCGAACTATGTTCATAGTACTTATTTCCATATATATATAAACGGTCATCATAATAACTATCAAGAATCTTGCTAAAAATTTCTAAATCTTCTTTAGATTTAGGATATATAATATTACCTTTTTCATCTCTAATTAAATAATAATTGTCATTAGAGTGTTCTAAAAATGTAGTTAACGACATCATTTGCTTATTTTCCTCTCAGGTTAATATAATAATAAGTTTTTGAATAAAAGTAAAGCATAAAATTGAATTTTGTCAATAAATCTAAATAAATTTAGTCATTTTCAATAAAATTTTTACTTTTATGAGGTTCATCTTTTAGTAAATCATTATAATGTTGTTGTCTTAATACTTCATATACCATAATTGCAACTGAGTTTGATAGATTTAATGCTCTTACATTGTCAGTCATAGGTATTCTTATACATCTATCTATGTAAGGTTTTAAGATTTCTTTTGGTATACCAGTTGATTCTTTGCCAAATATTAAATATGTATTCTCTTCACTATTACTATAATCAAATGAATCCTGAGGTTTATGTCCATATCTAGTTAGAAAATAATATTCACCTTTGTTATTCTCAAAAAATTCATCAATATTTTCATAAACTTTGTAATCACATTTATCTATATAATTTACTCCACTTCTTTTAATGTATTTTTCATCTAAACTAAAACCAAGTGGTTTAATTAAATGTAGTTTTGTATTGGTTGCCACACATGTTCTCATAATATTTCCAGTATTTCCTGGTATCTCTGGTTCAAATAGTACTACGTGTATCATATTGCCCTTCTTTCTATTTTATTTTAGCACATATTAATCAATGAAAAAAGACCACTAAGGTCTAATTTTCTTTCGGAAATTGCAATACTCTTGATACTGATTTTGTGCTTTCTGAAGTAGCCAACATTTCATTACCTATTCTAGACTTTACACTATCATATAATCTTTCACATGAAGAAATAGCCTTGGAAACTGATTCAATATCAACAACATTCTTATTATCCATTATAGCTAGTGCAAATGCTTTTTTTACGATAGAGAGTGCTAAATCTGGATTATTGGTTTTATCATCATATACTCTATTTTTCTTTTCTGTAGATGCTGCTATATAATTAACTGCACTTTCTAATATATTACTATCAAATGAAATTCCCATAACTTGTTCTAAAGCAGGAATAGTGCCTTCTAGTATTTTCATTGTTAACTCTTTATCTGATTCCTTTAAAGTAACCTTTTCAAATCTTCTTTTAAATGGTTTATTCTCTTCTACATATTTTGTGTATTCTTCATCAGTAGTACATCCAATTAGTTTTATTTGTCCAGAGTCAATGTAAGGCTGCAAAAGTGAGCTTACATCTATATTTGATTTACTACCAGTTCCTGCCCCTATTGTTTGATGAATTTCATCTATAAATAAAATAACTTTTTCATTTTCTTTAATTATTTTTTCAACAATATTTTTTACTTTTTCTTCTACCATACCAACAAATTGACATCCACCTACAAACTCTGAAGATGGTGTGCTTACTATTTTATAATCTTTAAAATATGCTGGAACATCTCCATTTTTGATGGCATAATCAAGACCATTTACTAATGCAGTTTTACCTACACCAGAAGGTCCTACTATTATTACACCTTTTTTTGGTATTAATAAAGATGTCATCAAATTATATAATTCTTTTTCTCTTCCAATTGAAGGATTACTTAAATAATCGTTTTTAACTTGAGAATGTGAATTATCTTTATCATTAGAAAAAATCTTTTTAGCATTAACATAGTCATCATACACTTGATGAACTTCATGAAATGAATGATTGTTGATTTTTAAATTCCATAGTATTGATGTACATTTCGTATCTATATTTTCGATTTCTTCATCATTATATATTGATTTAAATATATCTATATAAAGATTATCATCCATAATAAAATATACCGAAAACAAATGTATTGGTTCTATTTTACTTAAGTCAGAATCATTATCAAGCATTTTTGAAAAAAATTTGACAAATAATTCTTCGGCATAAAGCAAAAAATTTAAATCAACGCTTTTATCATAATTATTTTTGTGTTTTACAGGAATGTGACCTTTATCATCTGGGACTGTATTTATTTTATATATTTCCTTTAGAATATTTACAAATTTATAATCTTTTTTGCTATTTAAAATTTCTGTTATTTTATTGTTTGAAGATAAAATAATAGAAAGTAATAAAGATGCTTCAAAAACAGCATAATTTCCTCTTTGCATTATATTCTCATTGCCATACTCATCATACGAATTAAAAAATTGTCTAGCACAATTAAGTATATCTATTACTTCATTAGATAACTGATTGTACCATTCCCCATATTTTCCCATAAATACCCCCATTTACTGCTCTAAATTATATCAAAAAAATATTATTTTGTCAATTTTTTGTCAATTCAAAAGAAAAAGCAAGAATGCTCTTGCTTAGAATCCTCCGCCTGAGTTTCCGCCTCCGCCAAATCCACCACCAGATGAGAAACCTCCGCCTCCGCCTGAACCTGATGAATAATTACTTTCAGCAATACTTTGTACAGAGGCTCTTGCAGTAATAATACTATTATCTATACTTGTACTTATATCACGTGTTAAATTTGTAAATACGTAATAGTCAAACATAGTATCTCTCATTTCATAATTTGGTCTAATCTCTTCAAATTTGATTTTCATTGTCTTTCTTACTTTATCTGCTAGGCCAAATATTGAAGCATATACTAAATATCTTTCCCATAGTTTAATCTCAGGCAATTCTTTTTCTTCAAATCTTCCAAAATCATTTAAGAAGTTTTTAAATGCATTCCATTTATTATAGTCCTCATTTCCTTTAACTGTTCGTTTATTAAAACTTATAATATATATTAGAAAAAGAATGGCTAAAATAAGTACTACAAATCTAATTGGTGTCATTACAAAGAAGTTATCGAGGAAGAATATTGCCGCTCCTATTAAAGCATACCCACCAAATGCAAGTCTTGTTTTAGTGTTATCTTCATAAAAGTTTTGTTTCTTTGCTTCTGCAGTAGTATTTAGTTTCCATGCATTAAATTCATCATACACACTGTTTTTTCCAGAAGACGTTGTGTTATTTGCTTCTTTTTTAACTTCACTTAATAATACCTCTTTACCGTTTCCAATAGTTTTAAATAGCAAATCTATTATAATTTTTTCACTTGTGCTTACTCCATCTTCACTTTTTAAAGTAAGTTTATGATCTGTTTTCTTTTTACCTTGAATTACTTCTACATCTATTTTTTTCTTATATATTAAATTTAATATACTTGTACTAAAACCTGTAGTAGTAATATTTTTATTCATTAAATATTCAATTAATTCTACATCATAATCATTAATAAATTCTCTATTATATTTATCATTAAAATTAGATTTATATTCTTTATCATGTTTTATATAAGCATATACAAATAAGAAAATAATTCCCACGATGTATAAACCAGATATTGCATATATTCCATAGTATTTTATTTTATTAAATTTTCTAATTTCATTTGCTTCATTTGCGCGTTCTTGTTCAATTCTTTCAATAATAGGAACAGCGTCTAATTTTGATTTTTTACTTTCGTTAATATTTATTTGAAATAAATCTAAGTCAAAAAGTGTTCTAATATCAAATCCATAACCGGGTAAATAATTTTGAATACTTGCCATTACTCCACGATTTTCAGTATCTTTTAGTACTTCTCCATTAAGTTGTCCATGAGCCCATACTTTAAATAGTTTTTCACTTGGATATGGAAGAGCTACAAACACTTTTACATCATCTATTGGATCAGCCCATTCTTTTGAAATAAGAGTATAATAAAATTCTGCAGAATCATTATGTTCTACAAGTATATTTGTAACAACATAACTTAAATAAAATATAGTATTTGAATCAATAGTTTCATTGTACATTCTAACAGTATATATTCCGTCTTTTTCTTCAAAGGTAAATACTCCTGTATCTCCAGAAGAAGCAGTTTCTACTAGTTCAAAGTACTCAATATTCTCTTCAAGTTCTTCACTTGTTAATGTATTAAAATTTACATTTTCTTTATTTTTAAGCATTCCCACACGTAAATTGACTACACTTGTAGGATTATAAATTGAACTTCCTTTTAAGTCTGACTCAAGTCCAGTAAATTCTACTGTACTTGTATTCTTAGTAGATATTTCTCTATAATATCCATTATATGTTCCATCAACCTCTATTAGTTCTTCGACTGCGAGTCCTCCAGCAATTTCAATCTCAGAATTTATGTAGTATTTTTTAACACTATACTCAACACTATCAGATGATACTGCTTGAACACTTATAAATGGAACAAATATAAACATAAATATAATATATTTTAAAACTTTTTTCATGTCTTACTCCTTCTTAAAAAAAGCTTACTATTTGTAAGCTTTAAAATTTAACTTTTGGTGTTTCAGCTTCTTTTTCTTCAATTTTGAAGAAAGTTTCTTTACTAAACTTAAACATATTTGCGATTATGTTAGATGGAAACATTTCAATTTTGTTATTTAAAGTTAAAACAGTATCATTATAGAATTGTCTAGTCATTGCAATTTTATCTTCTGTTT
>CAYXHQ010000004.1:0-24797 GCA_964465245.1 uncultured Muribaculaceae bacterium | reverse complement strand
CAACATGATATAAATTATGTAAAGAATATAATTAGTCCTATAATAAAAAATAAATATGATTGTGTTATAGGAAGCAGATTTATTAAAAACAATAAAATCAGCAAATTTAAATCTACTTTTCTAAGAAGAATGGGGATTAAATTATTATCTTTAGAGATAAGATTATTTACATTTAAAAAAATATTTGATCCTACTAGTGGATTTAGAGCGATGAATAAAAAAGTAATTAAATATCTTTCAAATGATTATCCATTAGAATATCCTGAACCTGTTTCAAATGTAATGTTAATAAAAAATAAATACAAATTATTAGAAGTACCTGTAAAAATGAAAGAAAGAAAAAACGGAAAATCTTCAATACACACATGGAAATCTATTTATTATATGGTAAATGTTATGCTATCTATATTTATCACAAGTATTAGGAGGTACAAATGAGTCCGAATTTAAGAATACTCGTTGTTATATTTGTAGTATTAATAATGATAATAACTCTTTTGATTCTTAGAAAAGGAAAATTATCTGTAAAATATTCAATATTATGGTTATTTGTATGTGTTATTCTATTAGTATTAATGCTATTTCCTAAAATATTAGATTTTATTTCTTCATTAGCTGGATTTGAAGTGGCATCTAATATGATATTTTCAATATTTATAGCTATACTACTATTTATTAGTTTGTCACTTACTATAATAGTATCTGGGCAAAAGAAAAAAATAAATAAATTAATACAAGAAGTTTCTATACTTAAAGCAAAGGTGAATAAAAAAAATAGTTAAATTTTTAAGTTTTTAATAATTGTTTAATGTTTAAAAAACAACAAATTTAAATTTTATAAATATAGAAAGGAAGTTATGCAAAAAGATTTAATTAATATAATAGTTCCAATTTATAATTCAAAAAAATATATTGAAAGATGTGTTGATAGCATATTAAATCAAACATATCAAAATTTTGAATTAATACTAATAAATGATGGCTCAACTGATAACAGTTTGAATGTAATAAATAAGTATAAGAACAATTCTAAAATTAAAATTATTGATAAGAAAAACGAAGGCGTTGCTAAAACTAGAAATCTAGGAATTGACATGTCTAAGGGTAAATACATTATGTTTATTGATAATGATGATTATATAGATTCAGATTATATTTATAACTATTATAATGCAATTGAAAACAATGATATGGATGTAGTATTTGGAAGTTATAAATGCGTGAGTCAAAATGGAAAGACAAGTAAAATTACAAACTATAAAAGCAATAAAATACTATCAAAATATTTTACTTTTGCTCCATGGGCAAAAATATATAATCTAGGTTGTATAAAGAAAAATAAAATATATTTTTTAGATAGTCAAATTGGAGAAGATGTATACTTTAATTTAAAAGTATACGGTATCACTTCAAAAGTATTAGAAATAGACTATAATGGATATAATTGGTATCATAATGAAAAATCAATATCTAGATCAAAACAAAATAAAATTTCTAAAGATATTAATCCTTTTATTTTGTTAGATAGAATAATTAAAGAATGTAATTTTGAAAGTAAAGAAATAAAAGATTATATTTTTACAAAATACATAATTTGGTATTTATTATATGCTTCAAAGAAAAGTAAAAGTGATATAATAAATAGAGTGTATAAAAGATCTATTAATTGGTTAAATAAAAACGATATAGAATATAAAAGTAATATGTATTTGAAAAAATCACATAAACATGGAGAATCTTTTAAAACTAGCATTATTTTAAAAATATCTTTATTGCTGATAAAAATGAATTTATTTAATAAGTTTTTAATTGTTTATAGTAAAATTTTATAAATATGAGTAGAATAATAAAGAAAGGATAACATGAAAAAAGCTAATCTAAAAAAAGATTTTATATGGAATTCACTTGGAAGTGCTTTGCATTCCTTTAATTCTTTATTTTTCTTAATTATTGTGACACGTACTAACGGTTTAGTAATTGCTGGTTATTTTTCATTTGCGTTTGTTATTTCTAATATATTTTTAACTTCGGCATCTTTTGGAGGTAAAAATTATCAAGTAACAGACGTAAAAGGTGAATTTAATAATAATACATATATAAGTTTTAGAATATTTACAACAGTTGTATCTACCATTTTATTTATTCTGTTTTTTCTGTTTTTTGGGTATAATACTTCAAAATATTTTATAATACTAGTACTTATATTAACAAGAAGTTTTGAATCTTTAAGTGATGTATATCACGGAATACTACAAAAACAAAATAAATTATATATTGTTGGAATATCTTTATTTTTTAAAAATTTGCTTTCTTTAATTGCATTTGTTGTTTTAGGTTTAACATTTAAAAATGTATTATATTCTATAATTGGATGGATGATAATTAATATAGTATTTTTAATATTTGTAGATATTAAGCAAGCTAAAAAAGTAAAAAAAGAAAAGTTTGAATTTATTAGAAAATATAAGACAATTATAAAAAAATGTTTATATTTCTTTATATTCTCATTTATTACAATTTTTATATTCAACATACCTAGATATTTTATAGATTTTTATTTAACTGATGAGTTACAGGGTATATATGGAATAATTACTATGCCCGCGACTATGACAATACTGTTATGTCAGTTTATATTGCAACCTTATGCAGTTAAATTATCAGAACTTAATAAAAAAAATAAAAGACTTTTTAATAAAACAAATAAAAAAATATGTTTTTATATTATTGGAATATCTCTATTATGTATAATTGGTGTTTACTTTTTTGGAATTCCATTATTGAATTTTATATATAATTTAGATTTGAGTAAATATAAACTACACCTGTTAATAATAATGTTTGGTTCGGGCATTTATGCAATTAACGGATTTGTTTCTTTATTATTAACTATTAAAAGAAAAACAAAGGAACAGTGTGTTGCTTATATTATTGGCACTGTAATCGCCGCTATCCTATCTTGGTTACTTGTAAGTAAATATAAATTTTTGGGTGGTGTCATAAGTTATACAGTAACTATTATTATAATATTTATAATGTTGTTAATTCTTTATTTAAAAAATAAAAATAGTAGGTAAAATACCAAATAAATGATATTATATATTAAGAAGTGAAGAGGTAAAAATGAAAAATTTAATTACTATTTATTTAAAAAAAATATTTTATAAAGGAAAAGTTGTAAAGTATCTAAAAAGTCATAAAAGTGATTCTGAAAAATTAGAAGTGTTTAGATTTTTGAAAAAAAAGCCTTATCTTGTTGTTTTTCCATATAATTTTATAAAAAAATATAAAACAAAAGATATAAAAGTATATGAAAATGGTGGCATGAATTACATAAATTATTTTGATAAAAAACTTTATATTAAAAAATCTTTAAATAAAAAAGCGGTATCTAATTATTGTAAAAGTTTATTTGTAGAACAAGATATTATGTCTCCACATAAATACACTGATGAGAATTTTTATGTAGAAGAAGGGTCAGTTTTATTTGATTTAGGAGTTGCTGAAGGTAACTTTTCTTTAGAAAATATTGATAAATGCAAAAAAGTGTATTTATTTGAACCAGAGGAAGATTGGATAAAATGTTTAAAACAAACATTTAAAAGTTATAGTGACAAAACTGTCATAACACAAAAATTTGTAAGCGATAAAACAAGTAATAATACTATAAAATTAGATGATTTTATCAATGAAATAAATGAAAATGATAAAGTGTTTATAAAAATGGATATAGAAGGATTTGAAATAAGCGCGATTAAAGGAATGAAAAGATTAATTAATAAATGCAAAAATCTTAAAATAGCTGTATGTTGTTACCATAATCAAAGTGATGAAACTAAAATAAGAAAAGAGTTTTCTCTCAAAAAATATCGCATTGATACTTCTAAAGGATATATGATTTTTTATTCAGGAAATGAATTTAGAGAACCATATTTAACAAGGGGAGTTTTAAGAATTACAAAGAATAAGAATTAATCATTGCTTAAAATGATTATTTTTTTTATAATAAAATAGTGTGGTGTAAGATGAAAAAATGGTTAACTCAAAAATTAAAAAATATAGATATAAAAGATGTAATAATATTTCTAATTCCATTTGTAGTATTCATGATATATTGGGTAGTTTTTTACCCAGGAGCTTTATCATTTGATTCATATAATCAATTAGAACAAATAAGGAATATGAAGTTTAGTACTTCTCATCCTTTTTTTCATACTTTTATTGAGATGATTTTAATGAAAATATGGAATAGTCCAGCAATCATAGGATTATTTCAAATCAGTGTTTTTAGTATATTATGGACTAGAATATGTAAATATAATAGAATCAAGTTTGATAAGAGAAACAACAAATATGATTTAAGTTTTATATTTCAGATATTTATATCTATATTTATTGTAATTAATCCATTAAATGGAGTAATGTCTATTACTTTATGGAAAGATGTATTATATTCATATATGATCCTTTGGTTATGTTTTAGATTAGAAATATTAATAGATAAAAAATTTAAGATAAATTTAAAAGATACAATATTATTATCTTTTTTAGTGGTAGTTTTATATAATTTAAGACATAATGGAATTATTATAACTATTGGAATTACATTTATTCTTTTTATTGTTTTGTTTATAAAAGATAGAAAGAGTTTTAATTATTTGAAATTATTAGCATTTGTATTACTATTTTTTCTTGGTTTTAAATGCCTTGGAACGTTTTATTCAGCCTCTGAAAGTCAAATTCCAAATAGTGGGGAAGCAGTAATAGATAACAAACTATTTACAATGACTTCTTATATTTTAAGGGAAGGCAATATTTTAGATGAAGAAATAGAAGAATTATCAGAATATATAAATGTTGATAATTTAAAACGACATGGAAGATATAATTTAATGGATGCGATAGGTGGAGCGTGTGAGCCTAAATATGATAATATAAATGAAAACAGAAAAGAATTTTATTCATTTATGTATAATCTTGCTCTTAAAAATAAATATATAGCGTTTAAATATTTTTTAGATGAAAATGCATATATTTGGAGAATAGTAAGATATGATGATTCTTATGGTTATTTATTAAAATATACTAGTGGCGCTCGTAACGCAGGAGAATATTATTATCCACAAAAATTTTATAATACAAAATTTTATAATATATTTAAAACAAATATTGATTATTCTATAAAAAATGAGAATAAATTTTATCAAACTTTATATTATAGTGGAAGTTTATATTTATATATTTCTATTGCTTGTTTAATAGGTCTTAGAGTATTCAAAAAAATATATTTATTAGTTTTAAGCCCTCTTGTACTCAATTTAATAGGACTAATGTTATCTATGCCTGTAAATGATGTAAGATATTACTATTCTAATTTTATGATAGGATATTTAATGCTAATAATTTTTGGGAAATATATGCTTATGGAAGAAAAAGAAGAAAAAATAGAACATACTTTTGTAATACTGGCTTATAAGGAATCGAAGTATTTAGAAAAATGTGTTAAATCAATAATGAATCAATCTTTAAAAACAAATGTAGTAATTGCTACATCAACCCCTAATAAATATATTAGTGATATAGCTAAAAAGTATAATTTAGAAGTAATTATTAATAAAGATGAAAATAGTAATATTGGCAAAGATTTTGATTTTGCGCTACACTCCATAAAGTCCGAGTTAATAACTATTGCTCATCAAGATGATATATATGATAACTTATATGCAGAATGTGTTATAAAAAAATATGCTAAAAACAAAGACAAAGCACTAATAATATCAACAAATTATTATGAGATTAAGAATAATAAAACAGTAAAAACAAACAAGTTGTTAACAATAAAAAGAGTACTAATATTTCCACTTAATTTAAAGTTTTTATCATCTTTTAAATTTGTAAAAAGAGGTGTTTTGTCATTCGGTAATTCAATATGTTGTCCTTCAGTTACTTTTGTACAAAATAAAATGCCTAAAAAATTATTTGAAAGTGAATTTAAATGTAATGTAGATTGGAATGCATGGGAAACTTTATCTTTAAAAAAAGGGTCGTTTGTATATGCAAATAAAAAATTAATGGGACATAGAGTACATAGCGAATCTACAACTACTAAAATAATTGAAGAAAACATAAGAACAAAAGAAGACTACATAATGTTTAATAGATTTTGGCCAAAACGAATATCTGCGTTTTTAAACAAGTTTTATAGTAAGGCAGAAGATAGCAATAAAAGCAAGTAGCTCTTGCTTTTTAAGTTGTCAAAATGTATACTTTAAATAGAATAAAGAGGTGTGTATGCAAGTTAAAGAAATAATTAAAAAGAAGAAAAGTAATAAGGTACTTTCTTATGATGAAATAAATTATATTATTAATGGATTTACAAAAGATAAAATAAGTTATGAGAATATGACTGATTTTATTGCTTCAATCTATAAATATGGAATGACAAGGGATGAGGCGTATGCACTAACTGATGCGATGATTAAAAGTGGAAACACAATTGATTTAAGTAGTATAGATATGGCTACTGTAGATAAACATTCAACTGGTGGAATAGGGGATAAAACATCTATTATTTTACTTCCTGTTTGTGCATCACTAGGCGTATGTGTTCCAAAAATGAGTGGAAGAAGTCTTGGAATAACTGGAGGAACTGTTGATAAACTTGAAAGTATTCCTGGATATAAAGTAAATCTAACTTTAAAAAAGTTTTTAGATGTAGTAAGCAGTGTAGGGTGTGCTGACATTTCTCAAAGTGAAGCAATCGCGCCTGCTGATAAAAAAATATATAAATTAAGAGATGAAACAGGTTACATTGATTCAATTCCTTTAATTGCTAGTTCTATAATGAGCAAGAAAATCGCATGCGGGTCACAAAATATCGTGATAGATTTAAAAGTAGGCTCTGGAGCTTTTATGAAAAACAAAAGAACTGCTACTCGTCTTGCTAAACTAATGATTTATATAGGTGGCAAATATAATAAAAAAGTAATATGTGTATTAACATCTATGGACGCACCTTTAGGAAGTAATATAGGAAACATTTTAGAAGTAAAAGAAGCTATGAATTTCTTTGATGGAAAGAAAGATAAAAAATTAGAAGAATTAATAATAGAACTAGGTGGATATATGACATCTCTTTCTAAAAACATATCTCTTAAGAATGCAAAAAAAGAAGTAAAAATGGTTATAAATAATGGAGTAGCTAAATCTAAATTTTATGAGTGGATAGAGGCTCAAGGTGGAGATCTCGCTAGTATGAATATAGAAGCACGTAAAATAAATGTAAAGAGTAATGTAAGTGGTTATGTAAGTGCCGTTAACGCTGAAAAGCTTGGAACTCTTGCATTAAATTTAGGTGCTGGAAGAATGAGTAAAGATGAACCAATAAATCCAAATGTTGGAATAGTTTTAAAGAAAAAAATAGGAGATTATGTCGAACGCGATGAAATACTTGCTACTATTTACTATAATAAGGAAGTGGATGGTATGGTAAGTGAACTTAAAAATTCTTATGAATTTAAGGATTATAAAGTTAAGGAAAAAAATATTATCTTAAAAGTTATAAAATAAGGAAGTGAAATATGCGTCATATTTTAAAGTATGTAGTAGTAATAATTACTTTCTTTTCTTTTACACCAATAGTTAAAGGAATAAGTAATATTGTACTTAGCGAAGGAGTGCTTACGCCTTATTTTGATAAAGAAATTCATAAATACAATGTATTTGTAAGTAGTGAAGTGGAATCTATTAGTATAACTGCAATTAAAGATGAAGAGGATGATTATATAAGTGGAACAGGTAACATTAATGTAATGGATGGTAAAACAGAAGTTACACTTAAAGTTATAAAAAAAGATACTTCTATTGTTAATTATCAAATAAATATATTTAAAAATTATGAAGAAAATATAGATTATGAAAATGCAATGCTATCTAAATTAGAAATAGAAGGGCATACAATAGAATTTGACCCTAATGTGTATGAATATTCAATAGTTGTAGATGCAGAAGAAAATTTAAATATAAATTATGAGACAGAAAGCGAACACGCTACTGTAAAGTTAACTGGTGCTTCTGCTTTAAAAATGGGAGAAAATATAATAAAAGTAATAGTTACAAGTAAAGATAAAAGTGTATCTAATATATATGTTATAAAAGTAAACAAATTAATAAGCGTGTTTGAAGAAAGTTCAAGCATTGAAGATGAAAAAAATATATTAGGTAAAACGAGTCTTACAAAAGATGAAAAAAATATTATAACTATCGTGTTAATAAGTGCTGGGGTTATAATTTTATATTTAGTATTTTTTCTAATGTTTATTATGGGCAAAAAAAGAAAAATACGCTAGTATCCTAAATATTTAACTGCGTATTCTTCATATGTAATATTTTCATTTTTTATAATAGTGGCGGCTTCTATTCCTACATATCTATAATGCCAAGACTCGTATGCATACCCTGTAATCCATTCTTTTCCTTTAGGATATCTTTCTATAAATCCATATTTATGTGCATTTTCTTTTAGCCAATCATATTCTTTATAATTTTCAAATCCATCAAGCATTCCTTTTACTGATGACATATCTACAGCAAGTCCTGTTTCATGTTCAGAGTGTCTAGATTTAGCTGAATACTTTAAGGCATGTTCCATACCATTTTTCTTAACACTGTTTGTAAATAGTCCATTTTGATAAGAAGCAGTTCTCATTGTTGAATTAACCCATAAATTCATGCCTTCATCCCTTATATCATCAATTAATTTAATTAGTGCGTCATGTGCTACACGTCTCATTTCTTTTTTGTATGAAGAAATAGTGTACTTATCATCAAAAGAAACTAAATCATCAGGTTCATAGTCATCTGGTAATTTATTATACTTATTAACAAGAACTAATAAATCATTAGGATTTTCTATTTCTTTTATATTAGTATAAAAATCATTATCAAGACCAATATTTACATAAATAACTACTTGTTCATCTGTATAATCTTTATTCTTTTCTTGATAACTTATATATCTATTAGCATACTCACTTTTAAAATATTTACTTCCCATTAATGAACCTATTTTATTTATTTCTTCAGCACTTTTTCCACTTTCAAGTAAATCATTAACAGTATCAATAAATAAATCATTATCTACATATCTTATTTTCATATAATCTTGTAAATAATCATTAATATATGTATCACTTTTTAAAGCTTTATCTATCACTTCGTAGTATTCACCACCTAAATAAGCATCAAGTCCTAGTTCTTTTATCTTTTTAGCTGACTCACTAGAGTAACCAATACTTTCTAACTTGTTAAATTTAAATGGTAAATAATCTTTACCAAAATAGTAACCAACTGCACAAACAGCTATAATTAATAAAAAAATAAAAACTTTTTTCATATTCACATCCTTAATTTAATTCTATCACAATTATAAGTTTTTAGACCTTATAAATTTAAAAAAGTGTAAATATAAAGGGTAATAATTAGACATAACAAACATATAATTCGTTAGGTGAAGAGTATGAAAAAAATTTTAATTATAATAATATGTGGACTAATATGCTTTAGTTTTATGTGTGTTTCTGCAGACGGAGTTCCAGTTAATAAAGAAGTGGAAAATAGTAAGACGGAATATGCTCCAAATGCTAAGAGTGCTGTTTTAATGGAGTCTTCTACAAAAAGTGTTTTATATGAGAAAAATGCTCATGAGAAATTGTCTCCTGCCTCTATGACTAAAATAATGACTATGTTACTTGCTGCTGAAGCGTTAGAGAGTGGTAAACTTAAAATGGATGATGATGTCTTAGTGAGTAAAAATGCATCTGGAATGGGTGGAACTCAAATATTTATTGAAGAAAATAGTACTGTAAAAGTAAATGATTTAATGAAAGGAATAGGTATAGCCTCTGCCAATGATGCCGCAGTAGCAATCGCAGAAAAACTTGGTGGCACTGAAGAAAACTTTGTTAACATGATGAATAAGAAAGCAAAGGAACTGGGTGCCAATAACACAAACTTTAAAAACCCTCATGGACTTGATGAAGCAAATCATTATTCTACTGCTTATGATATGGCATTAATCGCAAGTGAACTTGTGCGCCATGATGATATACTTAAAATCACTAGTACATATGAAGAATATATAAAGGTGGGTACTGAAAATCACTGGTTAGTTAATACTAATACTCTTGTAAGATTTTATGAGGGAATGGACGGACTAAAAACAGGGTACACTGATCAAGCAAAATATTGTTTAACTTCAACTATGAAAAAGAATGATATGAGACTTGTTGGTGTGGTAATGGGAGAAGATACAAAAGAAAATAGAAGTGCCGATACTATTAGTATGATGGAATATGGATTTGGAATGTATAATACAAAAACAATTATAAAAAGTGAAGAAAAACTAGGAGATATCTATATAAATAATAGTAAAAATAGAAATATTTCATATTATTTAGAGGATGATGTAAAGTTGCTCGTTGATATTAACACTGAAAATGTTGAATATAATGTAGAAAAAGAATTTTATAACGTAAAAGCACCTCTTAAATCCGGAGAAATTATAGGCAAACTTACACTTAACTTTAATAACAAAGAATATGATTATAATTTAGTTGTTAAAGATAATATTGAAAAATCTAATTTTATAAGAATGATATATAATAATTTTAAAGATATCATTAGTGGAAAAGTTAATTTAATAAAAACATAAAACTTCTTTCAAAGGAAGTTTTTTAATTTTTTATCCTTCAAAAAGGTTGAAGCAAAAAATGGTGATAATGTAAATATGAGTATAATAAAAATTCAACGTTTAATTAACAAAAATAGTTACAAGACTATCTTTTTTAGTGTTTATTTGATATAATACTTTTACTAATTTAACTTTTATTACGAGGAGGAAAAGAATAATGAGTAAAATTGATATAATGGCTTTAGGTGGCCTAAATGAAAATGGTAAAAATATTTATACCATTAATGTTGATGGTAAAATATTAATATTTGATTGTGGGATTAAATATGCTTCAGATAAAATGTATGGAGTAGACTATGTAATTCCAGATTTCACATATTTAAAAGAAAATAAAGATAAAATATTAGGAATCTTTTTAACGCATCCACATAGAGAAAATATGGGGGCTTTAACCGATTTAATTAGAGAAATTCCTGAGATTAATGTATATGCAACAAAATATGCATCTAAAATAATTGAAATAGATGCTAAAGAAGAAAATGTTGAAATAAAAAACATGCATGTAATAGACATACATAGAAAAATTGATTTTAAGACTTTTAGTGTGTTTCCTTTTGCAATAACGCATTCTTCACCAGAGTCGGTTGGGTATAGTGTTAATACATCGGATGGCGCAATTATTTATATGGGAGACTTTTTAATAGATCCAACAATGCCATCAAATTATGAAATGGATTTAGGGAAAATTGCTTATATTGGTAAACAAGGGGTACTATGCTTAATGTGTGAAAGCGTATTTGCATCTAAACGTGGACATACTTCACCAAAACATAAACTTGAAGGATTTTTTAATACAGTTGTAGATAAAAATAAAGGAAGAATAATTTTTAGCGTACTTCCACTTCATATTTATACAATACAAGAGATATTTAATTCTATTAAAAACAAAAATAGAAAAGTAGTAATTATGGGGAAAGAACTTGGTGCTATTGTTAATATGAGTATTGATAATGGATACTTGGATGTAGATAAAAGAATTATTGGAGATTTAACTAATTTAAAAGACCCAGATGCTATTATTTTAGTAAGTAACGATAGAGAAACACCATACTCAAATCTAAATAGAATAGTGGGAGGGTATGATAGATTCATAACTCTTTTACCAACTGATACTATATGTTTTGCTGAACCTAGTTACGATGCATATGAAAAAACTATAGTAAAACTACTTAATGATATTGCAATTAAAGAAGTTAATATAGAAGTTGTTCCAAAAGATAAAAGTGTAAGACATCATGCTTCAAGTGAAGACATTATGTTACTTATAAAACTATTTAATCCTAAATTTTATATGCCAATAAAAGGAGAATATCGTTATCAAGTAGAAAATGGAGCACTTGCTGAGAGAGTTGGAATAAAATCTTCAAATATACTACTTAAACTAAACGGTAATATTGTTACGTTTGAAAATGGTAAATATATAGAAAATAATAAAACTGTATTTGTAGATGATATCTTAATTGATGGAAAAAGCACAGAAGATGTTGGAGAGTTAGTATTAAAAGATAGAGAAATGCTAAGTTCAAATGGACTTGTATTAATTAGTGCAACACTTGATAAGAAAACCAAAAAAATGATAGTAGGGCCAGAAGTTACTACTAAAGGATTTATATATCAAAAAGATAATACTGATATAATGGATGAAATAAAGAAAATTTCTAAAGAAGTAATAGAAAAAAATACTTTTAATTCTGCGTATGCTGATTATAATAGTATTAGAGTGAGTATTAGAGAAAAATTAGGGGAATTCTTATACAAGAAAACTGAGAGTAAACCTGTTATTTTGACAGTACTTGGAGAAATATAAAAAGGAAGTGATAGTGTGATTTATTTAGATTATTCAGCTACTACACCAGTAAATACTGATGTACTTGATTCTTATATAAAAGTAACAAAAGAGTTTATTGGGAATGCTAATAGCATTCATACTTTGGGGACTAAATCTAAAGAATTATTAATTAAAGCAAACAAGCAAATCGCAGATATTCTTGATATTAAACCAAAGGAAATTATTTATACATCTGGGGCAAGTGAATCAAATAGTACTGCGATTAAGGGAGTAGCTTTTAAATATTCAAATAGAGGGATGCATATTGTTACATCTTACTTAGAACATAAAAGTGTACTTGATACAATGGATTATTTATCTAGCATTGGATTTAAAATAAGTTATGTTAAGTTACTTCCAAATGGTAGCATAGATTTGCATGATCTTGAGAATTTAATTACTAAAGATACTATTTTAGTTTCTATTTGTGCAGTTAATTCAGAGGTTGGATTTAAATCACCATTAAAAACGATTAAACAAATAATTCATAAGAAAAACAGTAATACAATATTTCACAGTGACATGACACAAGCTTTAGGAAAAATTAAAGTGTCTCTTACTGATGTTGATTTAGCGTCATTCTCAGCTCACAAGATATATGCTCCAAAAGGTATAGGCATGCTTTATAAGAAAGACTCTCTTGAAATTGAACCTCTTATATATGGAACAACAGAAAACGCGCCATTTAGGGGAGGAACGCCGGCACTTCCATTAATAGTAAGTTTTAGTAAGTCTTTAAGAATTATGAACGATAATATGCGTGAATATATAAAACATGTAGAAAAATTAAGAGAAGTATTAATTGAAGGATTACAAAAATATGATATAAAAATAAATTCTAATGAATTATGTGTTCCTCATATTGTAAATGTAAGTTTACTGAGTATCAAGTCAGAAACTTTTGTAAGAGCAATAGAAAAAGAAGGAATATATATATCTACTAATACTGCATGTTCATCATTAGAAGAAAGTACAGTATTAAAATCTCTTACAGATGATAAAAATATTAGTACAACTTCTATTAGAATAAGTTTGAGTCATTTAACTACGAAAGAGGAAATAAATAAATTTTTAAATGCTTTTGATAAAGTATATAATGATTTATTAATGAAGTAATATGAAAGAAATAATATTAATAAAATATGGAGATTTGGTTTTAAAAAAAGGTAATAGAAACTTTTTTATTAAAACTCTAAGAGATAATATTAAAAAGAAACTTGAAGGAATTGAGTATACTATTAGGGATGATCAGACAAGAATGTTTATACATACTAGTGATATAGAAGAGTGTAGAAAAAGACTAAAAGAAGTTTTTGGGATATATGAAATTGTTTCATGCGCAGAAATTGAAAGTAGAGAAGTCGAAGTAATTGAAAAATGTATTTTAGAGTCTATTAAAGATATAAATTTTAAAACTTTTAAAGTAAATACAAAAAGAAGTGATAAAAGTTATCCTATAAAAAGTACAGAGTTCAATAATATTATAGGTTCTTTGATATTAAAAAATATTCCAAATGTAAGAGTTGATGTGCATAGTCCAGAATTAGAAATAGTAATTGAAATAAGAAATAAATTTACTTATATTTATTCTAAAGTTACTAAAGGATTAGGTGGTTACCCAGTAGGTAGTCTTGGTAAAGGTTTACTTATGTTATCAGGCGGAATAGATTCACCAGTCGCTGGTTATCTTTCAATTAAAAAAGGTGTAAAACTAGATTACATATATTTTGAGAGTTTACCCCATACTAGTATGGAAGCAAGAAACAAAGTAATAAACTTAGCAAAAATTTTAGAAAAATATAATAATAATGGAAAACTTTATGTAATAAATTTTACTAAAATACAAGAGACGATTTATAAAAATTTGAAGCCTGACTATTTAATTACATTTATGAGAAGAATGATGTATAGAATAGCTGTGAATATTGCATCAAAAAACAAGCACTTAGCTATATTTAATGGAGAGTCAATCGGACAAGTAGCAAGTCAAACTCTAAGCAGTATAAAAGCTGTGAATGATGTTACAAATTATCCCATATTTAGACCTCTTGCATCTTTTGATAAACAAGAAATTATTGGTATTTCAAAGAGTATTGGTGCGTATGACATAAGTATAGAACCATATGAAGACTGTTGTACAGTATTTGTGCCAGAGCACCCAGTGATAAATCCAAGTCTAGATATTATTTACGCAGAAGAAGAAAAAATAGATTTTAGTGATTTAATTAAAGAAGCAGTAAACACGGCTTTAATAGTAAACTTAAAAGAAGAAAATGAAATGAGCGAATATTTATAGCATTTTATGGGTATTATATTAATGGTGATAAGATGAAAAAATCTGTTAACATTAATAGTGAATATTCTAAATATATAAAAAATTTTACTGAATATAATAGAAGTGATAAAAATGCATCAGAAAGTGAAGATTATAGCAAAACAAAAAGATTTGATGAAAGAATAAGAAAATAATGTAAAATTTTATAAGTGTTAAAAACAATTATGGCTTTTTGTGCTATAATTGTTTTATTATGAAGAATATAAAAAAGATAATTATATTATTGTTGTTAATAATTATACCTTTCTCAAATTTAAAAGCATTAGAAATAAAATCAAATAATGCAATTTTATATTATGTAAATGATGAAAAAATATTACTTGAAAAAAATACTGAAGAAAAAATTTATATAGCAAGTCTTACTAAAATAATGACTGTTCTTGTATCACTAGAAAATATTGGAGATATAAATGAAAAAGTTGTTTTTCCACGTGTGGATATGAGTGGACTTTGGGATTACTCAAAGGTTGGTTTTAAAGTAGGTGAAGTTCTTACTTATAAAGATATATTATATGGAACACTTTTAGCATCAGGTGCTGATGCTGCCTCTGCACTACCCGTACTCGTTAGCGACTCTAAAAGCGAATTTATTAGTTTAATGAACAAAAAAGTGAGTGATATAGGACTTAAGAATACTTCTTTTTCAAATACTATTGGAATAGATGAAGAAAATAATTATTCAACAGTAAGTGATTTATTAAAATTACTTAATTATGCTCTTCAAAATGAAGAATTTTATGAAATGTTTACAACTAAGTCATATGCTTTAAGTAATGGAAAAATAATTAATAGTACACTTGAATATTATTCAAGAAAAGATGGACTTGATACTACATTTATAATAGGTGCTAAAACAGGGTATACAAATGGGGCTGGCTTATGTATGGCTAGTTTATTTAGTCATAATGACACAAAATATATTTTAGTAACTGCCGGAGCGGACTATAAAACTGATGAACCACTTCAAGTAATTGATGGAATAAATATTACTGAGTATTATTATGAAAATTATGAATATGTGGATTTGATGAAAAAGAATGATTTACTTACTACCATTACTTTAAATTCTTTGTTTAAAGTAAATACTGATATAACTGCGAAAAAGGATGTGATAGAGTATTTGGAGAAAGACAAAAAAATAGATAATAAATATGAAGGACAAATTAAACTAAATAACAAAAATAAAGTAGGGGATAAAATAGGCGTATATAAAATCACATATGATGGAGTGAATATAGATGAAATAGATATAATAATAGAAAATAACTTTAAAAATAAATTTTGGTTATTTGTAAATAAATATTATTATGTAGGCCTTATAATAGTTGCATTGTTAATAGTGCTAAAAGTAAGAGTGACAAACAAACGTAAAAAAAATGTAATTGACAATAGAGCTAAAACAATTTAAAATAATATTTAGGAAGTAGTTCACACTTTCTAAATAAAAATACAATGGAGGAATAATATGGAAAATGTTACATACTCCATTTTGCTAGTATTAGTTGGATTAATTGTGGGAGCAGTTGTAGTTTTAATAATATTAAAACTAAAAGCAAAAGCTACACAAAATGAAGCTAATAAATTAATAGAAAATGCTAAAAAAGAAGCAGAAAGAATTAAAAGAGATAATGTTCTTGAACTTAAAGAAGAATCTTATAAACTAAAACAACAAACAGAATCAGAAATAAGAGAAAAGAAAAAAGAACTTAATGAGTTAAATGATAGGATAGACAATCGCGAAAGAAGTTTAGATAAGCGCGATGAACTTATTAATGAGCGTGAAAAAACATTAGATCAAAAAGATAGAGATTTATTGGCGAAGCAAAAAGATATTCAAGAAAAAGATGCAAAAATGGAGAAAATATTGAAAGAGCAGGTAGAATTACTTGAAAGTATATCTGGTTTTTCAAAAGAAAAAGCAAAAGCTCTAGTTATGGAAAAAGTTGAAACTGAAATGAATAGAGAAATTGCTGAATATTTAAAAACAAGAGAAAATGAAGCTGCGTTAGAAGCAGATAGAAAAGCAAAAGAATGTTTAGTTAACAGTATGCAAAGATATTCAAACGATGTTACAAGTGAACAAACTGTATCTACAGTAGAATTACCTAACGATGAAATGAAGGGTAGAATTATTGGTAGAGAAGGTCGTAATATTAGAACTATTGAAGCAATTACTGGTGTGGACTTAATAATTGATGATACACCTGAAGTTATAGTGTTATCAAGTTTTGATCCACTTAGACGTGAAATGGCAAGAGTTACTCTTGAAACTTTAATTAAAGACGGACGTATACACCCAGCTAGAATTGAAGAGTTATATGATAAGGTTAGTGAAGACTATAAAAGAATCATCAAAGAAAAAGGTGAAGAAGCTTTATTTGAACTTAGCATTACAAAGGTTGACCCATATATTGTTGAACTTTTAGGTAAACTAAATTTCAGAACAAGTTATGGACAAAATGCTTTAAGTCATTCAAAAGAAGTTGCTCACTTATCAGGGTTACTTGCAGCAGAGATTGGAGAAAATGTAGCACTTGCTAAAAGAGCTGGACTTCTTCATGATATTGGCAAAGCAATTGACTTTGAAGTTGAAGGAAGTCATGTTGAACTTGGAAGTGATGTAGCGCGTAAACATGGAGAAGATAAAGTTGTAATAAATGCAATAGAGTCTCACCATGGAGATACAACTTCTAACTCAATAATTTCACAGCTAGTTCAAATCGCAGATGCATTATCAGCAGCTAGACCTGGGGCTAGAAATGATAGCTTAGAAAATTATGTTAAGAGATTAGAACAACTTGAAGAAATAGGAAATAAAGTAGAAGGTGTTGAAAAAACATTCGCAATGCAAGCAGGTCGTGAACTTAGAGTCATGGTTAAACCTGAAGAAATTGATGATCTTAAAAGCTATAAAATTGCTAGAGATATAAAAGAACAAATAGAGGAGCAGATGCAATATCCTGGTACAATAAAAGTAGTTGTAATACGTGAAACAAGAGCCGAAGAAGTGGCTAAATAAGTTTAAGGAGTATAAATGAACGGAACATTTGGACAATATAAGTTTACGGAAAGAAAAAAGAATAAAGATTTAATAGTGTCATCAATTTATGATACCAAGTATGAAGGTGGTAAATTTGAAATACACAAAGAATGTAGTAATGCAATCAGAATGACAATGAATGAAACAAAAATTGCAAAGAAAGTATTCGCATATTTTGAAAATTTAGTATTTAATGGATTTTTAATAGGTGGAACATTTGATAAAAGCAATGTACTTGGAAGAATAATTGGTACCTTTGATAACAAAAATGATTTGATGGCATTAAAAACTATATTTGCTCACGAAAACACAAT
Source organism: uncultured Muribaculaceae bacterium (assembly GCA_964465245.1). GTDB lineage: Bacteria > Bacillota_I > Bacilli_A > RF39 > UBA660 > CAYXHQ01. The sequence goes on along the minus strand of CAYXHQ010000004.1, from coordinate 6,530 downwards.
TTATAGAATTTATAATGATAGTTTAGGTAAAATAAGAAATATAAATTCAAGTGGAAAAGTAGACTTTCCCATAGAAGGAATAGAGTTCAAATTTGATATTGATTTAATTAATAATATTTATTTGTTAATTAGAGACAATAACATCCAAGAAAGATCTGGAGATATCATTAGAAAAATGACTTTATAAAGAATATCTAAAAAAATTAGATATTTTTTTATAAAAGTGTTGACAAGCGTAAAAGATACGCATATAATATAATTACAAGGAAGGGAAATATGGAATTAAAAAATAAGTTATATAAAAACATTGGCATTCATGTTATTAATTCAATTTTTACAGTAGATAGAGGTAATGTAAAAGTATTACTTATTAAAAGAACTAATGAACCTTTTAAAGATATGTGGGCGTTACCTAGTGGAGCACTTTACAACAATGAATTATTGACTGTGGGGGCTTCAAGAGAATTAAAAGAAAAAACTGGACTTAGCGGTATTAAACTAATATATTCTAATACATTTGATGATATAAATAGATCAGTTATTATGAGAATGATTGGTATTTCTTACATAGGAATTATTGATTCAAAAAGAGTAGAAGTAAATAAAAATACAAACAAAACATCTAATGCAGATTGGTTTTCTATTAATGAAATTCCAACACTTGCATATGACCACAATATTATAATAGAAAGTTCACTTAATAAATTAAAAGAATTAATAGTAGAGACCGACATATTAGGAAGTTTCTTTCCGAATGAATTTACGTTACCAGAAGTACAAAAAGTATATGAAGCAATACTCGGAAAAGAATTAGATAGAAGAAATTTCAGAAAGAAATTAATTAGTTTAGACTTAATTAAAGATACAAATAAAGTAATTAAATTTGAAGGAAAGAAACCAGCCAAATTATATAAGTTCAAAGAAATGAAAGGAAATAAAAGTGTATTTTAATAATGCATTTTTAAATAAAACAAGAAGTGTATAAAATACACTTGAAAGGAGGGAAAATGGAAAAGAAAGATATCAACTATTTAAAGGAACTTTATAAGCAGTGCAAAATAAATGTTATCAAAATACCAGAAAGCAGTAAATTTCATGTTCCAGGAATGATAGAAGATATGCAAAGAAGATATGGATACTTCGAAGTACAAGATGGTAAAATCGTTTTAGTAAAGAAAAAATAGGAGGGTAAAATGACTGAAGAAGAAAGAAAAATAATAATTAAGAGAATTAAAGAAGATCAAGAAAGAATAAAAATAAGAGATGAAAAAATAAATAAAAAAGAAGAATTGGAAAAAGACCCACAAGTACAGAAGTATTTAGAACTTACTAAAGAAATAACTGATATAAAATTTGAAAAAGAGAATATAAAATATACACAAAACGGTGCAAAAGTTTAGAAGAAAAGAAAAAAATATTAAGATGTATAAAAGAAGATATAAATAGTATAGAAAACATAATATCTAAGGAAGGAAAAGACTATAAAAGATGTCCTAAGTGCAATAGCAACTCATTAGAATCTGATTTTAAATTAAAGCATGAGATGGAAACAAGATTTGAATTAACTTATAGAGATTATGGATATGGAGATGATGATAAATATGGAAACGTTCAATATTTAGTAAATTATGAAGAATGTCCTATATGGGGTAATATAAAAACAAATAAGTAAAACTTATGTGAGGAAAATATAATGTTAGAAACACTTAGACAAGAATTAGTAGAAACTTGTAATAATGAGTTAATTAGTCAAAAAGAAAGAATAATTTAAAAAGAATTAAAGAACTTTTGAAAATAGAAGAAGTTAAAGAGTATGCTAGGCTAATAGATAATGTAAGTGAAGTTAAAGAATTAAGTAAAAAAGAAATAATGGATAAACTAATGCATGTTTCTTATGACTTTAAAAAAATGTGTGTGCGCGATATTTATTATTATGATGGAAGTTATAAATGTAATTTATTTGCTGGTTATAGTAGTATGTCATTGATTCGTGTTAGTGATGAAAATGCATGTGACTTTGAATTAAATTCATATATTTGTTTAGATTGCGGATGGCATGAACAAGTAAACAAAAAAGATTATATGAGTTTTGAAAGAAATCATATTATAGTTAATAAACCAATGTTAGTTTGCAATGAATATAGTAAGTTAAGAGAAGAATATTATAATTTACTACTTAAACATCAATCTGAAAATGCAGTTAAAACTTTTAAAAAGAAAGTATAGAAAATAATTTAAAATATTTCTTTACTTTGGCACATATAAATGATAAAATGTATGTGCCAAAGTAAAAGGAGACTTGTATGGGAAAAGAAGAAAAATTAATTGAATTTTTAAAAAATAATCATGGATATATTTCTACTGCTGAATTTTTAAATTTAAAAATTAATAAACCAACAATAAAAAAGTTTTTAGATAAAGGAATAATAAGAAAAGTAAGTCACGGATTATATATTGATAATAATTTAATAGAGGATGAGTATTATATTATTCAAAGAAAGTATTCTAATGTTATATTTTCATATAACACTGCTTTTGATTTGCTTAAATTAACAAATAGATCCTCTTATACAATAGATATTACAACAGTTAATGGAAAAATTATAAAAGGGGATTATAATATACATTATGTTTCAAAAAATAATTTTGAAATAGGTGTAACTGAAATAGTTAGTCCTTATGGTAATATTGTAAAAATATATAATGCAGAAAGATGCATTTGTGATATGTTAAAATCAGAATCAGAATTTGATTTGGAACAACAAAATCGTATTTTAGATAATTATTTTAAAAGAGAAAACAAAAATTTAGACTTATTACTTGATTATGCTAAATTATTTAAAGTGTATGACAAAGTTTATACTGTTGTTAAGGTGATGATGAAGTGGTAGAAGAAATTATTTTAAAAGAAAAATCAAAAGAATTGGAAAAAAAGTTTAATTTAAATCATTATGAATTATTACAAAGATATATGTTTGAAAAAATACTGGAAAGAATATCTGTTTCAAAGTATCAAAACAATTTTATTTTAAAAGGAGGTTTATTACTTTCGGCAATATTTGGAGTAAATAATAGAACAACAAAAGACATAGATACAATAATTAAAGGTATTAATGTTGACAAGATACAAATTGTTAATATTTTAAATGAAATTTTATCAATAGACTTAAAAGATAAAGTGAAATTTGATATAGTAGATGTAGCAGATATTAGAGAAGAAAATGAATATGGCGGTAATAAGTATCATATTATTGCAAGACTTGGAAACACCACAGTTAATATTGAAATTGATATATCAACTGGAGACATAATTACTCCAAAGGAATTAAAGTTTAAATACCCTTTGATGTTTAGCAAAGGAAATATTATGATAAATAGTTATAATTTAGAAACAATATTTGCTGAAAAGCTTGAAACAATATTGCGAAGGGGTAAATACAACAGTAGGATGAAAGATTATTACGATGTTTATTATTTTTTAACTAAAATAAAAAATGAAATAAATATTGAAATTTTAAAGAAAGCGATAAATAATACTTTTATTAAAAGAGAATCAATAGAATATTTAAATGATTATACTAAAATTATCGATTCAATATCAGAGGATCAAAATATCAGAAATTTATGGGATATATATAAAGCAAAAAACAAATATGCTAAAAATATAAATTATTTTGAGATATTGATTATTTTGAAAAAATTTTTAAAAGAATTAAAATTGGAAATTAAGGATGGTGAATTATGAGAGCATTAATTACAGGAGCTTCTAATGGACTGGGATTAGATTTTGCATACGAACTTGATAAACTTGGGTATGATTTAATTTTAGTTGCTAGAAATGAAGAAAAATTAAATCAAATAAAAGAAACATTAACTGCAGAAGTAGAAACCATAGTTATGGATTTATCTATAGAAGATAATTTATATAAACTTTATGATATGACAAAAGGAAGAGTAGACCTACTTATTAACAATGCTGGATTTGGAGTGTTTGGCGAATTTACTAAAACTGATTTAAATGAAGAATTAAATTTGATTGATTTAAATATTAAAGCATATCACATTTTAACAAAATTATTTTTGAGTGATATGACAAAAAGAAATAGTGGAAGAATACTAAATGTAGCGTCTTCTGCAGCTTTTCAGCCAGGACCACTATTATCAAGTTACTATGCATCAAAGTCATATGTATATAGTTTAACTATGGCAATTTATGAAGAGTTAAGAAGAAATAAAAGTAATGTGAAAGTTAGCTTACTTTGTCCAGGACCAGTTGATACAGGATTTAATGATAGAGCAAAAGTAAGATTTAGTATAAAAGGACTTAAGTCAAATGATGTTGTAAAATACGCAATTAATAAAATGTTTAAAAATAAGTTAATAATTATTCCTGGATTTAATATAAGACTAGGAGTATTTGCAAATAGATTATTTAGTAGGAAATTTATATTGAAAATATCTTATAAAATTCAAAGAGCAAAAAAAAGCAATTAGTTATTCGCTAATCGCTTTTTTAATTTCTAGAATTATTGGAATAATTATTGGTCTTCTTCCGGTAGTTTCAATAATATATGAATTAATTTCTAATATAATTTTGTTTTTCAAGTCTAGCATATTAAATCTGTCTTTTTCAAGTTCATTTAAAGTAATCTTTGATACTTTTGACTGAATATTTTTTATTAAATCTTGATTATCATTAACAACAACAAATCCTCTTGTAGTAATATTTGGATCTAATAATAGTTTTTTATTAACAGTATCAATATTTAGAATAACTGATAATACTCCATCAGTTGACATGATTTTTCTGTCTCTTATGATAGTAGCGCCAACATCTCCAATACGTTTACCATCAACATATATATCGTTTATTGGCATTGAATTTTTTCTTTCAACAATCCCGTCATGCAAAGATAAAATATCTCCATTTTTCATAACAAATATATTTTCACGCTTTACATCACAAGTAATTGCTAAATCTGCGTGTGCTCTTAACATTCTATATTCTCCGTGCACTGGCATAAAATATTCAGGTTTAATTAATCTGAGTAATAGTTTTAATTCTTCGCCTTTAGCATGACCACTTGTGTGAATGTCAGAGTCATCTGTATTAGTAAATACTTTTGCTCCTCTTAAATATAGTTTATTAATTATTCTATTAATACTCATAGCATTTCCGGGGATTGGAGATGATGAGAATATTACAGTGTCTTGTGGCATTAAAGTTATGTTTCTATCAGTTCCATTTGCAATACGAGATAACGCAGCAAGTGGTTCACCTTGAGAACCTGTACAAAGTAAGCATACATCTTTTGGTTTCATCCTATTTGCTTCATCCGATGTAACAAATATATCTTTATCTTTTATATACCCACATTCAAGTGCAACATCTATACTTGTATTCATACTTCTTCCAAATGTAACAACTTTTCTATTATTCTTTTTGCATGTTTCAATTATATGAGTAAGTCTATATATGTTAGATGCAAATGTAGCAATAATTATTCTTCCTGTACTTCTTGCAAACATTTCTCCTAGAGTTTCATCAACTATTGATTCACTATTAGAAAATCCTGGTACCAAAGCATTAGTACTATCACTTAATAAAAGTTTAACACCATTTGAACCTATTTTAGCAATTTTTCCTAAATTAGCCACTGGACCAATAGGAGTTAAATCAAATTTAAAGTCTCCGGTTGTCACTATAACACCATTAGGAGTAGTAATACTTATTCCATATGAATCTGGAATAGAGTGGGTAGTTCTAAAAAACTCTACATTAAAATGTTTGAAATCCACTTGTGTATTTTCATCATATTCTACTAAATTCTTAGTAGGCAACATTCTTTCATTTAATTTATTGGTTATTAATTTATAAGCCACTTTTGGAGCATATATAGTAGGGAAGTTTAAATTTGTCATAATAAATGGAATTCCCCCAATATGATCTTCATGTCCATGTGTTATAAATAATGCTTTAATTTTATCTTGGTTTTGTTTTAAATAGGTATAATCGGCTAAAACATAATCTATTCCTAGTAAATTTTCTTCTGGAAACATTACTCCAGCATCAACTATAATTATTTCATCATTATGTTCAAAAACATACATGTTTTTACCAATTTCTCCAAGACCACCTAATGCGAAAACACGAGTTTCGCATGAATTTTTATCATTCATTTTTCTTTCCTCCAAATAATAAAAGTAAATTTATTGATACAATTATACAATATTTTTATGCTTTTGTCTAGTATTTATAATTCAAATATGTTATTATTAGTATGTAAATGAAGGTACCTTCATACAATAAAAAAGGAACATCCAATTTTCGTAGTTGGTGTTACCTCAAATGGGTTTGCACCTTAATCAAAGATGATTAGGTGCTCTTTTATTTTAACCTACATAAAGTAAGCCTATTAGTAAAAGGATAATAATGATTAAAAAAAAGATTAATGCATCTTTCTTAGTCATATCATCACCTCCTTTCATAAGAAGGAGGTAAGCACCAAGCTATTAAATGTTCCTTAATT
>CAYXHQ010000003.1:19865-28598 GCA_964465245.1 uncultured Muribaculaceae bacterium | reverse complement strand
TCACCTAAAATTATTATTAACAAAAAACAACAATTTAATGTTTAAATCTATTATAAAATAATTGTTCTTATTCTGTTGGCGATGCATTTATATTTTTATGAATTACTTCTACTAACATTCAAAATAATTCCTACTGACGCCATACTAACAAGCAAACTACTACCCCCATATGATAAAAATGGAAGTGTAACTCCAGTTACTGGCACTATTCCTGTTACTACCATAAGATTAAGGAGTGTTTGAAATATTAACATAAAAGATAGCCCAAATACTAAATATTTTGCAAATAAATCATTTGTATTAAGTGCGATTTTTATACATCTATAAAATATAATAACAAATAATGATACTATTATTAAACATCCTAAAAATCCAAATTCTTCTGTTATTATTGAAAATATAAAATCTGTTTGAGGCTCTGGTAAATAGAAATGCTTTTGCCTAGATGCACCAAAACCAAATCCTAAAAGCCCACCTGGACCTATTGCATATAAAGACTGTATTATTTGAAATCCACTTCCTAGGGGGTCACTCCAAGGATTTAAGTAAGAAGTGATTCTAGCAAGACGATAAGGTGCGATTAAAATAAGACCAACTATTCCAAGTATTCCTGCAATTCCTAATTTAACAAATATGCCAAGTTTTGTCCCACTAATTAATAAAAGACCAATTAAGGAACACACAATAACCATACCACTTCCAAAATCAGGTTCTAAAAGTATAAGACCAAAAAATGCAATAATTACAAGCATTATAGGAATAATAAATTCTTTAGTACTTTTTTTATATTTATTGTTTTTTTCTAAATAAAGAGATACAAATATAACTAGTCCTATTTTGGCAATTTCACTAGGTTGAATTCCAAGTCCTCCTATTCCAAACCAACTTCTACTTCCATTTCTAACAGTACCTATTCCTGGGATTAGGACAAGCACTAATAATAAAAAGCAAATCCCTAGTAAGAGTTTTGCTTTTCCTTTATAAATTTTATAATCTATTTTAGATACTATTAACATAATAACAATTCCAAGAATTAAGAATATGCTTTGATTTATTACATATTTATAAGCATTTCCGTATTTAAATTCTGCCCATATATGACTAGATGAATAAATCATTAATACTCCAAATATTGCAAGAGCGATAGTGCTTATAAATAATATTTTATCTTTTTTCATAGAAACCCCCAAACAAATTTTTTTACAACCATACTCCATAATAGATTGCTGCCATTCCTAACATAAATCCAACTATCCAAAACATTTTTACAATATCTGTTTCCTGCCATCCTAGTTTTTCAAAATGATGATGAATTGGAGCCATTAAGAATACTTTTTTCTTAAATTTTCTAATTGCAATTATTTGAATGATGCTAGATAATGCTTCTATTACAAATACTCCTCCAATTACAGCAAGGGAAAGTTCATGTCTTGTAAGAATTGCTACTGCAGCAAGTGTTCCCCCCAGTGCTTGAGAACCAGTGTCTCCCATAAATATTTTAGCCGGGTGCGAGTTAAATACTAAGAACCCAAGTACACTTCCTACTAATATGAAACAAAATATTGCTATTTCTTGATAACCTTGTACCCATGTTGTTCCCCAAGTAATAATACCAAAACTTAAGAATGCAATTGCACTAAGTCCTCCTGCGAGTCCATCAAGTCCATCTGTTAAGTTTACTGCATTTGAGCTTCCAACAAGTAAGAACAAGATGAAGAAACCATAAAACCACCCCAAATGTATATTTATTCCTAAAGAAGATATCCAAAGCGTTGGTTCTCCTCCACCTCTCATATATATATAGAAAAATACGAGTGCGATAAATGTTTGAATAATTAATTTTTGTATAATAGAAAGTCCTTTGTTATTCTTTTCTTTTACTTTTTTATAGTCATCAATAAATCCAAGAACTGCATATGAAATAAATACAAATATTACTATAAGCAAACTACTCGTTATTTCTAAACTTCCTCTTAAATATAACACTATCATTGTTATAAAGGTAGGTATAATGAATATAATCCCACCAAATGTAGGAGTTCCAGCCTTACTTTGATGATTTACAAATATACTTATACTTTGTTTAATTTTTTTCTTCCTAAGCCATGGAACTAAGAATAAACCAAGTATAACAGCAAAGAAAAATCCTATCATTAATCCCAAAATACTTTTTGCTAATATTAACATTAAAAATCACATCCTTAAAATAATTATACAATGCTAGAGTTTATTAAAAAAGTGATTTACACTAATTTAACAATAATTTTACAATACCATTTTCTTTAACTTTAGTTCCTGCGCTAGGTGACATATCAACTATCTTTTCACCAGAACCTGCATATTCAACTGTGAATGATGTAAGTAACCTAGATGCTTCTTTTTTTGTTAAATTTATTACATTTGGTACTTCTTTATATATTATGTCTCCCCATCTATATTCTTTTGGAATGCCACCTTCAGATTCTTTTAAATCATATAAGTTTATAATTTCATTAAATACTGCACCTGCGATTGGTGCTGCGACTACACCACCATATTGTGTTACACCTTTAGCGTGATCTACTGCGATATATATTACATACTCTGGGTCATCTGCAGGCATAAAACCAATGAACGACAAAACATAGTTTCCTATCATATAGTGTCCATCACTTCCTACTTTTTGAGCTGTACCAGTTTTACCACCCACTCTATAGTTTTCTACATATGCATTTCTTCCACTCCCGTTTGCCACAACACTTTCTAAGGCATATCTTACTACTTTACTTGTTTCTTCTGTTATTAAGTTTTTACTTTTTAATAAAGGTTCTTTTTCAATTAAAGTAGATTCTCCATTTTTAACACTTTTTACTATATAGGGAGTATATAAATTGCCATTGTTAATAATTGAACTTACTGCAAATACTTGCTGAATTGCAGTAACACTTACCCCTTGACCAAAAGCAGTAGTTGCAGTTTCAAGTAGTCCTATTTTATTTATATCAAATATAATTCCAGTAGACTCACCATTTAAATCTATTCCAGTTTTAGTACCAAATCCAAACTTATCAATGTATTCAAACAATTTTTCTTTTCCAAGTTTAAGACCTAAAGATACAAATCCTGGGTTACAAGAGTTTTCTACTACTTGTAAGTATGTTTGTGCTCCATGTCCTTTTAGTTTCCAACAATGAAGTTTTGCCCCACTTACTGAGACTGCACCTGAGTCATAAAATGTATCTTCAAATATATTTACAAGTCCTTCATTAATAGCCGCAGCAAGAGTAGTTATTTTAAATGTAGAACCCGGTTCAAAGTTAGACCAAATTGCTAAGTTTCTATTAATCACTTCAGTACTATATATTTTATAGTTTGTAGGATCAAACGTTGGCCTTGAACTCATAGCAATGATTTCGCCTGTTTTTGGATTTGCTACTATTCCAATCGCGCCTTCTGCATCATATTTGCTAACTGCATTATTAAGTTCCCTCTCAAGTGCTAACTGAACATCCAAGTCAACTGTTAAATATACATCATTTCCGCTATTTGGCGTTACATACACTTCCCCTAATTCAAGTTTTTTACCTTTTCCATCAGAATAATATTTGATACTCCCATCCGTCCCAGTTAAATAATCATCATATAGAAGTTCTATTCCACTAAGTCCTTGATTATCAATTCCAACATAACCAATAACATGGGCTAAAACATCATCATATATATAATATCTTTTACTTTCTTTAACTAAATATACTCCATCAAACTGATATGAATCAATTTTATCAGCAATACTGTAGTCAAGTCCTCTTCCTTCTGGATGCACACGCTCAATAGAAGTTTTTTTGCTAACATGACGAATCATCTCATCATATTCAACATTTAGAATTTCTGCAAGTGTTTTAGCGACTAATTCTTTATCTTCAATTTGATTTGGTATTAACACAAGCCCAGCAGTCGTAACATTAGATGCAATTACTTTTCCGTTTCTATCAAGTATTTTCCCTCTATCTGCTTGTACTGGTAAATTTCTACTCCACAAATTATTAGCAAGTTCATTTAATTCCCTATATTCAATTACTTGTATCCAAAATACTCTTATTAAAACGAGTAAAAACATTAATAATACAAGTATTAAAACTTTTTTTATTCTAGAATTTTGTACACTTTGAAACATATCGTCACCTAAATAACTATATGCAAATTTATTTCAGAATAGAAAAATAAAAAGAACAGTTTATCTGTTCAATTATTTTTTTAAACTTAATTTTTTACAATTTAAGTAATCATTAGGGTTTATATCATCTGGTCCATATCTTACTTCTTCAAACTCTAATAGTTGAATTTTTCCCTTTTCATCTACATATAAATCAATAAAATATCCACCTACTATATTTTGAATATCATTCATAGCCATAAATGATGACTGAGCACACATACAGGGAACTAAGAATGTATGAACATTTCTATAAAACATATAATAGCTTTTATGATAATGTCCTTCTAATAAAATTTGTGGTTTTTCACCAGTTTCCATCTTATTTATACCCTCTTGTGGTTTGTATGAATGCGATTTAGCAACTCCACCTCCTGGGTGTTTTAATAACACTTTTACATTTTTGTTTTTTCCAGCACAATATATTGCTTCATTATATCCTAAGAAATCCATGTCTTCACGGCGTTCATCAATATAGTCTCCAATATCAGCTCCACCATTCATCATATGAGTAAAATCATGCGACCCACCGATAAATTTTGTTTTTATTATTTCTCCATTATCTCTTTTTACACACGGATAGTTTTCAACTACATTTTTCGCTTGTTGTGTAAAGCCTAGTGCATGGAGGTCATATATATGAGCGGGTCTGTGAGGACTATAATGTCCATCATTAATATCTCCTCCATGAAGAAATACTTCAACATCTCTTTCTTTTCCTTGACGATAAAAATCTTTTGCTAAAGTAGGTTGTTCAAGTTTACTTCCACAGTGAGTATCAGATAACACTCCTAAAGTAATGTGTTCTAGTTCATCAAGTGGTGTAGTTACTTTTTTAGCAGTTTTATACACATTCTTTTTGCTAATCAACAAAGCATTTTCTTTTTCCACTATATCTATGTTATAGCCTTCCGCTTTAAGAAGTTCAATAACGCCAAACATTTCATTTTGACTAAATCCAGTTTGCTCACATACTTCATTAAACTCAGTTCCATTTTTAATTGTTTTATATAATCTTTTTAAATCTTTTTCTCCCATTATTTATCCACCCCTAATCTTAATGTTTTTGATGTTTTGTAATCATTTGTTATTGTTTGATAATATGGAATAAATAGTTGTGAAATGCTTTCTACTTTACCTTTTCCATCTTTTTTAATTGTAATTATCCAAGCTCCAATTACATTATTAAGACCATTCTTTCTCATCTCAGGAGTAGTTGCACACATACTAGGTGTAGAATATACTACAAAATCTCTTGTTTTAAATCTGTCAGCTGTAAGAAAATGTCCAAGTGCTAAAACATCTAACTTTTCTTCACTCCTAATAGACACTGCATATTGTTGTGGTTTATAAGAAACAGTATATGGAACTTTTCCACCTTGATGTTGAAGTAAAATATTGATTTCATTGTTATTATCATCATTTACAAAAGTTATTTTCTTTAAGTATTGTCCTAAATACTTCATGTCTTCTCTTTCATTAGATATAAGTATTCCAATATCTTGATATGTTTTAGTTAAATGAGTTAAATCATGTTCTCCTGTTATAAAATATTGATTAACTCCTTTAATGTATGCATGATTATCAATTATATAATCTGCTTGTTCTTCAACATCTTTTGCAAAAAGTGCATCATTAAATACTTTTTGTTTTTCACCAGAATACATTCCCTCTGATATATCTCCAGCAATAAAAACATATTTACTTCCAAAGTCATATGCTTTTTTAAGAGCATCATCTACAATAGACTTTTGTTGATATTTTGAACCATACCTTAAATCTGAAATAAGTGCAAATTTTATTTCATCACTGTTATCAACAATTGTATAAGCACTGTCATCCACCAGTTTTTTATGTCCCAAACTTGTTAAATAAATGTCTCCATTCTTTTTAACTGTAGATACATTAATTCCACTTGTCTTTAAATTGTGTACTATACTCATAATTTCAACTTTAGATAATTCGTATTTTTTAATTAAATCTTCTAAACTGACTTCTTTGTTTAGAATTTCTAACTCAATACTCTTTTGTTTTTCTTCCATATTTCTCCTTATTCAAAACAAAAAGGCATAAAAAATTAAAATAAATTCAAATTTTTCATACCCTTTTTTATCTTCATATCCTATATAAAGTATAACTTATTTTTTTTATCATTTCAATGATTTATTTAAATTAATTTTGAAAATATTTTTATATAAAATATAGTTTGCATTATGTTACTAATTTTTTACTAGCATTATTTTTAAATATAGTTTATAATGTTGTTATAAAATGAAACGAGGGTTTATGTCTAATTTTTTGAGCATTGAAATCTACTCATGTATAATACTCATCATATTAGTTACAGAATATTATTCTAAATTTAAAAGAAAACTTAATAGAAATTCTTATATATTTTTAGGTGTGTGTGTTTGTTTATTATTTATATCTTTAATTAATATATCTTTAGAAGTAATAACAATGAGTGTAAATGTTTTAAATATAGTAAAAGTATTAAAATATGCTTTAGCTGTTATTCCATCTTCACTTATTTATAACTATATTTATTTAAACTTTTTTGATTCTCATAAATTTATAAAAAGTAAAAATATATTTATAGATTTATTTTGTATATTGTATTGGATAATTCTTATCATATATGTATCAAATAATCAAATATCAGTTGATAATTATTATCTAATATCAACAGAAGCAAATAAAATATTATTAATTTCTGTTATACCTTTGGTTTTTTTATCATTAGAATGGGTTTATAAAAATACTGTTGTTAAAACGCATTATAAAATTTCTTATTTTACAGCAACAATTTTACCAGTTGTGGGTGTAATTGCAGATATATCAAGTGAAAAATTTTTCTTTTTTGTAGCATCTTATGTACTTTCATTGTTAATAATCTACATAACTAAAAAGAATTCTATAATTTATACAGACCCATTAACTGGTTTATATAATAGACATTTACTTGAAGATAATTTTGTAATAGACAATATAATAAAAAACAATCTTATAGCTTTATATATGATTGATGTAGATAAATTCAAGCATATAAATGATACTTATGGGCACAATGAAGGTGACGCGGTACTTAAAAACATTGCAATTATTTTGAAAAACTCCACAAGACGAAATGATTATGTACTTAGAATTGGTGGAGATGAATTTTTAATAATTGGTGTTTTAGATAATAAAAATAATAAAAATATTATAGAAGAAAGAATTAGAAATAATTTAGAAGAATACAATAAAAATCATGAAATTAAAATAGGACTTAGTATTGGTTCTGAAATGTTTCCCGAGAATAAATCTATTAGAAATATTGAAAAGCATTTAGAAAAAATTGATAAAAAAATGTATGAAAATAAGAAAGCAAAAAAATAGTGAGATGACTCACTATTTTATATTTTCCATAATTATTTTGATAACTTTTGGATCTGTTTCTATTTCTACATATATATCGTTACCTTCAGTCGTTTCTTTTAATACAGTTAAATTTTTATCAAAATCTTCACCATCATTAATAACCTCACCAGTAACATAATACGTAGTATCTTTATATAATATTTGTCTTAATATTATATATTCTTTTCCATCTTCTAGCTCAATTACCTTATTTGTTCTGTTTTCCATATTTATCTCCCCAATCCTTGTTCTTCTGCTTCTTCTAAGGCTGCAAATGCATCATCAAAAGCATCTTCATACGCATCTACCTGTTCTGGTGGTAATTCTGTTTTTACTTCTTCTAAAGGTTTAGCATCTACAGGCACATCTTCTTCAGTTGTAACTATTGGCAAGTCTACCACAGGAACTTCTACGGGTGTCATATCAGGATTTGTTACTTTATTTCTGTTTTCATCCACTTCTTCTACTGGATTAGTGCCCTCTTCTCTAGTAGCTGACCCATCTTCGTGAACAGTAGTTGAAGCACCAGTTGAATCTACAAATGTATTAGTTATAGGGTTATATACCGCTTCTCCTTCAACATATCCTACAGTTGGATCTGCAGGGTGAGAACTTCCTTTTTTCTCTTCTTCAGGAGTACTAGCAGTTTCTCCAGGAGGTCTTTCGCTTAAAATGTATTCATTATCATCTGTTACTACTGGTTTTTCAGGTTCTTTTGTTGGATCTGGTGCTGGTGTTACTCCTGGATCTGGTGTTTTTCCAGGATCCGGTGTAACCTCTCCTATTACAGGCGGAGTAACTACAGGTATTGCTGGTGCCCATCCATCTCCTTTACCAAAATCTTTATTAGGTTTTTTTGTTGTTTCTGGTTTTTTAGTAGGTTTTGGCGTTGCAGTTACTTCAGGCGTTGGTGTAGGAGTGACTTCTGGCTTCATTGTATCACTTGCAGCAGGTGGCGTTGGTGGTGGTGTTTTTTGTGAAACGCCTTCAACATTACATCCCTTAATTCCTAATGCTAGTGCTGCAGCTGCCAACAATGTTCCGGCCGCTATTGATAATTTTTTATGATCTTTAATCCAAATTATTACTTTATCAAGCAATTCTTTTGATGCATCTTTAAATCTTTGTATTTTAGACTTCTT
>CAYXHQ010000003.1:0-19765 GCA_964465245.1 uncultured Muribaculaceae bacterium | reverse complement strand
CTTTATCAAGCAATTCTTTTGATGCATCTTTAAATCTTTGTATTTTAGACTTCTTAGGTGCTATAAAAGGTATATGTGCTGCTTCATCATAAGGAACCATCGCAAGTTCTTCTTTTTTCTCATCTTTAGATTCATTATCCAAATCAGTTGGAACATGAAAATCATTTGTATCATCCTTTTCTGGAATATCTTTAGTAAATCTATGACTCTCTTTTTTTTCTGCAGGATTATTCAAAATTTCAGGAAGAGGAAGCCTATTTCTAGTTTGTGCTTTTGGTTCAACAAATGTATGTTTGTAAGCATTATTTAAATCTTCTTTTTCTTCTGGTGTCATTCCACGAACAAAGTCATCATATAATTTTCTTTGTTCTGGCGTAAAATTTCTAACAAATGAAGGCAGTAATTCTTCTGATTCTCTATCCATTTTTTTACCGCCAGTAAGCTCTAATAATTCATCTAATTTACTTAAACATGAATTATTAACCATACGTTCATCTAAATATGTAGACATTAATATTGCTTCTTGATGCTCTAATTCTTTTAAATCTCTTTCTCTTTCGGATTCGTCTACTTTATATAATGCTTTTCTACATTCTGCTATTTTAGATTCATACTTACTAATTCTTGCGTTTCTTACAGAAGTGCCTATATCATAATCTTCTTGTTTATCTCTCAATTCTTTAGTTTCTATTTCTAAAATTCTCTTAGAATTTTCTAAACTATCAAGTTCTAATCTAACATAAGATATTTGGTTTTCTTTTTCTTCTGCTGATATATTTCTTCTATTATTAATTTTTGCAATTCTATCATTCTTAGAAACTATTAATTCATCATATTTTGCTAAAGTTTTATTGTTGTCTTCTATTCTATTAAGTCTTACTATATTATCGCTATCTGCATTTAAGTTTTCTGATTTTAATCTACTAATCATATTATCATATGTTGACATATGAGTTAACATTTCTTCGTACTTTTCAGTTTTATTCATGTAATAAGCGTCATCTGCTGTTTTCTCTTGTAAATCATTAATATTTTGTTCAGCAACTCTTCTACGCTCTAAAATCTCATCCATACTTAAGTTTTGCTTAGGAGTTTCAATATCATAAAACCCATTTGATAACATAGAATTTATATCTTGAAGTCTATCATTTACTTCATCTTCACTTATATTATCATTTCTAATATCATTTATTAAGTTATCTATTTCTTCTCTAGGATTAGAACCAAAATAATTCATCATTGAATATAAAGCATTTGTATCATTTTCAAGTTTTATTCTTTTTCTATTTTTTTCTTCTTCAATTTCACCTGGTGCTTTAGCTCTAGATTTTATTTCATCTATTTGTGATTGAAAATCACTTATTTTTTGTTGTTTTGAAGATAAAAATGCATCTATTCTTTCTTTTTCAATTCTTCTTTGTCTTAGTTCTTCTTCTATACGAGCAATATTTTCTCTAATATTTTGTAATGTTTCTCTTTTTTTTGCAGGTGTATCCCATAGTTTTTTGCGTTCTGATTCACTAATCGAATTATATCTTTCATTAAATCTCTCATATGCTTTACTATAACGTTCTAAAACATTGTTGTTACTTCTAAGATTATTTTCTAATTCTGCTATCATTGTATCATATGAACTACCATCTTGTCTTGCTTTAGTTATAGACAATTCTTCTGCATTCATTAAATCTGTTAATTTTTCAATTTCTATTTCATCTCTTTGAATTTGAATAATATCATAATATTCTTCTTCATCATTATTTAAATCATTTAAAGATGCTCTAGAGCGTTCAAATGCATTAGAAACTAAGGAAAAACTTCTAGTTCTGTCTTCTGTTTCATTTAAATTTGTTGGAAGACTATCTTTTAATTCATTTAATTTTTGTAATACTAATTCTTTATCCATTATTTTGACTCCTTATTTTTATTTCTTATATACATTTTTACTTTATATTTAAGTTCTCCACTAGCAGTTATATCTTCTAGAGAATATACTTTATATTCTTTTTCTTGAAGTGCAGTTAATAATTCATTTAATTCCATATATTCTTTATTAAAATCTAACCATTCTTCTTTTCCTGTTGTTTCTATTTTTTTGATTTTTATTTTTGATTTAGATTCTATTGTTCTTGTTCCACTAGTTCCTAAGGATACTGGTACTTTTGTGCTCCAAGATGTCCATGAAGTCCAACGAGATGTAGTTGTTTTTTTAGCACCTGCACTTGGAGCGGTAGCAGAATAATAATTTGTTTGAGTGTTAGTCTTTGAATACCATTTCCATCCTGTAGTAGTTGTGGCAGTATCTTCAATTAATCCTTCTTTTGGAGCCGATGCATAATATGTGTTTTCATCTGAGGCATTTGATTTACCACTTGGATAATATGTTCTTTTTCCGTTTGATAATTTATACCACTGATATAATGTTATTGTTGCGCTTGTACATTCATCAGTTTTTGTAACATCACATACTTCTTTAGTATATTTACTCCATGCACCATAACTTCCGCAAGAAGTGTTATCTGTTTTTAAACCACTTCCATCTGTACATCTATAACAAGTTCCATTTTGTCCTACTTCACTTACTCCACCATTACATGTATAAATCATTCTTTCCATTACTGTATATTCTGGGTTATTTACATTTTCTTCACAAGGCACATAAGAAGTAACTTGGTTTACATCCCCTGGTTTAGAACAAAACCATAATTTAACAGGTTCTGTTGTAACTGGTTTAGAAGTTTCTGTCCATGATCTTGTTCTATATCTAGTTTGATAAACTGGATTATCTGAATACTTATATTCAGCATTTGGTGCACTTGCACTTACTGCTGGAACTCCATTTGAAGACATATAATATTCTTTTTCTTCAGTAGTACTAAAATATTTTGATACTTTATTGTTCTCACTATCTTTATATATATATCCACCCGCTGGCGAAGTTTTATAATACTCTTTTATGTTAGAAGAAGATGCCGCGTCCCCTGGATAATACCTTTTAGTATCAACATTCCAAATATATTCTAAATCTTTATATCTATAATACTTTGTAATAGATTCTGTTTTATAAGTATCATATGGAATTTCATCTTCCCAATATTCTTCTACTTCACTAACTGTAGAATTAGTAGTATCTAAATACTGTACTTGGTATTTAAACTTAATATCAGACTCTCCTACTACTAAATCTTTTTCTTTACCTTCAGTCCACTCTCCATATAATTTATCAGTTTTTTCACTTGTACAATCCATAAGAGCCACAAAATGATATTTTCCACTTTCAAGTTTACACACCTTTACATAAGTTGTATCATTTTCACAATCAGTATAATTTGACTTATCAATAAGACCTAACTCAGCTAAAGTTTTTAAATCAACTGTCGCACATTCTCCTATAGAGTCAGGAAGTGCATATTCATTATATTCGTAATATTCTTTTCCAGCTTCTAAAAGCGTTTTATTTAAGTCTTTTTCTCCTGTTATACCATTTTTCCCACAACTTCTAAGTAACATAAAAACAACTAATATACCAAGTATAACTAGTATTGTTACTCCTAATCTTTTAAGAATTACTAATCTTTTCTCTTCAGGGTCCATCTCTTCATACATATCTTTTCTACTCACAAAAAATCCTCCTACAAACTATCTTAATTTAACATAATTTTATCATATTCTACATAAAAAATAAAGAGAATTAACCAATTCTCTTTAACTTTTCTAAAATAATATCTAACTTTATTTTTTCATGAGTCAATTTTTCTCTATCCATATCAACTATGTTCTTAGGTGCTTTTGTTGTGTAAGATTCATTTGATAATAACTTCTCTCTTTTTTCAATTGATGTAATAAGAGTGTCTTTTTCTTCCAGTAGTTTCTTTTTTTCATCTTCAGTATTATCAGTACTTTCAAATCTAAAGGTAATATCAACTAAATTGGATTTATAATTTAATGATTTAGTGTTATCTCCAATTACTTTTATATCACTGATTTTCAACATATTTTTAATAATACTTTCTATATTATTTGGAACATTTAACTCTACTTCACTATTTTTAGGAATGTTGTTTTCTACTTTAAAGACTCTAATATTAGTAATATTTTCTATTACTTCATCAATTAATGCAGTTTCATTATTAAATACTAATTCTTTATTATATTTTGGATATTCACTTATAATAATAGATTCATCCGGTATCATCATAGAATAAATTTCATCTGTAACATATGGCATAAAAGGATTAATCATTTGAAGAATTGACTTAAGTACTATAAATAAAGTGCTTTTTGTAGACGTCTTATCTATATTTGATTTAGAAAGTTCTATATACCAGTCACAAAAAACATTCCAAATGAATTCATATAATTCATTTCCAACAGTATGGAACATAAATTTATCCATATTTTTAGTAACACTTTTAATAGTATTATTTAATTTAGTAAGAATCCATTTATCTTCAAGTGATAAATCATTTATATTAATATCAGACTCACTAAATCCCTCTAAATTCATGAGTACAAATCTTGATGCATTCCATAATTTGTTTATAAAGTTCCATGTACTTTTAAGTTTTTCTTCGTCAAATCTTAAATCCATTCCCGGCGCTGAACTTGTGCATAAATAGAACCTTAATGCATCGGATCCATATATATCAATCATCTCCATTGGGTCAACCCCATTACCTAAGGATTTACTCATTTTTCTTCCCTTTTTATCACGAATAAGTCCATGAATTAAACAATACTTAAATGGTACTTGTTTAAACTGTTCTACTGAAGAAAAAGCCATACGTGCTACCCAAAAGAATATGATATCATACCCAGTAACAAGTATATCATTTGGAAAATATCTTTTTAAGTCTTCTGTTTCATTAGGCCATCCAAGTGTACTAAAAGGCCAAAGTGCACTACTAAACCAAGTATCAAGTACGTCTATATCTTGTATCCATCCTTCTCCTGGTTTATTTTCACCCACATATATCTCTTCACCTTTATACCACGCAGGAATTCTGTGCCCCCAATAAAGTTGTCTAGAAATACACCAATCTTTACAGTTTTCCATCCAATGATTTAATATTTTTTCAAATCTTGATGGGACAAAATTAATTTTTTCTTTTGTTTTTTGAATATCTAGCAAATTTTTAGATAACAAGTCCATTTTAACAAACCATTGTTTTGATAAATATGGCTCAACAAGTGCATCAGTTCTCTCAGAGTATCCCACTGAATGAGTATATTCTTCCTTGTGATCAAGTAAGCCACTACTCTCTAAATCTTTAATTATTTCTTTTCTAGCAGTTAATATATCCATTTTATTATATTTGCCAGTTATTTCATTTAATGTGCCATCTGGATTTATTGAATTAATCCTTTCTAAATTATGCCTTTGCCCAATTTCAAAGTCTTCAAGTGCATGAGCAGGAGTAATTTTTAAAGCCCCTGTTCCAAAGTCTGTTAAAACTGATTCATCTCCAATAATAGGTACAATTCTATTTTCTAGAGGAACAATAACATGTGCTCCTATATTGTTTTTATATTTCTCATCTTTTTCATTAACTGCGACTGCGGTATCTCCAAATATAGTCTCAGGTCTAGTAGTAGCAACTAATATATACTTTTCACTATTATCAAAATAATATTTTAAATAGTATAAATAAGACTTCTCTTCTTTATATATAACTTCTTCATTTGATAGAGCAGTTTTAGCTATAGGATCCCAGTTAATTATTTTTTCTCCCCTGTAAATTAGACCTTTATTATATAAATCTACAAATACATGATTAACTGCTTTATTAAGTCCTTCATCTAATGTAAATCTTTCTCTACTGTAATCTAGTCCAAGTCCAAGTTTTGCCCATTGGCGTCTTATATTTTCAGCATGGTCTTCTTTCCACTTCCAGCATTCACTCAAAAATTCATCTCTTGTTAAATCTGACTTCCTTTTTCCTTCGCTTTTAAGTTTTGAAACTACTTTTGACTCAGTAGCGATTGCTGCGTGATCCATCCCAGGAAGCCAAAGAGTATCAAATCCTTGCATTTTTTTATAACGAATGATTATATCTTGAAGTGCTGTATCCCAAGCATGACCAATATGCAGGTTACCTGTTATATTTGGTGGAGGTATAACTATAGTAAATGGATCTTTTGAAGTATCTCCTGCTTCAAAATATTTGTTTTTTATCCATTTGTCATACTTTCCATCTTCTACACTTTTTGAATCATATTTTTTATCTAACATAATTACCTATCCTTTCATCTATATATTTATTAACAAATTCAAAATATTCTTTAAAATATTCTTTGTTATCTATACTTTCATACATACTACTTATATAACCTTTTTTCTTAATAATATCAATACTATAATCAAAATTTATATCAAATACTAGAGATATTAATTCTATAATTCTGTCATTTTTAGTTTTGACCTCTTCATATTTTGTTTGCTTCTTATTAAAAAAATTATTTTTAGCTTCTTCACTAATTTTTGTATCATCAGTTTCTAATTCTGACACTCTCAAAACCCCAAAAGCATATAATATATCTAATTTATCTGCATCTCTTATTATTTTAGAATGTAATATTTCTTCTTCGCTCAAATTTTTATCAATTTCATATTTATTATGATTTTTAAGTGCGCTACTCATTATTTTGAAATGCTTTTTATTAACATCAAATTTCTCTATTAACCCTTCATTAAATAAAATATTAGTAGATTCTTCTCCATGGTCAAAAGACTTGCTATCATCAAATGTTTCATACATTGTCCATTGTTTAAATCTGGATATATCATGAGTAAGTCCTATGAATGACACTAATTCTGTAGACTTTTTTCCTAGTTTCAAACTTGTAGCAATGTCCCCACTTAACTCCATGACTCTTAAAGAATGATTATATTTATAATTAATCCATTTTTTATTTTGATCAAATTTGTAAGCATAATCATGAAATACTTTTACGTTTTTATCCATTTTTTCTCCTTTCCAAAATAAAAACTTCATCTCCAAAGGACGAAGTTTTCGTGGTACCACCTTAATTTACACTCTCTAGTCTTTAATGGGACTAACCAATAAACTCTAAAAGCTACCTTCAAATAACTCACTTATTAGTTTACACCAACCACTAACTCTCTTAAAAACAAGTTATTTTACTCCTCTTTCATCAACGTTTTTACGTTAATAAGTATATTCTATTTTACAATATTTGTCAATAAATGCTATAATTGAAGTATGAGAAGTAAAATATTTATAATATTATTTTTGTTATTATTTTTACCCTTTAATTTAAACGCAGAAGAAAAAGAGTTAGTTACATTTGCGAAGTGTGTTGATGGAGATACTGCTTCAGTTTATTTAGATAACAAAGAAATCACACTACGCTTTTTAGCAGTTGATACTCCTGAGACAAAACATCCTACTAAAGGAGAGGAACCATTTGGTAAAGAAGCTAGTGAATATACATGTAACACACTTAAAAATGCTAAAAATATAGAAATTGAATATGATGAGAACTCTGATAAGACTGATAAGTATGATAGATACCTGGTTTGGATATTTGTAGATAATGAATTACTTCAATCTAACTTAATTGAAAAAGGACTTGCTAAAGTTGCATATTTATATGATGACTATAAATATACTGAAGATTTAGAAGAATTAGAAAAAATAGCAAAGTCTAATAAGGTTGGTATTTGGAAAGATTACGAAGAAAAAGATAATACTATTTATATTATTATATGTGTAGTATTAATAATTATATTTTTAATGTTTGATAAAAACTATAGAAATAAAACAGTTAAAAAAGTTAAAAAATCTATATTAAATGAAATTAAAAGTAAACTTGAATAAAGTTCACTTTTTTTAATGTTTCAGTATATTTATTTATACACAATAAAACTCGAATTTCTTCGAGTTTAAATTCACAAAAATTGGTAGCGACGGTGGGGATCGAACTCACGACCTCACGGGTATGAACCGTGCGCTCTAACCAGCTGAGCTACATCGCCATTTCAATTAGCAAATTTATTGTAGCAAATATATATTAAAAAATCTAGTTTTTTGATTAATTTTTGCTATTTTTTTGTTAAAATACAAAAACTTTCTATATGATGAGTATAGGAAAACATATCAAGTAAATAATAATTTTCTAAATTATAAACACTTAATAATTCACTTAAATCTCTACAAAGAGTAAACGGATCACATGAAACATATAAAATTTTATTAGGCAATATTTCTAACATATGTTTTAATGTATTTTTATTTAGTCCATTTCTTGGTGGGTCAACAATAATAGTATCGGCATCTTTATATTTAAAAATATTTGAAGAATCCCCCAGTTCAAATTCGATATTTTTTATATCATTTATTCTTTTATTTTCAAGAGCATCTTCGATATTACTTTCCATATTATCTATTCCAATTACTTTTGAAGACCGCGTGCTTCCAACAATTCCTAATGTACCTACTCCACAATATAAATCTATAAGTAATGCAGAATTATCAACATTCTTTTCTATTAAATCAAAAAGTTTTGAAGTCATTTCTCTATTTATTTGAAAAAATGATTTGTAACTTACTTTAAATTTATAATTATTAATTTCCTCTTCGAAATAATCGTCTCCATTAATTACTTCACCATTAAACACTAAATTATCAAACAAATTTTTATCTATATTTACATTATCTTCAGTATCAATACTAACTATAATATTTCCTTTATTATTTTCTCTAATTAACACATTACCATTAAAAATATTTAATGTTCTTATTTTGTTAACTACTCTATTCATTTCATCTGATATCATCAAACAATTTTCTATATTTATAATATTATTTTCTGCGTCATAAAAACCTATATTGCCATTTTTTATATGTAACACTACTTTATTTCTATATTTGGTATTTTTTTCACATTTAATTAAAGTTACATTTAAATTATCAATACGCAAATACTTTGAAAAAATTTCTTTTATTTTAGTTTCTTTATATTTTAAAACATCATCATATTTTAAATGAAGTAAATCGCATCCACCACATGAATTAAAATAAGGACATAATGGAGTTATTCTTTTGGAAGATGGAGTTACTATATTATTTAATACAGCTTCATTATATTTTTTATTTTCTTTAATTAACTTTATATCTACTGTTTCTTCGGGTAAAGCACCAGAAACAAATGTTATTTTATCATTAACATAACATATTCCTCTTCCTTCATTATCAAATTTTTCTATTTTTACTTTCATATGCATACTAAAAAATAACTTTTCAGTTATTTTTTAACTCACTTTCTATTTCCATAAGTCTATTATATTTTGATGTTCTTTCTCCTCTAGTTACAGAACCAGTTTTTATAAAAGGCATAGAGAGTGCAACCACAACGTCTGCGATAAACGTATCAGTAGTTTCTCCGCTTCTGTGCGAAAGTATAGTTACATAGTTATGCTTTTTAGCAAGTACAACTGTTTCTAACATTTCATAGAATGTTCCTATTTGATTTGGCTTAATAAGTATTGCATTGCATAGTCCTTTTTCAATACCCATAGATAATAATTCTTTGTTAGTTACGAATAAGTCATCTCCTACTATACTTATTTTTTTGCCTAATTTATCAGTAATCATTTTAAATCCATTAAAATCATTCTCATCAAATGGATCTTCTATACTTATTATTGGATAACTTTCTAATAAATCACAATAATAATCTAATAGTTCTTCTCTTGTTAAAGATTTATTATCTATTTTATATTTATCAGATTTATCATCATAAAACGTAGAAGCCGCAACATCTAATGCTAAAAACACATTTTTACCTGGAATATATCCTGCGTCTTTTATTGCTTCAACTATTTTTTCAAGTCCTTCTTTGTTGCTTTTTAGGTTAGGAGCAAATCCACCTTCATCACCAACTGTAGTAGATAATTCTTCTTTTTTTAAAATACTTTTTAGAGAATAAAATATCTCACTAGCACACTCTACAATTTTATTAAATTCATTAAATTTAGGAACTATCATAAACTCTTGAATATCTAAATTGTTACTTGCATGTGCTCCACCATTTAAAATGTTAAACATAGCGTATGGCATTTTCTTTTCTTTTTTATTTAAATAATTATATAAGCTTTCATTATTTTCTAAAGATGCAGCTTTAAGGCACGCTACGCTTACAGAAAGAATAGCATTTGCGCCAAGATTGCTTTTATTTTTAGTGCCATCTAACTTAATAAGACAAGTATCAATTTCTTTTTGATTTTGTACTTCCATATCTATTAGCGCATCCTTAATTACAGTGTTTACATTTTCTACTGCCTTTAAAACACCTTTACCATGATATCTTTTTGTATCTCCATCTCTTAACTCTAGTGCTTCTTTTTCACCAGTAGATGCACCAGATGGAACTGAAAACACTCCAATAGAATTTGCCTCAGTTATTACTTTTGTTTCAATTGTGGGCATTCCTCTTGAATCTAATATTTCTCTTGCGATAATGTTTTTTATTTTACTCATAAGTGACTCCTTATAATATAATTATACAACGTATATTCTTTTTTTTCTAGATGTAACATGCTATAATGTATATGGTGAAAAAGTATGACATATAGAGAAGAGAAAAGAAAAATGTATAGTAAAAATTTGATAATATCATTATCTTGTATTTTTATGTGTATTTGTGCTTCTTTCTTAGTTGTCTTATATGTACTAGCACCAAAAATGGAAATAAATAAAAAAACTAAAGAATATTACATAACTGCTTCTATTGATTATTTTAAAGAAAACATTGATATGTCAAAAGTAACAATTGATACACTTATTAAAACTGGATATGCAGAATATATTGATGATTTAAAATATAGTAGTTGCAAAAGAAAAGAATCAGATATTATAAAAAATGGAAATAAATATGAAATTACGTTTTATTGTGACGGATACAAAACAAATTATGCAGTTTTCGCTAATAAGGAGTTATAGATGACTATTAAAGAAATAAAAAAAGAAGAATTTAATGAATATGCATCTAATCATATTTTGAAAAATTTTTATCAAACAAGTTATTATGGAAATTTAATGGATAATGCTAAATATAGTGCTATGTATATTGGCGCATATGAAGATAATGAATTGGTTTCCGCTTCTTTAATATTGCATAAATTCATTTCTCCTGCGGTTAAATATGGTTATGCTCCTCGTGGTTTTTTAATAGATTATGGAAACCTAGAATTACTAAAAGATTTTACTGTAAAACTTAAATCCTTTCTTTTAATTAAAGGTTTTGCATTTGTTAAAATAAATCCAGAAATAATATATGCTAAGGTGGATTATGAGGGTTCTAAAAAAATAATTAATACTCACAATAAAGAACTTGTGGAATTTATGATAAACATGGGATATGAAAAATTAAAAGATAATTTATATTTTGAATCTATGTTACCTAAATTTAATCCTATTATTAATCTTAAAAGTTTTTCTAAAGAAAGTGTTAATGAAATATGCAAAGAAAAAATTAATTCTACTGATGTAAGTTCTTTAAAACTTAAAAAATGTACAATAAATGAATTACCTCTTTTCTATAATTTTATTGATGAAAAGATTAACAAAACTTTAAAATATTTTAAAGATTTTTATGCTTCTTTTGATTCAAATGAACTTATAGATTTATTAATGGTTGAAATTGATTATTCTCGCCATGCCGAAATATATAAAAATAAATATGAAAAACTTCTTATGGAAAATGAAGAAATCAATGAATTATTTAGTGATAATCCAAGTGACACTGAACTATTAAATAAAAAAATGAATTCAGATAATGAACTCACAGAAACAAAACATATAATAGACACGCTAACATCAAAAATAAGATCCGGCATTTTAAAAGAATTAATTGGTGGTGCCCTACTAGTTAAATATAATACAAGAGTAAATTTAATAATAAGTGGATTTGATAATAATCTTGTTAAATTAGATGCTAATTATTTTCTATATTATAATTTTATTACATATTATAAATCTCTTAATTATTCATTCTTGGATTTAAATGGAATATCTGGTAATTTTACTCCTGATAATCCATTCAAATCACTAAATGAATTTAAATTAAGTTTTAATCCTACTGTATATGAATATATTGGAGAATTTGACCTAGTAATAAATAACTCTTTATATAATATGCTTTGGTCTTCAGGTAAACTTGAAAAAGAATTTATGAATTAGATATATTTATCCATATTTGTTGGTACTTTATCATTTTTTATCATGTTTATAATTTTTTGTTCTTTTTCTTCACTTACTTCTTTGCCTGTAATACTACTTATTTCATGTATTACTTCTCTTAGGGTGTCTTCATTTTTAAAGTCTCCTTGTTGTAATTTACGAGCTAAATTAAGAATAGTATCTTTACTCACTTTAGTCTTCTGTTCAATTTTTTCAAAAACTTCATCTTTCATTTTATCACCTAGAGTATTCTATGCAATATTAAAACAAAGGTTATTCGCCTTTGTTTTTAAATTCAATTTGAATTGGAGTTCCAGTAAAATCAATACTTTCTCTTATTTTGTTTTCTAAATATCTTTTATATGAAAAATGTACTAAACTTCTCATATTTACCTCTATATCTATTCTTGGAGGAGATACACTTACTTCTTTTGCATTATATATTTTAAGTCTTTTTCCGTTTCTTAAAGCTGGAGGATTTTCAATATATGCTTCTCTAATTATTTCGTTAATTATATTATCTTCAACTTTTTTATTAGTATTATTGTATGCGTTTAGTATTTCAGGCATAAGAGTGTGTATTCTTTTTTTTGTAAGAGCACTTAAAAATACAACTTTAGCATAAGGCAAGAATTGAAAATTAGTCTCTATATCTTTTTTCCATTTTTTAATACTTATATCTTTATCATCAATGGTATCCCATTTATTTACTACTATTACAAGTGCTTTACCCGACTCAAGAATGTAAGATGCTATATGTTTATCATGTTCAATTATGCCAGTAGTCGCATCAAGTACTAACATACATACATTACTTCTATCTATTGCTTTCATACTTCTAAGTAGGCTATACTTTTCAACACTT
This sequence comes from uncultured Muribaculaceae bacterium, assembly GCA_964465245.1. Taxonomy (GTDB): domain Bacteria; phylum Bacillota_I; class Bacilli_A; order RF39; family UBA660; genus CAYXHQ01. Next base: position 6,700 of record CAYXHQ010000003.1, on the reverse strand, counting down.
TCAAAGACTTTACCTTTTTTACGAAGTCCCGCAGTATCTATTAAAATATAATCTTGTTTTTCATATGTGAAATTTGTATCAATCGCATCTCTAGTGGTTCCCGCAACGTCTGATACTATTACTCTTTCTTCATTAAGTAGGGCATTTACTAAACTGCTTTTGCCTACATTTGGTCTTCCTAGTACACAAAACTTAAGCAGATTATCATCTTCTATAATTATGTCTTCATTAAAGTTATGACATATCATAGTTAATAAGTCATTCATTCCCGTTCCATGTTCGGCACTGACTCCTACATATTCTTCAAATCCAAGAGCATAAAAATCATATAGATTATCATTACTTTTTCCACTATCTATTTTATTAATTGCCACTATTACTTTTTTGCCACTTCTCTTAAGTAAGTCTCTAATTAGTAAATCATTTGAAGTAAGCCCTTCTTTTCCATCTACTACAAATACAATAACGTCACTTTCTTCAATAGCAACTTCTACTTGCATTTTAATTTCTTCATTGAATCCACCATCAGAATAATCAAGTCCACCAGTATCTATCAAATAAAAATCTTTTCCATCATAATTAGCGTTAGTAATTATTCTGTCTCTCGTTACTCCAGGAGTATCTTCAATAATTGATATTTTCTTTTTTGCTATTCTATTAAATAAACTACTTTTTCCTGTATTTGGTCTTCCAACTAAACATACTGTTTGTTTCATGTTATCACTTCCCAACGCATACATTATATCAAAAAAAAATAGATTCATAAAGATAAATCTATTCGTTAACTAATATATTGTTGTCAGTTACCATTTTTACTGAAAGTCCTGTTTCATCCGCAGTAGCATCACACGTGTTATCTAAACAGTATACTCCCATTATTCTCCAATATGTTCCAGAAGATGTATCATTTGGATGAAGTACATAATTATTTGGGTCATCTCCCACTACTAAACAAGCATCTCCTTTAGTAGTAAGGTCAGTACAATCACAATAATCATTATCTCCAGTTCCATCTTTTCCGATTTTTGCTCCATCTTTATTAAGAAGGGTATTACATACTACATCAATAACTGTATCTTCTTCACTAATAAGTACAGGTTTACCCATCCAAATACCTATAGTTCCATTATTTTTTTTCTTTATTAGTATATAGTCTTCATTCATTGATGCATTATTTTTAGGATTTACAACACAGCCTAGTGGATCAGTGCATGTATTAGTATTGGTTTTAATATCAATTTCAGCATATTCTTCCTCTATTAGTTTTTTCACCTGTACACATGCTTCATCTTCATTAACTGTTGCACATGCTGGGATATTTGGATTAGGAGTACCATATATACTACTATTATCTTGTCCATAAAGTTCTGCAGCAGATACTAAATAATCAATTTTTGAGTTATATAGTCTTTCTTTGATAGACGAAGTAACCATCATTACACTGGGTACAGCAATTAAAGAAATCACACTTATTATTGCTATGACTGCTAAAACTTCAGTTAACGTAAATCCATTTTTATTTTTCATTATAACACCACCTATTATATTTAAATTATAAACTAAAAATAACCATTATTCAATAGTTATTTTTCTTCGTAACTTGCAATTATATCATAAATTCTATCTTTTCCCACTTTTGTAACACTAGAGAAATTTAGTATTTCATCCCCAAGAGCAATATCAATTGTGCTTTTAATTAGTTTATCTTGTTTTTCTCTTGCCATTTTAGATACTTTATCATGTTTAGTACATACTACTGTTACAGGTAAGTTATAATATTTTAAGAAATTATACATAAGTAGGTCATTATCAGATGGCTTATGTCTATAATCAATAAGTAAAAATACATGTTTTAAGTTTGGTCTATTTTTTAAATATTCTTCTATCATTAATCCAAATTTTTCTTGCATTTTATCTGATACAGACGCATATCCATACCCTGGAACATCCACTAAATAAAATAATTCATTACAAAAATAAAAATTAAGTGTCTGAGTTTTACCAGGCTTAGAACTTGTTCTTGCAAAATTCTTTCTATTTATTAAAGTGTTTATAAAACTGCTTTTACCTACATTACTTTTACCTAAAATTAAAAATTCATTTCTATTATCTTCAGGGTACTGTGATATTCTAACTGCTGTTATTGGTTCTTCCACCTTTGTTATTTCCATAATTAATTCACCTTCTTTTATTATTATATATTGAAAAGTTTAATATTGCAAACAAAATAAAAGTGAACTATTCATTCACTTTTAAATATTCTTTACATAATTCATCTAAATCATCTTCAAGACTCTCTATTACACTTTTTTCTTTTGTTCTAACACCACTTGCAAATTTATGTCCTCCACCACTATACTTAGCTGCAATTGCGTTTATATGTGGTCCTCTACTTCTTATATTTATTCTAAACATATCATTTTTTTCATCTCTTGATATAAACATCCAAACAAGAATTTCATCTATATTATTAAAATCATTTATCATATTTGATGCACTTGCAGCGTCAGCTCCTAAAGATTTAATAATGTCATCTTCTAAATTTATAAATGCAAATTTGTTTTTAGTTACTTTTAAATTAGAAGCAATATATCCCATAAGTCTTACTTCAGATAATGGGCGCATATATAGTTTTGAATACAAATCTTGAATATCCAACTTATTATCATATATAAGTTTTGATACTGTATAAAATGATTTAGAACTAACTGGCTCAAATAGTAATCTATTAGAGTCTGACATTATACCAATAAATAAATTTTCAGCAACACTTTTTGTCATTTTAAGTCTAGTATTATTTATTAAATTTAATACCACTTCTGATGCACTAGTAGATTTTAAATCAATTAATTCAAGAGAACCAAACTTATCCACAAAAGGATGATGATCTATTTTTATGATATTCTTAAATTCTTCTATATTAGGCAAATCTATTCTTTTTAAGTCTGGTATATCTACTGCGATTACTAAAGAATTCTCATAGTCATATCTCTCTGCTTTATCTAGTTTACCAAAATATTTAAATCTTGCAAGTCCACTACCTAAGGCAAGTACTTTTTTTTCTGGAAAAGTTTCCTTTATTGAGTCTCTTAAAGCAATTTGGCTTCCTACTGCATCTGGGTCAGGACCAATATGCCTAACTATATAAATTGTGTTATATTTTTTTATAGCACTATAAATTTTTTTGTAAATACTTGTCATTCTCTTTTTTCCTTTACTATTTTTATATTAAATTAAATGTGTCTCTTGCTATCATTAATTCTTCATTTGTAGGTATTACATATACTGGTACAGTTGAGTCATCAGCTGATATTTTAACTTCTTTTCCACGAGAGTTATTTGCTTCTTCATCTAACTTTATTCCAAGAACAGAAAGTCCATCAATTACTTCTTTTCTTGTATGAATTGAGTTTTCTCCAACACCCGCAGTGAAAACTATAGCATCACAACCTTCTAATTCAACATAATATGAAGCGATGTAATCAATAATTCTTTTGAGCAAGAATACATCTATCATTTCCCGCATATATTCCATCTTCTATATCTCTAGAGTCACTACTTATTCCGCTTATTCCCAAAAGTCCACTCTTTTTATTTAGTATAGTATCCATTTCTCTTGGAGTGCATCCTAATTGTTCTAACATATATGGAACGATTGTAGCATCTATATCTCCACATCTTGTCCCCATAATAAGACCTGCATTTGGGGTAAGACCCATAGACGTATTTATACATTCTCCGTTTTTAACAGCACTAATACTTGCTCCATTACCAATATGGCATGTAATAACTTTAGTGTTTACTCCACCTAAATATTTGTTAACAGCAGATGCTACATATTTATGAGATGTACCATGTGCTCCATATCTTCTTATTTTATAGTCTTCACACCATTCATATGGAAGTGCATATAAATAATTTTCTTCTGCCATTGTTTGGTGAAAGGCCGTATCAAATACAACAGTTCCTAAAGCATTTGGAAGAACACTTTGTGAGGCACGTATACCTGTTACTGCCGCAGGATTATGAAGAGGTGCTAAAGATGATAATTCTTCTATTTTCGAAATTACGTCTTCATCAATTACTACAGTTTTATCAAAATAAGATCCACCTTGAACGATTCTATGCCCTATTCCTTTAATTTCTTCCAAATTCTCTACTATATTATTCTTTATTAATTCTTTAATTAGTATTTCAAAAGCAGTCTTATGATTAGGTAAAGACTCTTCTATTTCCTTTTTATCTCCGTTAATTTTTATACTATAAAAACTCTTATCTAGTCCAATACGTTCAAATACACCTGATACTAAAACTTTTTCTTCTGGCATTTCAAATAATGTGTATTTTAAAGATGAACTACCAGCATTGATACTTAATATTTTCATGTTTTACTCCTTCTTTCTTTATAGATTATAACATAAGAGTTATTTATGTTCCACTTTTTTTATACTTGTATTTTAATTTTTTCTATATAATCACTTACGGGTTTAAAACTTTTTCTATGACTTTCAAGCACCCCATATTTTTCTATTGCACTCAAATGTTCTTTTGTTCCATAACCTTTATTTTTCTTAAATCCATACATTGGATATTCTTTATCTAATTCTATTAACATTCTGTCTCTTGTTACTTTTGCAATAATGGAAGCAGCAGCAATAGATTCACTTTTAGCATCCCCCTTAATAATTGCTTCATAAGGAATATCAGTTTTTAATTTTACTGCATCAATAAGCAAATATTCTGGTTTTATATTCATATTTTTTATAGCCATTATCATTGCTTTTTTAGTAGCTTCTAAAATGTTCATTTCATCAATTTCTTTAGCACTAACCACACCTATTCCAACACTTATAGCACTTTCTATAATAACATCATATAAATATTCTCTTTTTTTCTCAGTTAATGTTTTAGAGTCATTAATCTCCGCATTATAAAAGTTTTTAGGTAGTATTACACAAGCAGCAACTACTGGTCCAATTAAAGGTCCACGTCCTACTTCATCTACCCCACCAATTAAAGAATATCCTTTTTTATATAATTTTTTTTCAAACTTCAACATGCTCATGAATATATTATACAACGAAAAAAAGAAGAATTCACTCCTTCTTTCTAATTTTTTGAGGATAATTTTTTGTCTTAATAACATTATTCTTTTCATCAACAAAAATGTACAATGAATAATTTTTCTTTCCCTTGTTACTCCATACTTCAAAATGCCAATGATTTTCTAAATTATGTGAAAAGTATCCCACGTCTCTCCTTATTACAAATTTATATTTAGAATCTATAATAAACTGAATCATATAAGGTTCTTTTCTTTTTTCTTCTTCGTTATATTTATACTCTACACTACTATTTTTTACATTTTTTAAAATATATTCAAATACATTACTCATATCTTTACCTATTATAAAATTATTTTAATAAAATATTTTTATTCTGAATAATTAGTAAAATATCTTTGAATAAGTACAACAGGTGTTCCTTTGTCTCCACTTCCACTTGTTAAATCACACAGTGAACCAATTAAATCAGTATATCTTCTTGGAGTCGTTCCTTGAGTAGACATAGTTCCTTTTAAATCTTTATCTTTCTTTTTAATTTCTTCTTTAATTGCGTTATTTAATTCTTCTCCTCTTAAATCGCTAAATTTATTATCAGATAAATATTTAAGTTTAAGTTCATTTGGACTACCTTCAAGTCCATCAGTATATCCTGGGCTTACAACTGGGTCAGCAAGTTCCCATATCCCACCAATAGGATCTTTGAATGCTCCATCTCCATATATCATTACTTCTATATTTTTTCCAGTTTTTTCTTTAAATATTTTTTGAACATTCTTTACAAATTCAAATCCATTAGCAGGAAATAGTTTAACTCTCTCTTCAGTAGAACGATTAGATCCTAGTAAACCATATTTAGGATTACACCCACTTCCGTCCACACTTTCAGTCATAATATCAGATAGTGTTAATACTTTATCAGCGCCACTTTCTAATAATAATTTTTTAGTATATTCTCTTGTGTGAATATCAGCACATAATACGTTCTTAGTATAATCAAGTATAGTTAATGGATTGTTGCTAAATACAAACTCTATTTCACAATTTTCTTTTTCTGCTACTTCCCTATAAAAATCCACCATATTTACTCCTGTAAATAAATGACGAAAGTCTCCAAATTTCTCTATATATTCACTTTCACTTATTACACTTGATAAATCCATTTTAAGCGAAGATAATTTGTTTTTATCTAAAATGTCATTTCCCACTTCATCAGATGGAAAACTTAATTGCATTGTAATTTTATCAACACTTCTTGCGATTGCACTTAATAATACTGCGAATCTATTTCTGCTCAATATAGGATATACCACTCCTATATGACTTACACCAAATTTGCTTTTTATATCAGTGCTTATTTGATCAAGTGTTGCATAATTTCCCATACTTATTCCTACTACTGCTTCAGTTATTGCAACGATATCTTTATCTTCTAGTTCAAACCCTTCACTAATTGACGCTTTTATAACAGAATCTACTGTTATATTAGCAAGATCGTCATTTTCTTTAATGACTCCTGTTCTAATCCCCCTTACAACTGTACCAACATCTCTCATTTGTACCTCCTATTATTTACACTTTATTTTATCATTTATATAAAAACATTTCATTAAAAATCAAAAAATTATGTAAAATTT
>CAYXHQ010000002.1:0-32336 GCA_964465245.1 uncultured Muribaculaceae bacterium | reverse complement strand
TTCCTCAAGCAGAAATTGAAGGGGAGATGGGGGATTCTCATGTTGGATTACAAGCAAGATTAATGTCACAAGCACTTAGAAAACTAAGCGGTGTAGTAAGTAAAACGAATACAATATGTATATTTATTAATCAGTTAAGAGAAAAAGTTGGAGTTATGTTTGGCAATCCTGAGACAACACCAGGTGGAAGAGCACTTAAATATTATTCAACAGTTAGACTTGATGTAAGGCGTGCAGAACAAATTAAAATGGGAACTGATATTATAGGAAATAGAACTGTAGTAAAAGTTGTTAAAAATAAAGTAGCTCCACCATTTAAAACGGCTGAAGTGGAAATAATGTATGGTGAAGGTGTATCTAAAGAAGGAGAACTAGTTGATTTAGCTGCTAATATTGATGTAATTGATAAAAGTGGAGCATGGTATTCATACAAAGGAGAAAAAATAGGGCAAGGAAAAGAAAATACAAAACTTGTACTTAAAAATAATCCTAAAATGTTTGAAGAAATAGATGCAAAGGTAAGAAAACATTATTTTGAAAAGAAAGAAGAGAAAAAAGAATTACCACAATTAGAAGAAGAAAAGTAGTTATATTAAATTGACTTTAATAAGAAATGATGTATAATAATTTGTAGAAAGTTACTTTCTTTGGTAATATGTAAATATTAGTGACACAAAGTGTATAAGTAAAAAGTAATGTTGGCTTTAACAACAAAAAGATAGTATAATAATCCTATGAATTAAGGTGGTACCACGGTATATATCGTCCTTATGTTTATGGGATTTTTTTCTTTAGGAGGAAAAGTATGAAAAAATGTATGAATACAGAATTTAATATTAAAAATGTTGGTGAAATAGTAGAGTTATATGGATGGGTAGCTAAAAGAAGAAATTTAGGTGGTCTTGTTTTTATTGATTTAAGAGATAGATCTGGGATAATTCAATTAGTTGTAAGACCAGAAAGTGAATATTATAGTGTCGCTTCTTTCTTGAAAAATGAATATGTAATAAAAGCAAGTGGAAAAATAGTTGAAAGAGAAAATAAAAATAAAAATATAAAGACTGGTGATATAGAAGTAGATGTGTTATCTTTAGAAGTAATTAACGAATCTATTGATCTTCCATTTGAAATAACTGGTGACACTACTGCTTTAGAAGATACAAGACTAAAATACAGATATTTAGATATAAGAAGAGAAAATATTAAAGATAATTTAATATTAAAACACAAAACTATGATGGCAGTTAGAAATTTCTTTGATGAAAATAATTTCATAGAGGTAGAAACTCCAATATTAGGAAAGTCCACTCCTGAAGGGGCAAGAGATTATCTAGTACCAAGCAGAGTTAATAAAGGTAAATTCTATGCATTACCTCAGTCTCCTCAATTATTTAAACAACTTTTAATGATAGGTGGAGTTGAAAGATATTTTCAAATCGCTAGGTGCTTTAGAGATGAAGACCTAAGAGCTGATAGACAACCAGAGTTTACTCAAATAGATGTTGAAATGAGTTTTGTTGATGAGAGTGACGTAATGAATATGGGCGAAAATATGATGCATTATATTTTTAAAAATACTATTGGGTATGATTTACCACTTCCACTTATGAAAATGAAATATAAAGACGCTATTCGTGATTATGGAACCGATAAACCTGATTTAAGATTTGATATGAAAATAAATGATATTACTGAAATACTAAAAAATAATGACGCAGATATGTTTAAAAATGTAATTAATTCTAATGGTGTTATTAATGCAATAGTGGCTAAAAATGCGGCTGATAAGTATTCTAGAAAAGAAATAGATAAATTAACTGAATTTGTAAAAACTTATAGAGCAAGGGGTCTTGCATACATAAAATTTAACGAAGAAGTAACTGGAAGCATTACTAAATTAATGAGTGAAATTGAAATAAATGAACTTAAAAACAGGCTGAATATTGAATTAAATGATTTAGTGTTAATAATTTTTGGTGATTATAATATGGTAAAAACAAGTTTAGGAGCACTTAGAACTCATTTAGGAAAAGAATTAAATTTATATTCCAAAGGAGAATACAAAGCTCTTTGGGTAGTAGATTTTCCATCATTTGAGTGGAGTGAAGAAGAAGGAAGATTTATGGCTTGTCATCATCCGTTTACTTCTCCAAAAGATGAAGATGTTGATAAATTATTAACTGACCCAGCAAACTGTTACTCAAAAGCATATGACATTGTAATAAATGGCTATGAAGCAGGAGGAGGCAGTATTAGAATACATGATAAAAAAGTACAAGAGCGTATGTTTGAGTCCCTTGGTCTTACTTATGAAAAAGCAAAAGAAAAATTTGGATACTTTATGGAAGCATTCCAATATGGCGCACCACCACATGGTGGGTATGCTTGTGGACTTGATAGAATAGTTATGCTACTATCTGAAACTGACAATATTAGAGATGTAATAGCATTCCCTAAAACATCTTCAGCATCTTGTCTAATGAGTGAATGTCCAAATACAGTAGATGAGTATCAATTAAAAGAATTACATATTGATATAAAAAAGTAAAAACTGATATAATAATAAAAGGAGGATACATGATTGATATAAAATTAATTAGAGAAAACAAAGAATTAATAATAAATAATATCAAGAAAAAATTTCAAGATAAAAAGTTACCTTTAGTTGATGAAGTATATAACGCAGATATAGAATATAGAGCTATTAAAACTGAAGCAGACAATTATAGAAACGAAAGAAATAAATTAAGTGATTCTATAGGACTTCTTATGAGAGAAGGTAAACGTGAAGAAGCAGATGAAATTAAGAATAAAGTTAACGAAATCAATAATAAAATAAGTGAACTTGAAATTAAAGAGACAGAACTTGATACTAAAATAAAAAGTATTATGTATGGGATACCAAATATAATAGATGACACTGTTCCTATTGGAAAGAACGATACAGAAAACAAAGAAAAAGAAAAATATGGAGAACAAACTGAATATAATTTTGAGGTACCATATCACACTGATATACTTGAGAGTCTAAGTGGACTAGATTTAGACGCAGCACGTAAAGTCGCAGGTAATGGATTTTATTATTTAACTGGAGACGTGGCAAGACTACACTCTGCAGTTATCTCATACGCAAGAGACTTTATGATAGATAAGGGATTTACTTATGTAATTCCTCCATACATGATACATGGAGACGTTGTAAGCGGAGTAATGAGTTTCGAAGAGATGGATAGTATGATGTACAAAATAGAAGGAGAAGACTTATATTTAATAGGTACATCTGAACATTCTATTATAGGTAGATATAAAGACTCTATTATAAAAGAAAATAATTTACCTTTAACTCTTACAAGTTATAGTCCATGTTTTAGAAAAGAAAAAGGAGCGCATGGATTAGAAGAAAGAGGTATTTATAGAATTCATCAATTTGAAAAACAAGAAATGGTAGTAATATGTAGACCTGAAGAAAGTAAGGAATATTTTAATAAAATGTGGAATTACACTGTAGAATTATTTAGAAGTTTAAATATTCCTGTTAGAACTATTGAATGCTGTAGTGGAGACCTTGCTGATTTGAAATCAAAGAGTATAGATGTAGAAGCATGGAGTCCTAGACAAAAGAAATATTTTGAAGTAGGAAGTTGTTCAAATCTAACTGATGCTCAGTCAAGAAGACTTGGAATAAGAGTTTCTGGTGAGAACGGAAAATATTATCCACATACGCTTAATAACACGGTAGTAGCCCCACCTAGAATGTTAATTGCATTTGTTGAAAACAATTTAAATGAAGATGGGTCTATAAATATCCCTGAACCACTACAAAGTTATATGGGAAATAAAAAAATAATAGGAGGAAAATAAAATGAAAACCGAAAAAGAAAAAATGATGGAAGAAAAAGAATTTAATGAAGGTCTAGAATTTATTGCTTCTGCTACACCTGAAGAAAAATCTATGTTGTTTGAACATGAAATGTATACGCAAGGAAGAGAATATGCAGAAGATGGTGTACCTTATGAAGAAATAGAATCAATGGGACTTAACAATGAATTATCTTTCATGAAAGGTTATAACGAATATTTAGAAGAAAATAATATAAAGGGCAGATAAAAATGCTCTTTTATTTTTGAAATAAAAAAGTATTATAATCATATAATTTATCAAGGTGAAAAAATGAAAATAAAAAAAATTTTTGGATATATTGGTGTTATTTCATTGATGGCATTTAGTTTTTATTATACAAATAAAATTGCACTTTTTATGAATAAAGAAGATAAACTTATGAAAGAAATAAATGCACATGCTCTTAAATATAACAAAGAATGCACTGAAGGTTATATTACAGATGCAGGTGTTGTGCTTGGAGTAAGTGGAAAAGTGGTAGATGAAAATTTAAGTTATTCAGTGATGACTACAACTGGATTTGATGCATCTTTAATTGAATATACGGAGTCCCCATGTGTGGTTAGTAAACAAAATAATATAGATGACTATATAATTGGAGGTAATGAATCAAAAAATTCTGTTAGTTTAATAATAGATGTAAGTACTGGAAAAAATATTGAAAAATTAGTAAGTATAAGTAAAAGTAAAAGGTCATATGTAAGCATTTTAGTGGATTATAATTATTACAAGAATAATACAGAATATATTAATAAACTTATAAACAATAATTATGATATTTTATATAAAGGAAATGATGAAACAGAAATTAAAACTTTGAAAAATTCTCTTAAAAGTGAATTATTTTGTGTATATACGGATGATGAAAACTTAAAAGAGTTGTGTACTAAAAATAAAGTTAATACTTTAAAAGTAAATAAAAACTTTAATAAAGAATACTTGTCTAATATAAAATCTGATGTTAAAAAAGGTGACTTTATAATATTAAAAGAAAGTGTAAATTTAGTTAATGAATTTGGAGTAATAATAAATTATATAAAATCTCGTGGATTAGATGTAGTAACTGTTACTAAGCATTTATCTAATTAAAAAATTAAAGTTGACAATAATAATCTAACATAATATAATCTATTTGCAGGAATGGAGAAAAAATGATAGATGTTATATTAGACACTTTAATTGATGCATTAAAATTACTTCCATTTTTATTTGTAGCATTTTTACTTATTGAAGTAATTGAACATAAATTTAGTAATAAAGCAAAAAAGATAGTAAGTGCTTCAGGTAATTTTGGACCTTTAATAGGATCAGTATTGGGAGTAATACCTCAATGTGGCTTTTCTGTTATGGCAACAAATTTATATATAACTAGAATAGTATCTTTAGGTACACTTATCTCTATATATTTATCTACAAGTGATGAAATGTTACCTATACTAATATCACAAAATGTAGAAGCTAAACTAATTATTTCAATATTATTAATAAAAGTATTTATTGGTATTACTTCGGGATTTATAATTGATTTTATATTAAGAAAAAAGAAACAAGAAATAGTAAATTATGAAATATGTGATGAAGTACATTGTCACTGTGAAAAAGGTATATTTGTTTCATCTATAAAGCACACTTTAAATACAATTTTATTTATTGTTATTATATCTTTTCTAATAAATGTTTTATTTGCATACGCAGGTGAAGAATTTTTATCTACTTTATTCTTGAAAGGAAGTGTTTTTGGACCTTTTGTAACATGTTTAATAGGACTTATTCCAAATTGTGGAGCAAGTGTAATGATAACAGAACTTTACTTAAATGGAGCAGTTTCATTTGGTTCTCTAATAGGTGGTCTTCTTACTGGTAGTGGAGTAGCAATATTAGTGCTCTTTAAATCAAATAAAAATTTAAGAGAAAATATAAAAATACTGTTAATAACTTATGGTATAGGACTAATTAGTGGAATAATTATTGAACTTATAGGCATACTTTTTTAAGAAAAGACTAGAAAATAATAAATAAATATATTATAATTAGTTTGTTATTAGGCATTGATTAATAAAAGTAGCATTTTATATTTAAAAGTTAGAGAGTTTATGGGTAGGTGAAAATAAACAAATATAAACATGTGAATTACATATTAGGAGCTAAAAACCGGATAATTCCGTTAAAGATGAAAGTGCATAGAATTTCTATGAATTAAGGTGGTACCACGGTATATATCGTCCTTTATATAAGGGCGTTTTTTTGTATAAAAATAGGAGGAAAAAATGACAAAAGAAGAAAAAATTGATTTAATAGTAAGGAGTTCAGTAGATATTTATAATAAAGATACTTTTTTAAAAAAATTAAATGGAGATAAAAAATTAATTATTAAATTAGGAGCGGACCCTTCAAGACCTGACTTACATCTAGGTCACACTGTAGTTTTAAGAGCGCTTAGAATATTTCAAGATTTAGGTCATGAAGTAGTATTTGTTATAGGTGACTTTACTGCGATGATAGGAGACCCTAGTGGTAAATCCAAAACTAGACCATCTCTTACTATGGAAGAAACTAGAAAAAGTGGAGAAACTTATTTTAGACAAGTAACTAAAATATTAGACCCCGAAAAAACAAGAATTGCATATAACTCTGAATGGCTTAGTAAAATGAATTTTGAAGATGTTATAGAACTTACTAGTAAATATACAGTAGCAAGAGTATTAGAAAGAGATGATTTTAACAATAGATTTAATAATAAAACACCTATTGGAATGCATGAAATGCTATATCCTTTAATTCAAGGATATGATTCAGTTGCACTTAAAGCAGACATTGAAATTGGAGGAACTGACCAAACATTTAATTTACTTGTTGGAAGAGAACTTCAAAGAAATTATGGGTATGAGCCACAAGACGTTATAGTCTTTCCACTTTTAGTAGGAACTGATGGAAAAGAAAAAATGAGTAAATCTTTAGGAAATTACATTGGAATAGATGAAAGTGCTGAAGTAATGTATGAAAAAGCTATGAAAATACCGGATAATGTATTATTAGATTATTTTAGACTTACTACTGATATAAATTTGGATGATGCTAAAAATTTAATAGAAACAGATATTATTAATGCACACAAAGAATATGCAAAAGAAATAATTAAGATGTATCACGGAACTGAATTTATAGCAGGTGCTGAAGAAAGATACAAAGCTATTGCTAGTGGTGGAGTGCCAGAAAATACTGAAATATACAAATTAGCGAGTGAAAAAGTAGGTAGTATTACATTAATAGAATTACTATTTGAAACATCGCTTGTTCCGTCTAAATCAGAAGCAAGAAGAATGATAGAACAAAATGGAATAAGCATCAATAATGAAAAAATTAGAGATGTAAAAAAAATAATAAATGAAAATGATTTTAAAGATAATGTTTTAATTATAGGAAAAGGTAAAAGCAAATTTCTTAAAATAACAATATAGAAAAGTAATAAAAATTTTACTTTTTTTCTTTTTATAAGAAAATAATAAAAATAGATAGAAAATAAAAGATACATATAGTATAATGTTTATATAAAATAGATGGAGGACGTGCATATGAGTAAAACTGTAAAAATATTAATAACTTTAGGAGTATTTACTTTTATAATCTTGTTTTTTACTAAATCTTGTACCAATGGAGAAAAACCAATAGTGGAAGGAAACAGCGAATGTGAAAGATTAAATGAAATATTAAAAGTAAGAGCACAAGATTATTTTCAAGATAAATTACCTATTGAAGATGGAGTAATGAAGAGTGAAACTGTTCAGACTTTAATAGATGAGCGTGTTTTAACATCTAAAGATTTATCTGAAGTAGGAACTAGTTGTACAGGTAATGCTTATGTTGGAAAAAGTGGAACAAAATATTATTATTCTCATGATATAAATTGTGGTGCATGTACATCATCAGATTTGTATTCTTCTTGGAGTGAATATTCTCCAACAGCCCCTGATACATCTAAAGGTAATACACAAGTTGAATTAAGTTTATTTTATAATTATAGTGATGCAGCAGCTAAATATACAGAATGGACTGATTGGGTAGAAAAGAGCGATACGAAGACATCTCCTGTAGTGCCTAGTGGAGTACAAGTTCTTGATACTGAAACTGAAGAGAAAACTCAATATAGTTATAGAGATGGAACATTTAAATGGTATAGGTTAACTGGTGGAACCTCTTATTATGGAGGTGGCGCATATTATGAAACAAGACCTGCAAGTGGATATGAAAAAGAAACAGAAACAAAAACTTTAGCAAGGACAATAGGTCCAAGTGTAAATAGGAGTGACATAACTTCGCAGACTTCAGGACGTGAATATGAATTAAAAACATCTACTCAATATAGAACAGCAACACCTAAATATATATATTCAAGGACTGTTACTTCTAATGGTAGTTGTGCTTCAAGAAATTATACTTGTAATTATTCAGTTCCTACATATAGATGTTACTATTTGCAAAGTGGAACAACAACATATAATTGCACAAGTAATACACAAAGTTCATCAGGATGTTACTATAATAGTTCTTCAGATGCCTTAAATGCTTGCAGTAATGCTGGATATTTAAATTGCGCTGCTTATTCTTGTACGGAATCTAGTGAATCTGGGCCATATGTTTATTCACTTTCCTTTAATTGGAAATCAACTAGTGGTATTACATATTCTTGTGCTGTAAGAGGATGTACGTTGCCAACTCTTTATACTAATTCAACTTGTAGAGGTTCATATGGAGGCAGCAATCAAGTAAGTGTTCAAAACTGTATGTTAAATGGATCGCCTAGTACAAGAAGATGCTCATATAACGGAACAAACTATACAGCTTGTTGGTCTAGTGGAAGTAGTTGTAATCTTATAATTGGTGGCTATGGAACAATTTCAAATTGCAGTGCTTCATATACTTCATCAGGTACTACTTCTACATATGGATATAAATATTATGATCAACAAAATGGATTATCTTCACCTATAAGTGGTTATAATTGTACACCTGTGACTTCAGGTTCTTCAACTAAAGTATATTCACCCAATGTTATAAGTGGTTCAGAGTCATGTCCTTCAAATTATCCGTATAAAGAGACTTATTCAACTACCACAGGCACAAAAACTGTTACAAGTTGTGGAAGTGAATGTACAAGTTGTACGGAAGGATCGTGTACTAATTATAATCAAAATATAGAGACAAGATATTTAAAATCAAATGGAGGATATACTACTAATATAAACGAAGCTGCTTATTTAACCGAAGAAGAAAAAAATAAATTAGGTGCTTCTAGTTATACTAAAACTTCAAAAGTGGAATATAATTGGTCTAATTGGACAAATGGAAGTTGTCCAGGTAACACAGAAACTTCTACATGTAAGATGCAAACGCTATATTCCGCAGATATTTATAAATTCAAATGGTTTAAAACAAGCGCAAGTACAAAAACAATGTGTAATGATGGAGCGTATTCTGCCTCGTCTCCTGCAAGTGGATGTAAAATTGATACATCTTCTGCTAAATGGGGTTCATGGAGTGAATATGGAGATGAAAAAATAGATTCTACTGATACTAGGGAAGTAAGAACAAAAGTATTAAAAAGAATGAGAACATCATATTTATCAGCGGACTCATTAAAACTTGAAGAGTATTTGCCACTTAGTGAATTTGAAACTAAAATGGGTAAACCTTTATCAGAACTTGAAACTGATACAAATATATCCATCCAAAAGAAAGTATATTATAAATATAGGACATTACTAGAAACTGACTAATTTACATAAAAATAAAACTAATACTGTTATTTAGTATTAGTTTTTAGTATAATATTATGGAGGAGAGATTTTATATATGAGATTTTTAATATCTGCAGGTGGAACTGGTGGTCATATATTTCCAGCCTTATCATTAATAGAAACAATTAAGAAAGATCCTAGAAATAGATTTATTTATGTTGGGACTACTGACAGAATGGAAAGTGAAATAGTCCCCAGTATGAATATTCCTTATAAAGGCTTAGAAATACATGGATATAAGAAAAATATTGTAAAAGATGCAAAAAATATTTTTTCCATAAGTAAAGCAATTAGAGAATCAAAAAAGATAATAGATGAATTTAAACCAGATGCAGTAGTAGCATTTGGTGGGTATGTGACTTTACCTGTCATTTTAGCGTCCCGCAGTAGAAAAATACCTGTTTACATTCATGAACAAAACGTAATTCCGGGTAAAACCAATAAATTATTAAGTAAATATTCTAAAAAAATTTTTATATCTTTTCCTGAAACTAAAAAATATTTTAAAGAATCTAAAACAGTATACACAGGAAATCCTTGTTTAGAACGTGCAAAGTTTATTAAAAAACACGATAAAACAGAACTTGGATTTAGCAAAAGTAAGAAATTAATACTAATAGTAATGGGTAGTGAAGGCTCTACTGCGATGAATGAAAAATTATTAGATTTTTTAAGAAATTTCAATGAGAGTGATAAAGAAATTCTATTTATTACAGGGCGTAGACAATATAATGCACTTAGCAATAATTTAAAAGTGCCATCAAGTGTAAAAATAATATCATTTTATGAAGATTTACCAGGACTTATGAAGAGTGCTGACTTGATAATATCTAGAGCAGGAGCTTCAACTATTAGTGAGATTATTGGTACAAATATTCCTTCAATCTTAATACCTAGTCCATATGTTGCTAATAACCATCAGTATTACAATGCACTTAGTTTAAAAGACTTAGGAGTTAGTATAATGATAGAACAGAGTGATTTAACTCCTGAATTATTACTTACAAGTATTAAAAGTATTTTGGATAATAAAAAAGAATATGATGATATTGTTAAAAAGATAGAATTTATGGAAAAACCAGAATCAAGTACAAAAATATATAACGAAATAATAAAAACAAAGTAATGGAGAAAATATGGGAGAAACAAAAAAAGTAAAAAGAAAAAAATTTAATTTGTTAAAATTTTTAATATTTGTGCTTTTTTTGTATATTCTTTTTTACATTATAATGTATGTTTTAAAAGAACCTATAAGAAATATAGTAGTTATGGGTACTAATAATATAACTGATGAAGAGATAATAGAGATATCTAACTTAGATAATTATCCATCTTTTATTCGTACTAGTTCTTCTAAAATATGTAAAAAAATTAAAAAATTAGAATTAGTTGAGTCATGTAAAATAAACAAGAAATTTGGATATATTGTAGAAATAAATATAGATGAAAAACAAATATTATACAAAAAAAGAAGTGATGATAGTTTTATATTAAGTGATGGAACTGTTTTAAAATCGAATAATTCATTAAGTGGTATTCCTACTTTAATAAATTATGTTCCAGAAGAGATAGAAAAAAAATTGATAGACAAATTTTCAAAAGTGAAAGAAAATATACTATTTAAAATAAGTGAAATAGAGTATTCATCTACTTCATATGATAATGAAAGATTTATTCTTTATATGACAGATGGAAATATGGTATATATTACATTATCAAAAATAACAAATTTAAATAAATATGATGATATAAAAGAGAAATTAGAAGGACACGCTGGAATACTTTACTTAGATAGTGGAAATTATTTTGAAATAAAAGAATAGGTGGTAGTAATGATAAGTACGGATGAATTAAAAGAATTAGGAAAAAATTTAATGTTTGAAATGAAAGAAGAAGAGTATGTAACACTTATGCATGAATTTGAAACATTTTTGCATTGGATGGATAAAATAGGTGAAATAGATGGTATTGAAACCATTGAACCAATGTATTTTCCATATAAGAAAAATGACGTAGAGTTAAGAAGTGATACAAGTGTTAACTCACTTACAAAAGAAGAAATATTTATAAATGCTCCAAAAGTTCAAGATGATAAAGTAAGTGTTCCAAGGGTGGTGGCATAATGAATATAATAGATTATAAAAATAAAGATATAAGTGATTCTTTTAAAGAAGCTAAAGAAAAAGCACTTAAATATCAGGATGCTTATAATGCATTTGTAACTATTTGTGAAAAGTGTGAACATAATGAATCTGATTCACTATTAAATGGTGTGCCATATGCTCTAAAAGATAATTTTTCTACAAGTGGCATACTTACTACAGCATCTTCTAATATTTTAGCATCTTATGTTCCAGTGTATGATGCGACTGTTTATAAAAAATTAAAGTTAAGTGGTGCGGTGCTTATTGGTAAAACTGTATTAGATGAACTTGCAATGGGTGGGACAGGCACTACAGGACACACAGGAATAGTTAGAAACCCACTTGATACGTCAAGAATAATGGGTGGTTCTTCTGCTGGTAGTGCTGCGGCTGTAACTTCAGGCATTGTTCCTTTTGCAATTGGAAGTGATACGGGAGACTCAGTTAGAAAGCCTGCAAGTTTTGGTGGGATAGTAGGATTTAAACCTACATATGGGCGTATCAGTAGATATGGACTTTTTCCTTTTGCATCAACTCTTGATCATGTTGGAATATTTACAAATAACGCAGAAGACGCTGCAATAGTAACCGACGTGATTAAAGGATATGACCCAAAAGATATGACGTCAATTAAAGAAAGTGACTCTTCATATTATGAAAATATAAACAATGATATAAAAGGTAAAAAACTTTTCTATATAAAAGAAATAGTGGACGCACAAACTACAAATCCAGAAACAAAAGAAAGCATTTCTAGTTTTTATAATACCCTTGACAAAGTAAAAAGTTTAGGTATCGAAGTATGTATAGAGAGTTTTGATAAAAAATTATTAGATGCAATGGTCGGAATATATTATTCAATTTCTTGTGCTGAAGCAACAAGTAATAACTCAAACTTAACTGGAATACATTTTGGCAATAGAATCGATGGACAAGATTATGAAAGTATTATGATGCGTTCTAGAACTGAAGGGTTCTCAGAACTTATTAAAAGAAGATTTATATTAGGAAGTTATATATTAAAAAGAGAAAATCAAGAAAAACTATATTTAAATGCCCTAAGAGCAAGAAATCTTATAGTAACTAGATTTAATGAATTATTTGATAAGTATGATGGTCTTATTTTACCAGCAAGTGGAGGTATTGCCCCTAAAATAGAAGGAAATAGTGGCAATAAAATAAGTGATGAATACTTAATTCTTGAAAATCACTTAGTAATTGGAAATTTGGGAGGATATCCTAGTATTACTATTCCTAATGGGTATGTAAACGAAATGCCAATAGGTGTAAATATTACATGTGGGCAATTTAAAGACGGACTAACTCTTAATTTAGCCCACAAAATAGAGAGTGCAATTGATTTTAAAAGAGGTGAATATCATGTTTAAAGCAGTTATAGGACTTGAAATACATATTGAACTTAATACAAAAAGTAAAATGTTTTCACCTTCTTCAAATATATATTCCGCTATTGCTAATACAAATGTATCAGAAATAGATATAGCATACCCAGGTACAATGCCTGTAGTAAATGAAGAAGGAATTAAAGATGCGATTAAGCTTGCTAGTGCATTAAATTGTACTATATCTGATAGTTTATTATTTGATAGAAAAAATTATTATTACCCAGATTTACCAAAAGGATTTCAAATAACTCAAATGACTAAACCTTTAGGAAAAAATGGTAGTTTAAACATTTTATTAAATAAAGAATATAAAGAAATATTGATTCATCAACTCCATGTGGAAGAAGATGCTGCATCTTTTACCCATGAAAATGATTATTCATTAATTGACTATAATAGAGTTGGTGTTCCCCTAATTGAAGTAGTAACAGAACCTTGTATTAATAATGCAGAAGAAGCAATAGAATTTTTAGAAACTCTAAGGAGTGTTATAAAATATTTAGGAATATCTGATGCAGATCAGTCAAAAGGACAAATAAGATGTGATGTAAATGTGTCTTTAATGCGTGAAACTGATACTGAGTTAGGTGTAAGAGCAGAAGTAAAAAACATAAATTCATTTTCAAGCGTAAGAGAAACAATTAATTATGAAATAAAAAGACAAACTGAATTACTTGAAAGTGGGGACTATGTTCTTAGAGAAACAAGAAGATACTCTGATGCTGACAAAAAAACATATAGTATGAGAGAAAAAGCTGAAGCAATAGATTACAAATATTATGTAGAACCTAATATACCTGAATATAAAATAACAAAGGAATTTATAGACAGTTTAAAAAAAGAAATACCAGTTTTGCCAATGGATAGATTAAAAAAATATATGAATGATTATAACTTAACAGAAGTAGAATCAAGAACGCTTTTAAAAGAAAAAGAATTATCTGACTTTTTTGAAAATGTTGTAAATATGGGTGTTAATCCTAAAGAAGTATCAAATTGGATGACTACAAGACTTGTTGGATATTTAAATAAAAATAATGTAACAGTTAGTAATATTTATATGACTCCAAAAATGTTATCTAATTTAATAAATTTAATAAATGATAAAACTATTTCTACAGAACAAGGTAAAAAAATATTTGACCTTATATTAGAAGAAAAAAAGGAACCTTTAGAATTAATAGAAAAATATGATATGAAACAAGTTAGTGATGAAGGTGAAATCATTAATATAATAAAAGAAGTGTTAGATAAAAATCCAGATGCAGTTAGTACATATAAAAGTGGAAAAACAAATATATTAGGTTTTTTAGTAGGGCTTGTATTAAAGTCTTCGGGTGGTAAAGTAAATCCAAGTATAGCATCTGAAATATTAAGAAAAGAATTGGAAAAATAAGCATTAGTGTGATTAATCACTATTGCTTTTTATTTGTTTTAAATGTTGAGTTGAATTTGTTGATAAAATTTAGTATCATAAAAATAGAATATGCAAGATAAGAGGAATGAAAAAGTATGAAAAAAATAAAAAATAAAAAAATAATTCTAATCGCAGCAATAGCAATCGTAATTATATCATGTTTACCATTTTTAATTAATAAAACACTAGGGGCTATTTATAACGTGGAAGATTCTTTTACTACCGATGATAATAATGTTGTTATAAACTACAATGATGAGAGTTTATATTCTACAATTAATTTTGATGTGTCTTTAAAAGGTAATAATTCTTATCAATATTATATTGCAGTTTCTTTTAGGCCTACAGGTATTGAAAAAGTTTTGGAAGCAGGAAATTATATTTTAAAACTTGAAAAATCAACTGATAATTCTACGTTCACTTTAGTAGATTCAAAAATTGTTAATTCAACTGTTCTTAATACAGATTTAGTTTTTATAGATAATGATAATTTAAGTGCTACAAAAACATATTATAAATTATCTTTGTATGCGGAAACAGCAATTCAAGATATTAGACTTACAAATATCAGCGGAAACTTTAAAGTAAAAGTATACACTGATGAAATAGAAGTAATAGGCAATACTACTAATTATGGATATACTGGAGCATATCAAGGTTTTACTGCACCAAAAGACGGACAATATATTATAGAACTTTGGGGAGCATCGGGTGCACCATTTGGCTATAGTCCTAGTGGAGTAGGAGGATATACTAAAGGTAAAACTGATTTAAAACAAGGTGAATTATTATATTTTTATGTTGGTGGACAAGGAGAACCAGATAGTTGGTCTACATCAAACTGTAAAGGTGGAGCAGGCGGATGGAATGGTGGTGGGTCAGGTGGAAGATCTGCTGATAGTTGTGTTATTAGTGCTCCAGGAGCTGGGGGCGGCGGCGCAACTGATGTTAGATGTTTTTATGATACAGAAACAAAAAGATGCACTACTATAGAAAGTTCTAATGTAGCATGGAATAATGCTTTAGGATTAAATTCTAGAATAATGGTTGCAGGCGGAGGCGGGGTAAGAACTACAACATATAATTCAGTTAATTATAAAGGATCTGCCGGAGGCCTTGTTGGATATTCGCACCCTAATACTTCTGCTGGCAATGGTGGAAGTCAAATTGCTGGTGGGTCAGCTGGAAGTTTTGTATATTGTGGGTATATTACAGAATCTGGCGAAATTGGAACATTTGGAATAGGTGGAGGCGGAAACTGGGGCGGGCCTGTTGATTGTGGTACTGGAACTGGTTCTTGGTTAATTCACGCCGGAGATGGTGGCGGAGGTGGATATTATGGAGGTGGCGGAGGTGCAGCTACTGCATCGGGTGGTGGTTCATCATATATAAGTGGTCATCAAGGCTCAATCGCAATTGCATCTTCTACATCAAGAACTGCTAGAAATGATTCAACCGGAACTTTATGCACTGTAGCAAGCGCAAAAACTGATAAAACTTGTAGTGAACACTATAGTGAAAAGGTATTTAGTGAATCTATAATGATAGATGGGGAAGGATATTCATGGAATACAGATGTTGGTGCTTCTGCAGTGATACCAACACCAACGACAAACTATACTACAGGTTATGGACACGCAAGAATATCTGAAATTAGTTATGTTACAAGTAACGTTGAATATAGATGGACAAAAGATCCAATTAAAGCTACGTTAACTGTAAATTATAAAACTGAAAATAATCAAACTTTAAAAGCGAGTGATATAAGTGAAGAATTGGTAGATGAATCTTATACAACTTCGGCTCCTACATCATTTACAAATTTTGATAATTATGAGTTAACAAAAACTCCTACCAATGCAACTGGTATTATGGACGAAGATGGTGTAACAGTTGATTATATATATAGATTAAAATCAGGCAATGTAATAGTGCATCATTATTTAGAAGGAAGTACTACCTCTATTGAAGGCGCTACAGATCAAATATTAACAGGACCTGTAACAACTTCATATACAACGTCTGCTATGGATATAGAAAAGTATGAACTAGTAAATAATCCAAGTAATAAAACGGGAACATTCGATTTAAATATACAAGTAGTAACGTATTATTATAAATTAAGGGAAACTACGAGTATAAATGTAATACATAAACTTGAAAATAATACAGTATTAGATTCATCTACTATCTCGGGTTATGTAGGAAGACCTTATACAACATCTACTAATACATATGACAATTATGTAGTTAAAACAGTTCCAAGTAATGCAAATGGCACTTTAGCTGCTACTAACCCAGATGTAATCTACATTTATGAGTTAAAGCCTGGTGGTAATGTAACAGTATATCATTATATAGAGAATACTACTACAACTATTGATGGGGGCGAAACCCAAATACTTACTGGTAAATATACCGAGAACTATACTACTAATCCATTTGATATAAATAAATATGAGTTAGTTAGTACTCCAAATAATGCTACAGGCACATTTACATTAGAACCTCAAACAGTAACATATTATTATAGGCTTAGAACTCCAGCTAGTGTAAATGTAATACACAGGCTTGTTGATACGGACGAAATTTTAAATTCATATAAGATAGATGGGTATGTTGATGATGCATATGAAACAGATAGTAAAACTTTTCCAAATACTACATTATTAACAACTCCAGCAAATGCAGATGGCACTCTTAAAACGGAAAATGCAGATGTAATTTATACATATACTCTAAACGCAGGTGGAAACATTATAGTTCATCATTATTTAGATGGAACAACTGTTACAATAGATGGCGCTAGTGACCAACTTTTATCTGGTAAAATTACGATGCCATATACAACTTCGCCTATGAACATAGAAAAGTACGAACTTGTTAACAATCCAAGTAATAAAACAGGAGTTTATACATCTGTAATTCAAGAAGTAACATATTACTATAGACTTCGTGAAAGAGCTTCAGTAGATGTGGTTCATAAACTCGATAGTGGAGAAATTTTAGATACAGCACAAGTTAGTGGATATATAGGAAATCCATATACAACAACAAGTAATGATTATGATGAAGAAGGATATATATTAAAAACTACTCCTACAAATGCTAATGGCATTCTTAAAGCAGAAAACACAGATGTTATATATATCTATACTATAATGCAAGGTGGAGTAGTTACAGTACATCATTATTTAGAAGGTACGACTACTACCATTGATGCTACGGGTGCAGAAGATCAAAACTTAACTGGAAAACTAGGAGAAAATTATACAACTTCGGCAGTTACTAGTTCAGATTATGTTTTGGTATCAACTCCTACAAATTCATCTGGTGTATTTACAAGAGAAACACAAAATGTAACATATTACTATAGATTAAAAGACCCAGCAAATGTAACAGTAATATATAAAAGTACGGAAGATAGTGTTCTTGATAGAGATGACTTGGTTGATAAAGAAGGAACTCCTTATACTACAGAAGAAAAAGACTTTGATAACTATGAACTTGTAAGTACTCCAGATAACGCTACTGGTACATTTACTGAAGAATCACAAGAAGTAATCTATATATATGAATTAAAACCCGGTGGAAATGTAACAGTACATCATTATTTAAATGGTACTACAACTCAAATTAGTGATGATGTTATATTAACAGGTAAAGTTACAAAACCTTATACTACAAGTAGAGTAAATATAGAAAACTATACTTTAGTTAGTACTCCAGATAATGCAGTAGGTACATTTACATTAAGTCCTCAAACAATTATATACTATTATACTGAAAAAACTCCGGCAAAAATAGAAATAATTTATCAAGATGAAGATGGTAACATTTTAGAAAGTGATGAAAAACCTGGATATGTTGGAGATGAATATACAACTGAAGAAAAAGAATTTGATGATTATGAACTAATAAATGTAACAGATAACTGGCATGGAGAATATTCTGAAGAAACAGGAAAAATAATTTATACTTATAATAAAGTTGTAAATCCTAAAACTGGAATAAATAATAACATTTTTATAATTGTAGGATTTGCTGTATTTGCAATATTCGCATACCTATATGCATCAAAAAAACAAGTATTTAATATTTAAATTAAAAGTGATTACACCTAAAAATGTATTCACTTTTTTTAAAAATACTGGTATACTTATTATTAGTAACGATAGGAAAGATACTATGAAACAAATAATTACAAGTTTAGATATTGGAACATGTTCATTTAAATTGATTGTTGGAGAAATCTACAATAAAAGATTGAATGTTTTAGCTTGCTCTGAAGTGAAGTCTAAAGGTGTAAAAAAAGGGCTTATAGTGAATCCTGAAGATGCAGTTGAATCATTAAAAGAATTATTTAAAAAATGTGAAGATATAATAGATATAAAGATAAAAAATGTTCTTATATGTGCTCCTGCTTATTATG
Organism: uncultured Muribaculaceae bacterium; assembly: GCA_964465245.1. Lineage (GTDB taxonomy): Bacteria > Bacillota_I > Bacilli_A > RF39 > UBA660 > CAYXHQ01. The sequence continues at coordinate 13,241 of CAYXHQ010000002.1, read as the reverse complement.
CTGAATTTGATTTATGTGAAGGATATACCACTATTACTCGTGAAAGTGGAAAAATAAATGGAGATGATATCGTAAGAGCTCTTCAAGCATCTGTTTATAATAAAGTTCCATCAAACAAAGAATTAATTTCAATTATGCCAGTAGAATATATAATTAATGAAACTGAAACTGTATCAAATCCAATGGGAATGAATGCTACAAGGCTTAGTGTTAAAAATGTAATATCTTTAACACCTAAGAAAAATATTTATGGACTCGTGACATTATTAGAAAGTATTGGAGTAAGTGTTACTGATATTTGTTTTAACGCTTTAGCTGATTATCATGAATATAAATTGGATGAAATGAATGAAGCGCAGGGTGCTCTTATTAATATAGGAGATGAAAAAACAGAAGTAAGTATTATCAATAAAGGTGTACTTACTGCAGTAGAAGTTTTAGATATTGGTGGAATAAGTATTGATAAAGACATAATGTATGCTTATAATGTAAATAGGAAAACTGCTATATATCTAAAAGAAAACTTTGCATTCGCACATAAAAAGAATACAAGTACTACTGAACTTGAAACAGTAGAGAATAAAGATGGCATCAAAATCAAAATAAATCAGTATGAAATAAGTGAAATTGTTTACTCAAAGTTAAAAGAAATACTAGAGTTATCAAAAAAACAAATAAATCTCTTAACAAAGAAGGAAAATAGTTATATAATAGTTACAGGAGGTACTACAGATATAGATGATGCATCAGAAGTTGTTGAAGAAGTTTTAGGTAAATCAGCAATTTTAGGAGATGTAAGCGAACTTGGTGTTAGATCAAATAAATATAGTAGTGCTCTAGGACTCATTAAATATTATCACAGAAAATTAGCGTTTAGAAAAAAAACAGCATCAACAATGAGTGCGGAAGATATTGAAGAAATATTTAATAGTAAAAAGAAAAATACAAATAATACAATACTCGGGAAAGTATTTAGTTACTTTTTCGATAATTAAGGAGTGATTGATATGAATAGTGGAACCCCTTTAGAAATGGACCAAATAGCAAAAATTAAAGTTATAGGAGTAGGTGGAGCAGGATGTAATGCTGTTAACAGGATGATTGACGATGGCTTAAAAGGAGTAGAGTTTATAGTAGCAAACACAGATTTGCAAATTATAAATAGTTCTAAAGCACCAATTAAATTACAAATAGGTAAAACTATTACTGATGGACTTGGAGCTGGAGCTGACCCTGAAGTAGGTCGTGAAGCAGCAATGGAAAGCAGAAGTGAAATTGAAGACCTATTAAGAGGAGCAGACATGGTTTTTGTAGCCGCTGGTATGGGTGGTGGCTCAAGAACTTGGTGCCTTAACTGTTGCAATAGTAACAAAACCTTTCAAATTTGAAGGTAAGAAGAGAATGGATAATGCTTTATATGGACTAGATGAACTTAAAAAGCATGTAGATACTTTAGTGGTAATTCCAAATGATAGATTAAGAGATTTAATTGATAAATCAACTCCTATGGTAGATGCATTTAGAGAAGTAGATAATGTTTTAAGACTTGGTGTTCAATCAATCTCAGACTTAATAAGTGTGCCAGGGCTTGTAAACCTAGATTTTGCTGATGTTAAAGCAATAATGGAAGCAAGAGGAACTGCACTTATTGGAATAGGTGTAGGATTTGGAGAAGATAGAGCTATGCAAGCTGCAAAACAAGCAGTTACTAGTCCACTTCTTGAAACTACAATAAATGGAGCAACAGACTGTATCATTAATATAACAGGCGGAAAATCTCTTACATTATTTGAAGCAGAAGATGCTGCAGAAGTAGTAAGAGCTGCATCTAATACAGATGTAAATATTATCTTTGGTGCAGTTATCAATGAAGCACTTACTGATGAAGTAATAGTTACAGTAATTGCCACAGGATTTGAAGAAGAAAGCGATCCATTATATCAATATGAAAATAATAGTGCCACTAAAACAAAAGAAAGAATAACTAAAATAGAAGAACTAGATGAAGACATAGACATCCCAGTATTTTTAAGAAACAGAGACATATAATATAATAGAAGAATTTTTATGATAGGAGATTAAATTTTAAATATGGAAGTTATTGGATAATAAACGAGTTTAAACTCGTTTTATTTTGTTATAAAAAGTATTATTTAAGTCAATACTAAAATTATAGGAGAGTAATTATGAAATTATTTAGTTGTATTTTAAAAACAATTCTACTTATATTTATAGGTTTTATATTGGGTCAATACTTATTTAGTACTAATACTATTAGGTTATTTGATATAACTAATGATATAAATATACTAGAAAATGATGAAAAAAACAGTATAGTAACTGAAGGTGAAGACAAAGAAGTAGAATTAGAAGGAAATACTGAAATAGTGAAGACCAATTTAATAAATAGTAGTTTAGGTTACTATTTAAATTATCCTGCTGATTTTGAATACACAAAAGAAGGGGAAACTGAAAAATTTAAAATAAATGACTTTGAATTAAAAGTAAAATATCATAAAGATAAAAGTATTAATGATATAAAAAATATAGAAGACTTTGAAGATATTAAATTAAATAATTATAACAGTAAATACATTATAGAAGTAGAAGAAAATATTAAAGAATATTTTTTTATAACAAGTAATAAAGATTTATATGAAATAATATTAGAGTACCCACTTGAATATACAGAAGGGTATGCTAGTTCTATCAAACAACTGCTTAATACTTTTAAAATAAAATAAAAACACTTTGAAAAAATCAAAATGTTTTTTTGTGTCAAATTATTATCTGTTGTAATATTCAACTATTAATGCTTCATTAACTTCTAGATTTAGTTCTTCACGTTCAGGGAATCTTACATAAGTTCCTTCTTGTTTCTTGTCATCCCAAGCTACAAATGGAACTCTAGCTTCAGTATTTCCTAAACATTCTTTAATTACTGGATGACTTTCAGTTTTAGCAGTGATGATATCTCCTGGTTTTACTTCAAATGATGGAATATCAACTTTTTTGCCATTTACTAAAATATGTCCATGATTAACGATTTGTCTTGAAGCCCTTCTTGTTTTAGCCATACCTAAACGATATACTAAATTATCAAGTCTACTTTCTAAAGCTATAAGTAAATTAGTTCCGTGAACTCCTTTTCTTTTACCAGCTTTGTCAAAAGTTTTTCTGAATTGCTTTTCACTAAGTCCATATAGATTTCTAACTTTTTGTTTTTCTTGAAGTTGCACTCCATATTCACTTAATTTTTTTCTACTTGTTCCATGTTGTCCAGGAGCAGTAGGTCTTTTAGCTAATTCTTTTCCAGTTTCAAGGATTGAAAACCCTAATCTTCTAGATTTCTTATATACAGGTCCTGTATATCTTGACATAAAAAATACCTCCTTTACAATAATTGTAAACAAAGGCTACCGAATATTATTAAATTTCCCAAAAGAAATCACTAGTGGGGTGTTTATTTAAATACTTTCGCCTGGCAGTGGTTACTTATACGCTTTAAAAGTAATAAACACATTCACTCGTTCATAATATTGCTGCCAAATGAATACTAGTAAATTATACTAAAAAGTATTATAAATATCAATAGTTTTTATAAAATATGCAAAAATTAAGGTACATTGTAAATACATAAAAAAGAACTACTAATTTATTCTTAGGAAGTGTATAATTATTAATATGGGAAAGATAAGTATACAAAACTATAATTTAGAAACAAATAAACAAATAAATAAGAAAATTTGTTTATTGTCAGATATTCATCATAATGAGAAAAGCACTAAAAAATATTATGAAAAAATATTAAATAAAATAAATAAAATAAAGCCTGATTTTATTGTACTCGCAGGAGATATAATTGATAATGGAAAAGTCGTTGAAAATGAAATATTTAGGCGAAGCATAGAAAGTTTTATTGTGTCATTAGGTAGTATTGCTAGAACTATTGTAACAGTAGGAAATCACGATTTAGTATATGACTATAAAGATAGAAGTAAAAAAGGTAATCAGTTAAAGTGGTTTGAATCTTTATCAAAATATCCAAATGTATATTATATATATAATGAAAAAATAGTATTTAATAATATTGAATTTATTCATTATAGTCCAACAGTAGAGTGGTATAATTCTAAACAAAAAGATTCTTTTTATGATGAATTTATGAGACATCCTATAAGTATTGATACAAATGATAACTATAAAATACTTATATCACATTCACCTGTGTCTATTACTAAAAAAAGTAATTATAGTAGACTCACAGACATAAAAAACAATATTAATTTAATATTATGTGGACATATGCATAATGGAGCATTTCCAAAATGGTTGGAATTTTTAGATTTTAAACATAAAGGACTTGGACTTATATCACCTGCGAAAAAAGCATTTCCGATTTACTGTAGAGGGCATCATAAAATAGAGAATATGAGCGTTATCATATCTCGAGGTGTAAAAAAGGTAGGAAAACCAAAGTTTTTGAGATTTTTAAATCATTTTTATTCATCAGAAATAACTTTAATTGACTTAAATTAGTCTATAACAATTTCACTAATTTACCCCACAACATTGACAAGTGGGGCAAATTAGTATACAATGAGTTTGAGGTGAGAGAGTTGTTATATACCTATACAGAAATAATAAAAAAATATGGATCAATGTATAAACTAAAAAAAGCAATATATAATATGGATATTTATAAAATTGAAAAAGGATTATATAGTGATAAAAAAGATATTAATCAATTTGAAATTATTAATAAAAAATATCCTAATGCTATATATACATTAAATAGTGCATTTTTTTATCATAATTTAACCGATGTTATTCCTCAAAAAATATATCTAGCAATTAAAAGAGATTCTACTAAAATTAATAATAAAGATATAATACAAGTGAAAGTTATTGACTCATTATTTGAAGTTGGTAAAAGTGAATTAACAGTTAATAATGTAAAAATTAATATCTATGATAAAGAAAGAATGTTAATTGAATTAATAAGAAATAGAAAATCTTTTGGGTTTGATTATTATAAAGAAATAATAAATAATTATAGAGAAACAAAAAACGAATTAGATATATCAAAAATATCTGATTATATTAATAAATTTCACAACGAAGAATATTTATATGACGTTATCATGAAAGAAGTATATTAATGAACTTAAATTCAATATTAAAATATATGGAATCATTAGAAAAGATAGAGGTGTGAAATGGAACAAATACATAACAAATTAGTAAGAGATAAGATAATTGAAAAAATAGAACAAAATGGGGAAACTGCGATTTATAGGGTTTTACCAGAAGAAGAAAAATTAGAGTATTTAAAAATTAAACTAAGCGAAGAAATGAGTGAATTAACTGAAGCAATTGAATTAAAAGACCCCAAAAAAGTATTAGAAGAATCAGCTGATATATTAGAAGTAATTATTGCAATAAATAGTTATTTTGGTGTGTCTTTTGATGAACTTATAAATACAAGAGAATATAAAAAGAATGTGAGAGGTTCTTTTGAAAAAGGAATATTTTTAGAAAAAACATTATAGGAGGTAAGTTATGTTTATAGATGAAGTAGTAATTAAAGTAATAGCGGGGTCTGGTGGTAATGGATGTACCTCTTTTAGGCATGAAAAATATGTTGAAATGGGAGGACCTGATGGAGGAAACGGAGGACATGGGTCAGACGTTATATTTGTAGCAGATTCTGGGCTTAGAACACTTATTGATTTAAGATACAACAAAAATATTAAAGGGCAGAATGGTGGCAATGGTGGAAGCATGGATAAAACTGGTTTTTCGGCAGAAAACACTATCATTAAAGTACCAGTTGGGACAAGCATTAAAGATGAAGATACTGGACTTATTATATGTGACCTCACTAAACCGGGTCAACAGTGTGTAGTCGCAAAAGGCGGAAGAGGTGGAAAAGGAAATGCCGCTTTTAAAACAAACAAAAATAAAGCACCTCTTACTAGTGAAAATGGTGAACCTGGAGAAGAAAAACTATTAAAATGTGAACTTATGCTACTTGCTGATGTTGGTCTTGTAGGATTTCCTTCAGTTGGAAAAAGTTCATTAATCTCAGTAGTAAGCGCATCAAAACCCAAAATCGCAGCATATCACTTTACTACGCTTACTCCAAATTTAGGAGTAGTAAGTGTTGGAAGTGAGAGTTTTGTTATCGCAGACCTTCCAGGCCTTATTGAAGGCTCAAGTGAAGGAGTAGGCCTTGGAGATAAATTCTTACGTCATGCCGCGCGTACCAAAATAATATGTCATGTATTAGATATGAGTGGGTCTGACGGAAGAAACCCTATAGAGGACTATAAAATTATTAGAAATGAAATCAAAAAATATGATGAAAAACTATACAATAAAGAAGAAGTAGTTGTAGCTAACAAAATGGATTTACCTGCATCCATCGGTAATCTTGAAAAATTCAAAAGTGAATATCCTGATTTAAAAGTATATGAAATAAGTGCCGTAACACATGCGGGAGTAAAAGAATTAATGTATGCCTTAAATGAAAAATTAAAAAATATACCGGATGCATCAATGTATGAAGAAGGCGAATTTGAAGATTATATACTATATGAATTTAAAAACACTAAACCATATACAATTACAAAAGAAGGAGATACATGGGTACTTAGTGGAGATGAACTTACTAAACTTCTTAAAATGACCAAATTTAACAGTGACGAGTCTGCTTCTAGATTTGCTAAAAAATTAAAACACATGGGAATAGATGCTGAATTAAAATCACTAGGCGCAAAAGAAGGAGATACTGTTAGAATTTTAAAATATGAATTTGAAATAGATGATTAAAAGTTAGACAATATACATATGATTTGATATAATATTTTTAAGGATGGTGGATTCGTGAAAAAGAAAATATTGTTATTTCGTATTTGTTTAACTCTTTTATTTGCATTTATATTATTCTATGTAACTTTGCCTGCGATTAATTTTAAAAATCCAGGATTTTATGTATATATAGTGTTTGTAATTGGATTTTATCTATTTACTAGTGTATCACGTCTTGCTGATTACAAATCTTTACTTAGTGAAAAGCCTAATATCAAAATGATTAAGAATAAATCTAAACTTATATTAGTTTTTCCACTTGTTTTTATATTAATTTTATTAATAAACTTATTTTGTTCTCCACTTTTTAACTCAAAAAGTTATAGAAGTAGAATAAGTGTAGATGATACTGAATTATTCACAGAGAATATTAATGAAGTTGATTTTAGTTCGACACCTTTACTTGATAAAGATTCTTCTATTAAACTAGGGGACAGAGTAATGGGACAAATGCCTGAACTTGTTAGTCAATTTAATGTATCTTCTTTATATACTCAAATTAATTATAATAATAAAATCATAAGAGTAACACCTCTTGAATATGCAGACTGGATTAAATATTTTACTAATAGACGTGAAGGAGTAAAAGGATATATAACAGTTGACTCAGTTAGTGGAGAGTCTTCACTTATAAAACTTGATAAAGGTATGAAATATATGCCAAGTGCAATGTTTGGTGAAAATTTATCTAGAAAATTAAGATTTAAGTATCCGACACTCATATTTGACACTGTATCATTTGAAATAGATAATGATGGTAAACCTTATTGGATAGCTCCTATTATTGAATATACTGGAGTAGGACTTAAAAGGAAAATAAGTGGAGTAGTTATGTTAGATCCTTTGACAGGTAATACTACTAAATATGATGCATCAGATGTGCCAAGTTGGATAGATCATGTATACCCAGCAGACTTAATTATAGAAGAATTAAATTCATGGGGACTGTACATACGTGGATACTTTAATTCAATTTTTGGACAAAAAGGAGTAGTTAAAACAACTACCGGATATAACTATTTAGTAATGGATGATGATGTATATTTATATACAGGTATAACTTCAGCAGTAAGTGATGAGTCAAATATAGGTTTTGTATTAACAAATCTTAGAACTAAAAAAACAAATTATTATAGTGTGCCTGGGGCAGAAGAATATTCAGCAATGTCTAGCGCAGAAGGTCAAGTACAACAAATGAATTATGATGCTACATTTCCGTTACTTATTAATTTAAATAATAGACCAACATACTTAATATCTCTAAAAGATAACGCGGGTCTTGTAAAAATGTATGCATTTGTAGATGTAGAAGATTATCAAAAAGTAGTAGTAACTGATGCCGCTTTAGGTATAGAACGTGCTGCTGATAATTATTTAAATAATACAAATTATGAAACTGATACTGCTAACACAAAAAGTACTATTACTATTTCTTATATAAGCGCAGGAGTGGTAGAAGGCAATACATATTACTATATAACAAGTACGTCTAGTGAAATATATAAATCAAAACTAAGTATTAGTGAAAATATATTGCCATTCTTAAAAGTAGGAGACAATATAGATATTACATATGCAAAAGGCAAAAATATTAATGAAATAAAATCAATTGAAAAAAGATAAGAAATGTGATATTTTATTCTTAGAATAAAGGGAGATTATATTATGGATGATAAAAATTTGAATCAAACTAATAATGTTAATCAAGAAAATGGATCAAAATTAGAAATAATAAATGATAAATCTGTGCTTTCGCCTGAAGAAAAATTCACGAGTTCTAGTGGTAAAAACTTTAAGATAGAAAACAAAAATATTATTTATATAATTATAATCATCGGATGTTTAATTGGTATAACTGTTTTCTTACTAATATATAATAAAAATAATATGGAAAGTCAAAATAGTATTAAAATAATTGATAGAACTGAATATTGTGGAGAAGCTTTAAAATTTTTCTATACAGATGAAAATTATAAATATTACTTTGCTTGTCAAAAAGATTATTATGTAATAAAAGGAATAGAAGAATACACTTTAGAAGATGCTCTTGAAAAAAAGATAGTTGATGTTAGTATTCTTGATGAAAATAATATAAAATATTATAAAGAAAATATAAGATAGCCAAAAGTAAGCAAAAATTGCTTATTTTTTTCTAATTTTGTGATAATATTATTTTATAGTGGAGGTGTGCATGAGTATTCTTTGTGTTGGAAAAACCGGATATGATATAGAACTAATAATAAACAAAAATAATAAAGTAATAAAAAAAGAAGAAACAATTGTAGGCACATCTCTAGTAATTTCTTATTTACTTTCTTCATGGGAAGAAGAAGTTTATTTTGAAGGTGTGGTAAGCAGTGATGCATTTGGCAAAAAAATACTTGAAGAAATTCGTAATGTGCGTGTTAATACAGATTATGTAATAGAAAGTGATCTTGAAAATACTAGTGTTACTTATAAAATAATAAATGAAAATAATAAAAAAGAAATAACAGAAAGCATTAAAGAAAATGAAATAAAACTACACACCAATTATAAATTTAAACCTAAAGTTATTGTAAGTGATTTGAGTGAACTTAAATTTACTGAAGTCTTATTTAATAAATATGAAGATGCAATAAAAGTAAGTATAGTAAGAGAATTTAATAATAGTGTTCCAAAAATATGTAAAAACTCTACTTATATTATAATGTCTTTAAAAGTCGCAGAAAGTATTACTTCTATTAATGCAGACTTAAATGATTTAAATAAATTATCTGATTTATATAGAGCACTGGAAACATTTTATAATAAAACTATTATACTTGATTTAGGTAATATGGGTTCTTTATATAAAGAAAAAGATAAAATTAAATTAATGGGTCGTATTAAAGGTAATTACAAAGAAACTAATAGAAATATATTCTATGGAGCATTTGTTTATGGCATTTCTAACGATTTGCCTATAGAAAAGTGTGTAAAAATTTCTACAATTAGTGAATATTTATCTTTAAAAGAAAGTAATAAATCAATATTTGTACCAGAGTTAGGAAGTGTATATGAAATCTACAAACAAAATAAATGATCCTTTTTTATATGGCACACCTATACTTGACTTACATGGAGAAACTTATGAGAGCGCTAAGGTACTTACGAAAATATTTATAGAAGATAATATAAAAGTGTGTGAGAAAAAAATTGCTATAATACATGGAAAAGGAACATATACAGTTAAAAAAGCAGTTTATGAAGAATTAAAACAAAATAAAAATGTAATAAATTATAAAATAGATATTTTTAATGACGGAATGACTATAGTTAATTTAAAGTAACACTCATATATTTTAATATGCAAGATATTGAGCGTGAACTAAAAAGACTAAAAAGTTTAGATATTATCTATATTGTTTTTCTTGTTGCCGCAGGGATATCTATTTATTTAAATTATTTAGAAAAAAAAGATTTATTAAATGGAACAAATGAACACGAAAGTATGGTAAGTACAATAAAAGTAATACTACTAGTCGCATTTCTAATAAGTTATTTATATATATTATACGATAAATATACATATAACCATAATGACTCGGAAGCTGCGAATAATTTAGATATGGGAGCTTCTATATTATTTATTTTAGGGACAATTATATTAATATATATTGAGATTAAAGGTGAAGGAATTGTTGATATTGTTTAATTTATATTTTATAATAAGTGGTAATTGGAGGCGTGTATGCAACAATATTTTGGAGTAAGTAAAAATGAATCCATAATTAAATTAAACGAAAAAGATTTTAATCATATAAAAAATGTTATGAGAATGAGTAAAGGAGCAAAAGTATATACAGTGTTCGATGGTAAAAGATATATAAGCACTTTGAATAAAGACCTAGAGAGTGTAACAGTAGAATCAGAAGTTATAGAAAGCATTACTAACAATAAAACTACTATCTATGTACCTTTTTTGCAAGATGAAAAAATGAGTTATATATTTCAAAAATGTACTGAACTTGGAGCGACTGAGTTTGTAATAGTTGAATACGAAAGATGTAAGTATAAAATAGATGCTAAAACTAAAGAAAAGAAATTAATTAGATGGAATAAAATAATAACTGAAGCAAGTGAACAAAGTTATAGAACAGAAGTACCTGTGCTAAATAAATTTATAACACCAAATAAAATAGAAAGTGTAAACGGAATGAATATATTATGCTCACTTGACAAAGAAAATGTAAAAAACTTGACACACGTATTAACAGAACCAAATATTTGTGATAAGATATCTATAGTGTTCGGACCAGAAGGTGGTTTAACCGAATCAGAAGAAAGTATAATAGAAAGTAATGGATACATTAAAGTATTGCTTGGAAGTAGTGTTCTTAGAACTGAAACTGTCCCTGTGTTTTTAATGTCCATTATTAAATATTTAAGAGGATGTGAGTAGTATGGGTAATATGAATAATTTTAATGAATTTGTGGATTTATTTTTTAATAGTGAGTATTTTGTAATTTTTCTTATAATAGTAATGCTAATATTGTTAGTAATTATTGCTTATTTGATAAAATTACAGTCATCAATTTCTAAAGATACATTAAAAAGTCAAACAGTGGCTGATAATGATATTTTAGAAAGTATTAATTTGAGTCTTAATAGTGAGATAGAAAACGAACCAAAAGTTGAACCTATAATATTTGAAGATTTAAGTAATAATGAAGAAAAAAAGAATATTGTTATAAATCCAATAGAAGCATATGAACTTAATGAAGAAGAAAATGCAATTATAAGTACAAAAGAATTAGAAAATATTGAAATAGAAAGAGATAAAGAATACGGAAAAGAAAATAATGCTTTATTAATACAACAATATGAAGAAGAACAAGAGAAAAAAGCAATTATTAGTTATGAAGAACTACTTAAAAATGCATCTAGTTTGGAACTAAAATGTGTAGAAACAAATGCATCAGCTTTAGATGCATTAGATGCTCCAGTTATAAAACAAGTTGAAATTGAATCAACTCCATTTAAGGGTGTGTCATATGCCGCAGAAGAAGAATATTTACGTATTTTGAAAGAATTTAAAACGAGTTTGATGTAAAAATGAATAAAACAGTATGTATAAAAACTTTAGGTTGTAAAGTAAATACTTATGAAAGCGAATATATCATAAGTGTTTTTTTGCGTGATGGATATACTTTAGTAGAGAATAACGCAGATATTTATGTTATTAATACATGCACAGTTACAAATGAAAGTGATAAAAAGAGCAAAAAGATAATTCACAGTATTAGAAAAAATAATCCTAATAGCATAGTAGCAGTAATGGGATGTTACGTTCAAAACTTATATAACTCTAATAATCTTGAAATTATAATAGATTATGCCGATATAATTATTGGAAACTACGGAAAAAGTAAAATATTAGAATATATTAATGAATATATAAAAACAGGAAATAAAATAATAAAATTTTGTGATATGAAAAACATTCAATTTGAAGATATGAAAATAGAAGAAACACATAATCATACAAGAGGATTTATTAAAATAGAAGATGGATGTGATAATTACTGCAGTTACTGCGTTATTCCATATGTTAGGGGTAGTGTTAGAAGTAAAAATAAAGATTCTATATTAAGTGAAGTTAATACCCTATTAAATAACGGATGCAAAGAAATAGTATTAACTGGAATTCATACAGGACATTATGATAATTCTGGATATAAATTATTTAATTTACTTCTTGATTTAATAGAAATAAATAGTAATTATAGAATAAGAATTTCTTCTATAGAAATTGTTGAAGTAACAGATGAAATAATATCACTTTTGAAAGATGAAAAAATTGCAAGTCATATGCATATTCCACTCCAAAGTGGATGTGATAAAATTCTTAAATTAATGAATAGAAGGTATGATACTGCATACTATGAAGAAAAAGTAAAAAAGATAAGAAAAATTAATCCATTAATATCTTTGTCTACTGATGTAATTGTAGGGTATCCAGGAGAAACAGAAGAAGATTTTATAGAAACATATAACTTTTGTAAAAAAATGGGATTTTCAAAAATTCATGTTTTTCCATATTCAGATAGAGATGGAACTGTTTCTTCCAATTCTACACTTAAAGTAAAAGAAGAAATGAAAAAGGAAAGAGTAAGAAAACTATTAGAATTATCTGATATTTTAAAGACCGAATATGAAAGAAATTTTGATAATAAAGCATTAAGTGTGCTTATTGAAAATGAAAAAGATGGATACTTTTATGGACATACTTCTAATTATTTATATTTGAAGTTAAGAGGTGACTATAAAATAAATGAATTTTATAATGTAAAATTGTTGAATAAAAAGGAAAAGAATGATATCATTTTACTATAGGAATGATACA
>CAYXHQ010000001.1:0-35225 GCA_964465245.1 uncultured Muribaculaceae bacterium | reverse complement strand
AACAGACTTAATTCCGTTATTTATTTAAAACGGACTTCCAAATAAAAATTAACGATAATAATTTTTTTGCTGAAAAATATTTGAATAGTTATCTTTTTTATGCTATTATAATCGGCAGGTGAAAATCTATGAGCAATAAAAAAAGAATAATAAATGAAATACCTTTAGAAATTTATGATAAACATATGATAAAGAAAAGAAAAATAAATGAACTATATAATTCTATTTCTCTTATTCTTTTGTCTATGGAACTTTTTGGATCACTATTTATAATAAATAATGCTTTAGAGGGAAAGTATGATGATGATAAAGTTCTTTCTTATATTTTTGATAATGAAAGAAACTTGTATACTGAAGAAAAAATAACATATGAAGAAATTATAGCTGCTTTATCTAAAAATACTCAGTTGCCTGATACATATAAAAATGAAATATTAAAATATACTGATGCGCTTACTGAAAATTATAAATACATTAGCAAAAAAACATTACTTGAAAGATTAAGTACATTAAAAGTTACAGAGTTATATGGATTACGAAAAGAAAATAATGTTCCTATTAATCTTAGTGGTTCTTACTCTTACCACGACAATGAAATAAAATTATACGAAAAAGAATACAGTTTAAGAGTTTTTGGCCACGAATCATTTCATGTTTTTGGTGCTGGAGAATTATCTTTAGGACACAGTTTATATGAAGGCACTAATGAATTATTTAGAAGTGAATATTCATATGAAGTAACAAAAGAAAGAACATATTTAAACGAGAAAATATACTCTAAATTACTTATGGAAATAATAGGTAGTGAGCCTTTTAAATATTTAGAATTTAGACACGATATTTCTTACATATTAAATGAACTTATTTCTATAATACCCGATGAAAACCTAGCACATGAAACTATTAAACTAGTAGATGAACTTAATGAAAACTATAATCTTATTGGTATTAACGAAAAAGTATCCATAGCCAAAAATAATATTATTAACATTAATAATAAACTATATGAAAATATTTCTCTTTATTACATGGCAAAATACAATAGAATTATTGATACCGATAATTTATGTATGTCATATTTTCATATAATTAATAACAATTTTGAAAATAGAAAAATCATTTATGATGGCACTGAAAGAGAAATTGAAAGAACTGATAAAGCATATTTTTCAAGAAATATGATTAATGAATTTGGAAATGGTATTTATGTACTTAAAAATATAGAAAAACCGGTATATCAATATGTCAGCTACACTCTTAATGAAGCAATTAAGCAAAATATAGTAAGGTCTTATTATGATACTCAAGGTGACCTTCAATTAGAAGTACCTGAAGGAGTTATAATTAAAAATGATATATTTTCAAAATGGACTTATATAAAAAATGAAACACCAAGAATTTGTATAAAAGTAAATGAAACAAATAGATTTGATTCGAATATATTTACACTTAAACTTAAAAAAAATTAAGCTGGTTGCTCAATCTTTTTTGTTTCTTCCTGTTTATTTAATTTATTTTTATGGATTAATATGTATCCTGTTATAAATATTGCCCCTACTACTAAAGCAATTACTCCATAAGTAATTATTACTTTTTGTGTAGAACCAACTACATTGTTAATTATTTCATAATAATCTTGGTAAGAACTCATATCTATAAAGTTTAAGCTTGTTCTTATTCCAAATCCAAATGCAAGTGTTATTAAACTTGAAAGTACTGTAGTCACTCCATACCATATAAGTGCTTTATAGAAAGACCATCTACATAACATAATAAGTAAGAATAATATTACTAAAGTAACTATAAATGCCACCATTAATGTTCCGCCAAATATAACTCCTATTGTGGCTTTAGTATCAGGCGTTATTTCTTTTTCTATTGCCTCGCCTATAGATAATACTTCCTCGATCTCAGCACTATTTTCTAGTAAATATGTTTTAATTTCATTTTTATTTTCTTCACTAATAGTTATTTCTTTTTCTTCTATTACATCGTCGATTAAATTATTTATATCTTCTACCTTTATATTAGGATATTCTCCATCACCTAGTAAAGCATTAATATTGTTTGATGCATAATCTGCGATAAATGATTTTAATGTATCAGACTCCATTATTTTATCAGTATCTTCTCTACTTATTCCATATACATCTGTTATTTCATATATTTCTTGTGTAGGAGCGGACTCACTATTATTGAGAAGTATTTCTTTTACATCAATATTTTTAACTATATCTTTAATTCCATCTCCCTTAAAAAATCCTTGAGTACTTAATAATACTAGAAATGATATTTGTACACTAAATAATATTATGCATATTACAAATGATACTAACCCTCCAAAAATTGACAATACTTGTTTCATTTTACTTCTCCTCTACTACGCACAATTTACTTCCATCTTTTATTAAAATGATTGTGCCTTCATTTTTATAACCTTTTTCTTCTTTATAACTCCAAGATGATTTTATAACAAAAGAATCATATTCCTTTTCACCATAAGTATAAACACTTTCCTCTACTGTGTCAATTGTTACATCCATAACTTCAGGAAGTTCTTGTGTCCTTTTACCATCAAAGTTATTCTCTATATACTTATATATCGTATCTTCTGCTTTTGTTTTGAAGTTATCTACAATATCAGGGTGTACAAATTCGCTACTACCTATATCCGTACTTGCTATTTTGTTAGATAAAGTATAAAAATCTATTATATATAACTTTGTTAATAACTTGGCATATTCTTCATAATTTATTTCTTTTTCATCTAAAACTCCAGAAAGTTCATTATAATATTTAGTGTATACCTCTATATCATCTGACTCTAACGTATAACCATAAAGTTCAAGTCTTTTGAGTTCAGTTGGTTCATTAGTGCTTCCTTTAAAAAAATCAAAATATATTTTTACTCCAACAGTAGCTATTAATATTGCGCCTACTATTATAAATATAAATGTTATTAACTTATCTTTATTTAGAACTTTTTTTGTCATTTTAGTTCCTCCTTTAAGTTTTCTTCTTCATTTCTTATTAAATCATGAATTATCAAATTGTTTGCAACACTTAATCTAATATCTGAGTATTCTTTTAGTCTTTCAATATATCCTTCTGGTAATGGCTCATCTGTTAAGGCAATATAATCTCCTCTTAAACTATTATAGTATACTTTATTTGTTATAAAGTTTCCATTAGGAAATATTACAATTTTTTCATTATTACTAAATACATCATGTCCCATTGCATAAGTGTATTCAAAATTAAACATATTGGCAAGTGTAGGTAATACATCATACATTCCCATTACATCAGTTACCTTTCCTTTATATTCAGAGTCTTTACTCCATATCATTAAAGGAGTATTTTTAATTAAATCATATTTATAATTTTCAAAACTGATAAATCCTGGTTCTTCTAAATCTATAATTCCATTAGTTACTGGGTCATAATTATATAATAAATTAAATTGATTTTTACCTATTTTAGCTTCATGATCTCCATAAAGAACTATGACAGTATTTTCTAATAAACCATTTGTTTCAAGTAGTTGAAAGAACTCTCCTAAAGCCTCATCAGCATAATGAACTGACTTAATATAATTTCCCATCTCAGTTCCATCTAAATAAGGTGCAGTTCCTTCAATTTCACTTCCATATTCGTCAGTATATGAGTAAGGCATAGTTACGTCAAACTCACCATATTTGTCAATGTTATCAAATGGAGAATGATTAGTTAATGTAATAATTGTTCCAAAAAATTTCTTATTATTTTGTTTTATATTATTAAGAAGTGGTATTATTTGATTAAAGAAATCTTTATCAGATAATCCTAAACCAATAGAATTTTCTTCAGTTACATAAAGTGATTCTTTAGCATAAAAATCTTTATAACCTAGATTCATATGCATAACATTTCTATTCCAATATTCTCTATTATTCGCATGCATGCTAAATGTGTAATATCCTTTATTACTAAGAATTGATGGAATTGATTCAAATTTTCTATCAAAATAACTTACAAAAGCAATACCACTTGTAGATGGAAGAAGCCCTGTTTCACAAGTAAATTCAGTATCGGCACTAGTACCAGTACTTATTTGAGGATAAAATGACGAAAAATATAGACTCTCTTTAGCAAGTTTATTTAGGTTAGGAGTTACCTCGCGCCCATTAATAGTTAAATCAATTACAAAATTTTGTACACTTTCTGCGTGTATCATTATAATATTTTTACCCTCAAATACATTTGTGTATTTGTTTGATTTTGTACTTTTATTTTTAATTTCTTCTTTATAAAATTCTCTAAATTCACGAGCGGCGGCGTCATATCCAAAAAGTGTATTAATTTTTGGTTGAAGAGACTGAACCACGTCATTTATTGTATAACTGTATAGTCCAAATCTTTGAACTATATATTCTCTATTCCATTGTTTTACAAACCTACTTAAGTCAGATCCTGTTAACATAAGAGCAAACATAACAAAAATTATACCACTAGCTCTTAAAGTATTTTTAAACATTATTTTGCCTTTTTCAGTTTTTTCAACTTCAAAATAATACTTTCTTTTATTTAAAGATTTATGAACGATAAATAATGATATTGGGTATAATAAAAACACAAAATCAATAAATTTTAACTTATCAAATACTGAATTTTCAACTTCTCCAACCATTTTAAGTGAATCTATCAAGCTTATAGATAAAAATGATTTATAAAATGTATAATATATTGAGTTACCTATTCCTAAAAATGTGAAAATACACAGTAATGTGAAAAAATATTTAAATTGATTTTTAGGTTTAAAGAAATATCCAAATGAACCTAGAACTGTTATTACTACTGCGTCTGCTAAAAGGGGCTTTAATAGAAATACAGACCCAACAGTAGTAGCTCTAAGAGTTAAACTTACTAATAGAGATAAAATAATGTATGACATAAATAAAATATTTGTTGATAAATATTTTTTAAATGTTTTCTTAAATGATTTAAATTTATCTTTTATATTATTTATAAATTTACCACTCATCTTTTATCCTCTTTAACTATTTAATTATAGCAAAGTTTATGATGCTTTTCAATTGCCTATGATTTTAAAAAAGAATCAAATTATTTATGATTCTTTTCTCTTACTTTATCTTGTATTTCTTTTAATTTAATTGTATTTGTTTTTTCTATTTCATCTTCTACATTTCTATAATTTAGTGCAAGTCCAATTACAAAAACATAAGATAAGAGCCAAAACCAAAATAGTAATATAACTATATTAGAAAGTGCTCCATAAAGTTTATCGTAAGCAGCAAAGTTATTAATATAAATTGAATAACCTCCCGCGATTATACTCCAAGAAACAGTTGTAAATATCGATCCTTTATTAACATGAGCACTAGGTATTTTATCATCAGGTGCAATTGTATATAAAAGTTTTACAAATATAAATAACACAAATAATGTAAGTGGCCATTTAATAACTGGAAATACTATATTTAATACATATGTTACTTGATTATCAATGTTAAGAAGTTCAAATATTTTTAATATACTTGTCCCAAATAAGGGAACTACCAATATAAATGTTATTAGCATGATTAAAATAACAGTAATCATGAATGACTTTATTCTTCTTTTAATAGCTCCCTTTGATGATATATTAAATACCATATTAGATGCAATTATAATCGATCTTGCTCCATTGCTAGTTAAGAATAGCGCAATTATAAATAATGTTACATTTGTTAAATTTAGAGAGGTACTATTAATAATACCCATAATCATTTCTGATACACCCGGAGAAAAAATCGATTCAATCATATTTGATATTATATCTGTTGATAAATTTAATGAAGATGCTATAAAGAAAATTAAAGCAAGCGCTGGAATAGTTGATAAAAGAAAATAGTAAGCTAAATGAGCAGGTAAAATACTCATTTCTCTTCTTTTTAAAATATCAAGAAATTCACGCCAAAACTTGCTAAACTTTGATTTCACTAATTACTCCCTTTATTCTTTCTCATCATAGAAAGTGCTTCATTTATTGCATCATCAATTGTACTAAGTTCACTATTAATCATAGAATATCCAAGGGATACTCCATATTCATCATATGGAAGTGATGCTTTTAATTCACGAGTTAACTTATGTATATAAGATAATATCATTTTTTCATCATACCCAACTAAATATACCATGAATTCATTTCCATTTGTTCTCATAATCTCAGAGTTTTCTCTTTGAGTTTTAACTAAAGCGTTTGCGGCTGCTTTAATTTGTTTATCCCCTTCTTCATGCCCAAATTTATCATTAAGTATTTTGACTTTATTCAAATCTACTACTAATATTGCTTGAGGATATACTTTATTCTCTGACCAATAATTAATATTATCATTCAAATAATTTCTATTCTTTAAATTTGTCATAACATCTATATAAAGAAGTTTATCTTCTTTTTTAATACGTTTACTAAGTCTTACTTTATGTGCAATTTTATAAAATATGAATCCAATTGCTAATAAAGATATGATTATATAGAATAAATTTCTAATAATAAAACTTAAGATAACATTATTTCTCTCATCGCTATATATTTTTTTAGTACTTAAACTTCTCATTTCTTTTTCACTATTAAGTGACATATAGAAGTTATATAACTTATTAAATGGTGCATTTTCTTTATTTAAAAGAAATGTATTATTAGTTTTTATTTCATCACTAAATTTAACAGCATAATTTTTAAATTGTTTATCTTTATAATATTCATAAAAATCTTTTTCAACTAAAATAATAGATTCTTTATCAATATTTTTGAATAACTCTTTTGTTCCATTATATTCAAGTACATTGAATAGTTTTTTTGCTTTTATTTGTGCGGTTAAATTCATTTTTGATAGCATTACAACATTAGCCCCACTGAGTGTGCTTAATGTTTCAAGGGCTATTGGATTATCTGCATGAGTTAAAACTACATATTCTCCTGTACTATATGTTTTTGAATTATCATATAAGTCACTGTTTATTGAATAATAGTTAGCTGCGATATCTATTTTTTTGCTAGATAAAGCAATAATTAGGTCATCTACTGTTTTATAAGAAACATATTTATATGTAGCTCCACTAAGATCTGCGAATCCCATTAAATATGCACTTGAAAGTCCTGTAAAAGTATTATTTACAATTCCTTCAAAGGGAAGATTATCAACGTAACCTACAATAAAGTCATCATTTACAATGCTGTCTTTTTCAAGTTCAGTATAACCTGCTGATTTATAATAAATTGAAACTAAATGTTCATTTCTTTTCTCATTTGATTTTTCACTCCATCTATCATAGAACTTTTGCATAATGCCATTAAGTTCTGCATTATCTGATAAACTAAGTGTGTAATATGCATTAAATCCATCTATGTGATAATCTATAACATAGTTTTCTGATAAAATTGAATTTATTGCTAAATACAGTGGAACAATTGCTGTGTCACTTGCACCTGATGAAAACCCAACTTTTAAGTCTTCAAATGTAGCATATCCTTTATAAGTTATACCTGTATAATCACTTAAGTATTGCTGTACTGCAGATATATCACTATTAAGTATTCCTACTGTTGTTCCTTTTAAATCATTTAAAGATGAAATAGTTTTAGAGTCAGGCGAAATTACTACATAATGATCTTTAAAAAATGTCACTGCATTTGAGTTACTATTCTTAAGTGTCATTGCATACTTACCTACTGGTTCATAAACAATATTAAATTCAATCCCAGTATCTTTTTCAAGTGAACTTAAATAGTCATAGAATACTCCAGACCCATTATAAGAAAACACTGGTAAATCACTTTGCACATAAATATCTACTATATTATTTGCATTTTCATTCATCCATTTCTTTTCAGAATATGAATAACTTTTATCATTAGATACTAAATATATAATTCCAAGTATAATACTAGCGAGTACTATAACCCCTGCACCTATTAATAATATTAATTTATTTTTTTTGTCCTTTTTCATAATTCTCCTAATTATTTGTCCATACTACAACAGAAGATGATGAGTTTTTATAACCAAGTATTGGATACAAAGAATTACCACTTCCATCTTTTTCTTCAGCGCTACATGTTACAATGTACTGAATATCATAATAGCTTTTTTCATCATCACTAAAAGCTTCTAATGATTTTAAGCTTAGGCTCTTAGCATCTTCTTTTTTTACAACTGAAGCCAAATCTAGAGTTAAATATATAATTCTTCCATTATTTTTTAGAGTTACACTTTTTATCTCTTCATCAGTATATAAGTCTTCAATTTCTTTCTTCAATGTTTCATGAATCTTATGTTCACTTGCATTTTCTAATCTATCTCCATATTTAGTAGTGTTACTTCCCGCATAAAAATACTTAAATAATGCTACTCCTATTAAAATAAAACATATTATTAAAATTGAACCTAACACAAGTAGTACCTTATTTTGAGAAATTTTCTTTTTAATCTTTTTCTTTTCCATATAATTCCTCCAGTGAATTTATTATACAATAATTAATTATATTTTTCCATATATTTATATTTTATGTTTTATATAAATAATTTATTTTTTAAGTATTAAAAATAAAAAGCTCTTGCATATATGCAAAAACTTTATATTTTAAGATTCTTTTTTACATCATCAAAATTCCAAATAGCAATGCCTAGTTCTACGGCTTTATCATATTTGCTTCCTGGATTATCCCCGACTATCACAATATCAGTTTTTTTAGATACCGATTCACTAGTACGCCCACCTTTTGATTCTATCACTTCTTTTAAATATTCTCTTTTGTAGTGATCAAAAGAACCAGTAATTACAAAGGTTTTGTTTGAAATATTCTCATCTATTTTGATATTCTTGCTTTCATATTCCATATTTAAACCAAGATTTTTCAATTTTTCTATCTCACTTAAATTGTCTTCATTTTTAAAATAATCCACGACATTTTTAGCAAGCACGCCACCTATATCATAAATAGAAGTAAGACCTTCAAGCGTAGCATTTTTTAAAGACTCCATTGATGGGTAATTTTTGCATAGTATTTTTGCGGTTTTAGCACCAATCCCTGGAATTCCTAATGCAAATACTAGTCTTTCTAATGATCTTTTTTTACTTTCTTCAATAGAATCTAGCAAATTATTTATAGATTTATTTCCAAATCCTTCTAATGTTATTAATTCACTCTTCTTTTTATTTAAGTGGTATATATCACTAAATACTCTAATATATCCCATATTATAAAAGTCTTCTATAATTCTTTCGCCAAGCCCATCTATATTCATGGCATTTCTACTAACAAAGTGAATTAAACCTTCAATGTTTCTTGCTGGACAATCATTATTTGGACAAAATACGTCAACAAAATCTTTGTTTTTTTCTAAATCACTTCCACATATTGGACACTCTATAATCATTTCAAAGTCACGGACATTATTTCTTCTTGCATAGTCAACCTTTACCACCTCAGGTATTACATCTCCAGCTTTTCTAATATATACATAATCTCCTATTTTTATATCTTTTTTTATTACAAAGTCTTCATTATGGAGAGTTGCTCTTGATATTGTGCTTCCAGCCACCTTAACAGGTTCAAGTACTGCATTTGGAGTAATATTACCAGTTCTTCCTACAGTAAATATTATATCCTTTAACTTGGTAGTTACTTCTTCTGGTGGAAACTTATAAGCAGTAGCCCATTTTGGTACTTTCGCAGTATAACCCATTTCATCTTGAGATGCGATATCATTAAGTTTTATAACAACTCCATCTATTTCATAAGGTAATTCTGGTCTTTTAGTAGTCCAATCTTTTACATATTCTTTTACTTCATTTATATTTTTACATAGTTTTATATTGTTATTAACTTTAAAACCCAATGCTTTTAAGTGTTCAAGTGTTTCATAATGTGTTTTAAAATTTGTTAGTGGGTCATGATACATAAAGTTATCTAGTTTTCTTTGAGCTGATATACTAGAATCCAGTTGTCTTACACTTCCAGCCGCAGCATTCCTAGGATTTTGAAATAATTCTAGTCCATCATTTTCTCTTTTTTTATTTAATTCATTAAAGCTCTTTTTACTCATGAATATCTCACCACGAACTACAATATCTACATTTTTATTTAATTTTAAAGGTATTGAAGATATAGTTCTAACGTTATGAGTAATATCTTCTCCAACTACTCCGTCTCCCCTAGTTGATGCTTTAAAAAGAATACCATTTTTATATTCAATAGAAACAGCAAGTCCATCTATTTTTAATTCACACACATACTGAGGATTATTTACTACTTTTCTTATTTTATTATCAAAATCTTCTATTTCTTCTTCATTAAAAACATTGCCTAAACTAAACATAGGTGTATTATGAGTCACTTTTTCAAATGCATCAATAATTATTCCGCCAACTCTATTAGTAGGAGAATCATTTCTTTTAAATTGAGGATATTTTTCTTCTAAAGAAATTAATTCTTGCATAAGTCTATCATATTCTGCATCACTTACACTAGGATTATCTATTGTATAATATTCATAATTATATTTATTTAATAATTCTATAAGTTCATTCATTCTGTCCATAATGACACCACTCTTTCATAAATTATTATACTATGAATAAGTATTTTTATAAATGAAAAAAGAATAATTTTTAGTTATTCTTTATAACTTAATCACTTCATGACTAGAAGCGTTTGTATCAAGTGTACTAAATTCTTTTCTTTGATATAGTGGATATGCTGCAGCACCTATCATTGTTGCATTATCAGTGCAATATTTTTTATCAGGAATATTTATTTTAACTCCAATATTTTCACACATAGATGTCAAATTATTTCTAATATATGAATTACTTGCGACACCTCCTGCGATTATTAGGTTTTTAACATTATTATCTAAAAGTGCTTTTTTAGTTTTATTTACAAGAGATAATGTCACAGCATTTTGAAACGAGCAACACAAATTTTCTTTATTTATCTCATTTCCTCTTTGTGCCTCATTATGAACTAAATTATTTACATGACTTTTAATACCACTAAAACTGAAATTATACGATTCGTCATTAAGAATAGAAGGCATTTTATAAGTATCAGTTCCGTTTAATGCTAGACTTTCTACAAGTGGTCCCCCTGGATATGGAAGAGAAAGTATTTTGGCTACCTTATCATAACATTCACCAATTGCATCATCTAAGGTTGAGCCCAAATACATAGATTCATTTTCGCTTTTCATAAGTAATAAATCAGTGTGACCACCCGAGATTATAAGAGCAATTAAAGGGTATTCCAACTCTTTTCCTATTTTATTTGCAGATATATGACCAAGCATATGATTAACTTTAATAAATGGTTTATTGTAAATTAAAGATAACGTTTTAGCACATTCAAGTCCTACAAGTAAACTTCCAGTAAGTCCAGGTGCATAAGTACAGGCAAAGGCATTCATTTCTTCGAATTTCATATTTGCTTTTTTTAAGCATTCATCTAAAACAATAGTTATATTTTCCATATGCTTTCTAGATGCGATTTCTGGTACCACCCCACCAAAATTCTTATGTATATCAATTTGTGAATTGATGATAGTAGCAATGTCTTCACGCCCATTTTTAACAATACTTACACTTGTTTCATCACATGATGACTCTATTGCTAAAATATAAGTATCTTTCTTTTTTAATTCCATTATGTATGCATCATCTGTACTATTATAGTATTTTTCTCTAGTGTTAATGATTTCAAAACCTAAAGATTTATATAAATTAATCGCAGGAATGTTTTTTTCATTAACTTCAAGCATTATTTTTTTGTCATTGTTTTCTTCAATCACTTTTTTTAATAATTTTTTAGCATATCCCATTCTTCTTTTATTCTCTTCAGTATATACATCAGTAATATCTGTGTGTTCATATAAATTTCTAACTATTACAAAAGAAGTATCTTTTATAAAATATTTAGTATCAAATTCATTTATTATTTCTTTTTCTATCATTTTAAAGCCTCTATTTTCTTCACATAATTTGCTTTAACTAAGTGTACATTTACTTCTTTGTTTTTAGTAGCATACTCTACTGTTTTTAAAACATCTATTTTGTTTTCTATTATTTTATAACTTTTATACTCGCTTAAATCAGTAACATAACTTTCTTCTATAATTTCTTTTTCATTATCAAATGCGTTTATATAATATCCCTTAGAGTCTTCAATAGTGCACATTATTTTTCCTATTTCTTCTGTCGATACTAAATACATTATTAAACTGCTTATAACGTATATTGGAATACTTAAAGAATATGCAATTGTTTTAGCAACAGTTACACCAATTCTTATACCAGTAAAACTTCCGGGACCATTTACAACTACTACTTTTTCTATATCCTGCATTGTTATATTTTTATTTTCTAACATATTACTAATTAAAGGTAGCAAATGAACTGAATGAGAATATTCACTTATTTTTTCACATGTATAAACCTCTTTGTCTTTTAACAAAGATACAGTTATTAATTCATCATGAGTATCTAAAAATAATGTGTACATATTATTCCCCTCTTTTCGTTTTGTAGTATACATTATTTTGTTAAAAATTTCAATCTATTATGGAAAACAAAAAAGTGCAACAAAATACACTTTTTTCTAGAAATAAATGTAAATAATTACACTTTTTTGCTTATCTACAATACTTTTTCACATAAATCTATATATTTTTCTCCGTGTGGCTCAATATAGAATATTCTAGCATTTTCACCAACAACTCTTATTTTAATAACTAATCTATTCTTTGGAAGAATATCTTCAATCAAATCAGACCATTCGATTATAGTAATA
Source organism: uncultured Muribaculaceae bacterium (assembly GCA_964465245.1). Classification (GTDB taxonomy): domain Bacteria; phylum Bacillota_I; class Bacilli_A; order RF39; family UBA660; genus CAYXHQ01. The sequence continues at coordinate 22,393 of CAYXHQ010000001.1, read as the reverse complement.
CCCTTTTTCTTAAAGTAATCTTCAATGCCTAAGTCTTCTTTAGCATCATTTAATCTATAAACATCCATATGATATAGTTTCATTTCTTCTCCATCATACTCTTTGATTATATTAAAAGTTGGAGACGTAATATTTTCTCTTATTCCCATAGAAGATGCAAAACCTTTAGTAAACAAAGTTTTACCACTACCCAAGTCCCCCTCTAAACAAATTACCATATTTGGAAATTTCTCTGATTCAATATTCTCAGCAAGTTCAATTGTTTCTTCTTCTGAAGTAGTTGTTATTTTATACATTTTTTTATCACCTGAATTCATTGTATCAAATGGCTATATTGGAGTACAATACTTTTTAGTAAATTTTACATTAAATATTTTATTAATAAAGATTTTAACCCATACCTATATATTTGTACCTCATACAATAGTCTAGGAGGGTAAAAAATGTATTATGATGAAAGAAACAACTACTTTGATTATTCAGATGTTAATAAAGATTATTTATCTTTAGATAGTAAGAACTATAATTCACAAGATATGTATAATGAAATAAAGTTCGACAAAATCAATGTTAATGTAAATAATTTTAGAGCTAATAACTTATATTCACCAGCTGAAGGCTTAAATAATGGAAATATGTTTATTAATTTATATAATCCTTATAAAAACTATAAATACAAAGTTGTTGTTAGAGGTAAAAGAGAAGAACTATTACTTAGAATTCAAGAGTTAACTTTTGCGACTAAAGATTTAAATTTATATTTAGACTTATATCCAAGAGACACAAAAATGTTAGAAACATTTAAAAATTATGCGAAAGAACTTAAAAAATACAAGGAAGAATATAATAGACTTTATAGTCCATTATGCGCGATAGATGCTAGCAAAGATTATTTCGATTGGGTAAATAATCCTTGGCCTTGGGAAAACAAAGGGGGTAGCGTAAATGTTTAAATATGAAAAAATGTTAGAATATCCTGTTAATATTCGTAAAAAAGATTTAAAAATGGCTAAAAGTCTTGCGGCTCAACTGGGCGGCCCAGACGGAGAGCTTGCAGCATCGCTTAGATATTTATCTCAAAGATTTACTATGCCGGATGCTAAAGGAAGAGCACTTCTTTCTGACATAGGATGTGAAGAACTTGGTCATGTTGAAATGATTAGTACTATGATTAGACAACTTTTAGAAGGTGCAAGTGTAGAAGAATTAAAAAGAAATGGACTTGATGGATGGTATATATCTCACAAAAGAGGAATATTCCCAATGGATCAAAATGGTGTTCCATTTACAACTGCATATATTCAATCAACTGGTGACCCCGTTGTAGATTTACAAGAAGATATGGCAGCTGAAGAAAAAGCAAGAGCAACTTATGAAAATTTAATGGATTTAACAAATGATGAAGATATTTTAGCGCCACTTAGTTTCTTAAGACAAAGAGAAGTAGTTCATTTTCAAAGATTTAAAGAATTACTTGATGAATACAAAGCAAAAGGGTTAAAAGCATAATTTGATATATTTTTAAAAATATTGTATTATATATGTAATGAAACAACAGTCCTGGTGAAGTACCACTGGGGTAGGTTGTTTCTTTTTTATATAATTTTCTTTATTTATGGGCAAAATAATTATATAATGAGTAGTAAGTGGTGAATAATATGTTGAAATTAATTGATATAAGTTATAAAGTTAAAGATAAAACAATTTTAAACAATATTAATATAAGTATTAATGAAGAAGAGACTCTTGTAATAACAGGGTCTAATGGTAGTGGAAAAAGTACATTGCTTAAAATTATCATGGGAATAATTAAACCAACTAGTGGTAAGATTATTTTTAATGATACAGATATAACAGATATGAGCGTAGATAAGCGCGCTAACGAAGGCCTTACTTATTCTTTCCAAACATCTGTTACTTTCAAAGGAATAACAGTTTTTGATCTTTTAACTATTGCTAATAAAGACTATCCAACTTATATGGAAATGAAAGAATCTCTTGATGGTGTTGGACTTTGTGCGCGTGAATACATTGATAGAGAAGTTAACTCTTCACTATCTGGTGGAGAACTTAAAAGAATTGAACTTGCAATGGCTATTATGAAAAAAGGAAATTTAATAATGTTAGATGAACCAGAAGCAGGAATTGATTTGTGGAGTTTTGATGCTTTAGTTGATAGTATTAAAAAAATGAAAAACAAAGATGATAGAAGTATGATTATAGTTTCACATCAAGAAAAAATTCTTAAAGTTGCTGATAAAATACTTGTATTAAATAATGGAGAAGTAGCAGAATATGGAAGTAAAAAAGATGTTTTAAAGAAAATAAAATTTAATAAATGCATCAAATGTGAGGTGAACAAATGAATAAAGAATTATTAAATAAAATAAGTGATTATAATGAATTTGATGGTGTTGCTCATAATGTAAGACTCAATGGTGAAGCTATAAGCAGATATGAAACTGAAAATATAAAGATTAAAACTAAAGAAGACAAGGCTGGAATTGATATTATAATTGATGAAGGTACTATTGATGAATTTGTTCATATTCCAGTAATGATTGATTTAACTGATTATGAAGAAACTGTGTATAATGACTTTTATATAGGTGCCTCTTCTGTTGTAACCATTGTCGCAGGTTGTGGAATACATAATGACTGTGAAACTGCTTCTACTCATAATGGAATACATACATTTCATATTGGACCTAATTCAGTTGTCAAATATATTGAAAAACATTATGCTGAAGGGGAAAACACTAATAATAAATTTATCAATACCACTACTATTATTGATATTAAAGAGAATTCTGCATTTACTATGGAAACAGCCCAAATAAGTGGAATAGACTTTTCAAAAAGAATTACTGAAGCATCATTAAGTGATAATGCATCATTAATTATTAAAGAAACTTTAATGTCCCAGGGTAGCGAAGAAATTGAAACTAATTTTAAAGTAATTATGGATGGTACTAATACTTATGCAGATGTCACTTCAAAATCAGTTGCAAAAGATAATTCTTCTCAAAAATTTGTATCATATGTCGAAGGAAATACTAAGTGTTTTGCGCACGTATCATGTGATGCGATTGTGATGGACAATTCAAAGGTAAGTTCTATCCCTGAGATTGTAGCAAATTCGAAAGATGCTGAACTTTCTCACGAAGCTGTTATAGGCAAAATTGCTGGAGATCAAGTTACTAAATTAATGACCTTAGGACTTAATGAAACAGAAGCAGAAAATAAAATATTAGAAGGATTCTTAAAATCATAAAAGATATTGCTAGTTATTAACAATATCTTTTTTTGAAAATATAAAATTACTTAATAAGAAAAATATAATTGAATAGATTAATAAAATTATAATTCCACTTGTAATATTTAAATTTACTCCAAAAGCTGAATTAATGGAAAATTTATCGAGTATATTATTATAAATAGTTAAATCCATATAAGGTAAGAATGTATATTCAATAAATTTCAACTTTAATCTAAACAATAGTTGAAATATAAGTGTACTTGTAAGAGATAAAACTATTACTATAGTGGTACTTAGACTTGTACTCGATATAACAGTAGATAAAAATATAGAGAAACTTGATATAAATATGAGTGGTACTAAATATATACAAAATGTTTTTATGAATTCAATAAAATAATTAACACTTACTATTTTGTCATTAATAAATACAAGTTCTTTAAGTTCAAACACATTAGTTTTTGTTATTAATAGTATAAGCAAAGTCATTGAAAGTAGTAAAGTTAAACTAAATATGATTGTGCTTATAAGTATAGCAATATATTTAGAAGTAATAAACTTCCATCTTTTAAATGGTTTTGTTATAAGTTCTTTGATACTTCTATTGTTTATTTCACTAGATACTATCGAACATCCTATAACTGCGAGGGCTAATCCTAAAAATGTTAATACTATATAACTTTTCTCCATTATAAATTTTTCTTTTAAGTGAAGTTCTTGCTTTTCTTCTTCAGAATAATTAAGAATTTTAATATTTTCATCCACTTCATCATTGAATTTGTCTAATTCTTTTTTATAGTTTTCATAAGATAATCCATCATATTCTTCTTCAATTATGATACTCATTTTTTCTGTTTCAATATTATAATCTATATTATCTTTTTTATTATATAGAAATACTATCAAGAAAGATGCAAGTATAATTATAGGAAATAATGCTAGTACTTCTTTTCTTTTAAATAGTTTTTTTAGCTCAATTCTTATAAGTCTAATCATTTTGTTCAGTTCCTTTACTTATTTTAGACAAGAATTCACTTTCTAAATTAGAACTACTTTCACATATTCTATATACATTTATTCCACTATTTACTAACTCTCTATTAAGTATTGGTATTTCATTTTCTTCTATTTCTATTTTTAAATCCCTGCTTATATCATATTCACTTAAAATTGAATACGCTAACCTATAATTATCTACATCAAATTTAATAAGTTTTTTCTTTACTTCATTCTTATTTAATTCTTTTATTTCTACTACACGCCCCTTATCTAAAAACATTACTTTATCACAAAGTGCTTCTATCTCCGATAATATATGAGAAGATATGATAATTGTGGTATTTTTAAGTGTACTTAAAAACTCTCTTAAATCTTTAATTCCAAGTGGATCTAATCCATTTGTAGGCTCATCTAGAATAAGTAATTTAGGATTATTCATAAGTGCAGTTGCAAGACCTAATCTTTGTCTCATTCCTAATGAATACTTTTTTAGTTTTTTATAAACACTTCCTTCTAGTGAAACCAACTTAACAATTTCTCTAACCTTTTCAGTATCTACTCCCTTAAACATCATTTTAAATACTTCTAAGTTTTCCTCTCCAGTTAGATAATTATACATCGCAGGTGTTTCTATGACACTTCCAACACTTTCCATTGCTTTTTCATATTGCTTAACGTTATCATACCCGTTAATCTTGATAGATCCTTTGGTAGGTTTATATAAACCCACAATAGTTTTGAGTAGTGTAGATTTACCTGCCCCGTTCACTCCCACTATTCCAAATATGCATCCCTTATCAATATTAAAACTAATATCGTCTAATATTTTCTTCTTTCCAATCTCTTTCGTTAAATTTTTAACTTCCAATATTCGCTCCATGTTCTCTCCTTCTCATGCATAATATCACACTAAAAAAACGAATGCAAATCGCTAAAATTCAATTTTGTAGCACATAAAACTCAATTTTATTCCTATAGGTATAAAACTTAATTTTATGAACAATCTAATAATACAAAATGTAAAAATACACAAATTTTAAAAAAATGATAAATTTTTTTATTTATCATTTATATCCATGTTTTCATCATTAATTATATCTTTAAATTCCGCCTTGAATGCTTCTATTTCTTTTACTTTAGCATCTTCATAAATTGCTTTAGTTCGGCATACTGCTTTATAGAAATGGCGAATGTGAACTTCCTTGGCATTTTCAAATAAAGCAAATGAGAATGCATTCATAACAAGAGTTAGAGCAATATCTGGATATCTATTCCCTATTTCATATATCCTTTTGTATTCATCAGTCATATTAACTAAAAATTTAAATATTTTTTCTTTTTGAAAATCAGTATAATTTAGTTTAACTCCAGTTTTAGTTTCAAATTTAGGATATGTTCCCATTAAAATTTCTACTGTTTTTTCCATCGTAGGTTCAATTACATCAACTTTTTGAAATCTTCTTAGGAAAGCTCTATCCCTTAAAATATATGCTTCATATTCTTCGGTAGTAGTTGCACCTATCATTTTTATATCTCCACGGTCAAGTCCTGGTTTTAACATATTAGCGAAATCCACATTTAAATTAGTTGTATTTCTACTTACTAAAAGATGAACTTCATCTATAAATAGAATAATGTTCTTTCTTTGTTTTAATTCTTCTACTAGTAGTTGAAGTCTATTCTCAGTTCTTCCTCCGCTTGTGGTGTTTCCTATTAAACTTGTAATATTTATTTTAATTAATTCATAGTGTTTTAATGCATCAGGCACACTTCCTTGTTGCATTCTGTAAGCGAGTCCCTCAACGATCGCAGTTTTACCAATACCTGGTTTTCCTACTAACATCGCACTTTTCTCAGGAGTAAGTAAAATCAAAATAGAATCATTTATTTCATTATCTCTAGCAATTGCTGGATTTGTCAAATACTGTTTCTTTGTTAAATTTTCTCCATAAGTTTCTAAAATTCCTTCACTATTTTGCTTGGGTTCTTCATCAAAACTTAAAACTTCTATTTCTTTTTCCATAAATCCTCTTCATTCTAATATCAAAATTATTATAGCATTTAATATCTTTTTTGTAAAAGATTTTTGATAAAAACAATTGACAAGCAATACCTTATTTATTATAATACTATTTAGCAAATGCCTGATTAGCTCAGTTGGTAGAGCAAACGGCTGTTAACCGTTGGGTCGTACGTTCGAGTCGTATATCAGGCGCCAGTTTAAAAATTAATCACATTTAATAAAATAAATGTGATTTTTTATGTTTTAAAAATGGTTTTTATTAGCTCTATAACATAATACATAATATTATATCCACTTATATAAGTATTTAAAAAAATTACTATCAATATAAATGGTATAAAAGTATATTTAAATATTTTTAGAAATAAAAACTCAGTTTGAAAAAAAGATTCTTTTAAAAATAAATAGTAATCCACACTTTTTAATGGTGGCATTTCATAAGTAGTATAGAAAATAGTATTTTTATATAGAACATATGATAAAATTTTATTAACCATTGAAAATAGAAAAAAATATAACGTAAGTATCGAAAATACAAACAAAATATTATCAAAAAGTATTGTAAGTATTAAGACTATAAAATAATTTGGCATTAAATATTTTGTAATACTTAGTATTTTCTTTTCTTTTATATCTTCTATGTATTTTAAGTCATAAATATAACCCAAACCAAAAATAAAAGGTAATATTTTACTTTTTTTAAACACAGAATTAATACTAAAATATAATCTATGTATTAAACCTTTATTAAATAAATAATTATAGATAAAGTTAAAAATATATGACACTATAAATGAAGAAAGTAAAAAATAAATGTAAGAAAAAAAGATATTAAAATTATTATTTATAAGTAGTGAAGTTGTCTTAGAAATAAGAAAAATAAAAATTATTAATAATGATAATAAAAATGCGTTTAATATACTATAACTTTTGTATACTAATTCTTTTTGTTTTTCAACAACAACTTTCTCTTTGATTTTTTTGCATTCTTTATTAATAGATAAACTTATTTCTTTTATTACTTCTCTAAATATTATATTTCTTAAATAATCATTAATTTCAGTTGTTAAAATGTTTATATTTAATTTATCTTTAAAACTTTTAACAATAGATTTATCTCCTTCAAGTAATTTAATTGATACATTTCTCTTATAAATATTATCTATATTAAGTAAATTGCTGATATGTTCTATATGGCATTCAAGTGCATCAGAATATTTAAGTTCAAAATCTGAAGTTATATTTATATCAATATTTGATATTAGTTTTTTAATACTTTTGTAATCTTTACTATTAAAAATTATTATAGGAATACCTAGTATACTCTCTAATGATTTTGTATCAATTAGAGATTCGTTATTATAAATATCTATGCATAAAATTATATTTTTATTAAATTCAAGTATTTGAAGTAATAGATATAGGTCACTTTCTAACTTGTTTATGTTAGAGACAAATAGAATTCGATAGATATCATCAAACATAAGAATATCTCTAAATATTGTTTCATCTTTATTTGATGAAGTAATAGAATATATATCGGGCATATTAAAAATTATATAGTCTTTATATTTTCCAATTAATATTTCACTTTTTTTATTATAATAATATGTACGAGTCAAGTGTGAGAAAATAGATTTTTTTGAAGAATATGGTTTTCCAGTCAATAAAATTAATTTATCTTTATTCATATATACTTTCCACCTCAATATATTTTGCAGTGTCCTTATCTATTACGAAAGCAGAATTTTTAATTTGATATATGCTTTTTTCTGACAATTCACATACATAAATTTTTTTAATAATTACACCCAGTGTAATTCCTAAACTATACAATCTTTTTTCTTCAATACCACTTATATCTATATTTTTTATAATATAATTTTCATCAATTTCGGTTTTTAGTAAATTCATAAAAATCTCTAACCTTCATAAATTATTATATGAAAATTAAGATTTATAGTGAAAAATAGCAAAAAAATTGAATTTTTTTAAAAATTTTGTTAAAAATTGTTTACTTTTAATGGCTTTTGAGTTATATTAATAATGTCCTTTTTAGGACAAATATTCGCAAATGTGTTCAACAACACAATAAAAAAGATACTCCGCCGTATCTTTTTTATTTTATATATTAATAATTTTCAGCTTTTACTTCCATAAAAGATTTAGGATGTTTACATACCGGACATAATTCTAATGCTTCTTTTGATCTATAAACATGTCCACAGTTTCTACAAATCCAAATTACTTCTTCGTCTTTTTTGAATACAATTTCATCTTTAACATTTGAAAGTAATTTTAAATATCTTTCTTCATGTTCTTTTTCTATTGCTCCTACTCCTTCAAAAAGTGTAGCTATATCTTCAAAACCTTCAGCATGAGCCTCTTGTGCGAACTCTTTGTACATTTCTGTCCACTCAAAATTTTCGCCATTAGCAGCATCTATCAAATTTGCTTCTGTTCCGGGGATGTCTCCTCCATGAAGTGCTTTAAACCAAAGCTTAGCATGTTCTTTTTCGTTTTTAGCAGTTAATTCAAAAATCGCAGCAATTTGTTCATAACCATCTTTTTTTGCTTTACTAGCATAATAATCATACTTATTTCTAGCTTGACTCTCACCTGCGAAAGCGGCCATTAAGTTTGCTTCTGTTCTGCTTCCTTTAAATTCCATAATAATTTCCTCCTTATATGTTATTATACTATAATTTTAAGCATTATTAAAATATATTTATTACATTTGACATAAGTTTTAACATGGGTGAACAAGATATATTTGATACAAATCCTTTTGTATCTACTGTTGCATATACAATTATAGGATTAGTATTAATCGGAGATTTAACAGCTCAAGAACAAAATGCGTTAGGAAATGGATTAATGCTTACCGCACAAGTATTAGTAACAAACGCAGCTAATCAAAACGTTATACAAACAAGAGCAAATCCACCTTTTACAAATATTAATTCAAAAAGAATTAAATCTGTTTATAATCCCTTAGTATATGACATCCCAACACTCATGGAAGTTCTTAAAAACATGGACCCTAATGGATATAATTCATCTATGGATTTAATCAAAAAATCTATTAATAAAATGAATGAAGAAATAAACAAATTAAAAAACTAGTCATAAATAACTAGTCTATCCTTGTCTTCTTCATTAACATATATTTTAACAATGTATCTGCTTAATTCTTTTTCATTATATATCTTGTATTCTTTCATATTATCAATATACATACTTATCAAATCTCTAGTATCAGTAGAAAGTGATAAATAAATACTTCCTGTTTCATTTTTAATGTTTAAGTCATAAAATGCTTCATAATATTTTACATCTACTTTTACTCTGTCTTTTAGTTCAGCGTCATATTCAATTATGTAAGACGGTTTATACCAATTATTAAAATATAAATTTAATTTTTTACCTTTTTTAGGGAATCTGTATTCAAATGTTTTATAAGTCATTGAATATTTTTCACTTACATCATTTATAAAGTTATATTCAAAATAATTATATATTGTAAATCCAACACTTAAAGATGCTAATACTATTAAAGATAAAATTATATAAAATGTTTTTTTATGTTCAATTGGAATACCACGTTTTTTCTTATCAACTTGGTCTAATGCAAATATAAAAGACGCTACTAATGAAAAAAGTAATGCACATACTCCATATATTTTAACTCCATCCAGTAGTGCAAAAACAGATGCCATAAAAACAGTAGATACATAAAACAAAACTATAAATAATACTATTTCTAAGATAGTTAACCATACTTTTTTTCTTTTAGAAATCTGCACAGTTTTTAAATTTTTAATCTTTTTGGTAACAGAAGAAACAGTTTTCTTATTCTTTTTTACTTTATTTTTAATTTTCTTTGCTTTTTTCTTAAATAATTTATCAAATTTAATTTCTTTTATCTTTTTAATAGAATTTTTTATTTTCTCAGTAGTAGATTTAAATTTAGATTTAATATTATTTTTAATATCTACTGCCTTTTCTTGTCTATTCATTTTAGCAATTTCTTCGTATGCAATTTCTTCGGGAGTATCAAGAGAACTTAAAATATTTTCAATACTAACATTTTTACTTATTTTTAAATCAATTAGATTTTTATATTTTTCAGTAATAACACTAGTATCTTTTAGTCCAAAATCTATTAATGCGCTTTCTAACTTTTCTAAAAATTTATCTCTTCTAGTCACAATATACCTCCCTTAAATACAAAGATATAATACAATTTATGTAGCTTAATGTCAATTTATTTATCATTTTTGTTTACTAAAAGTACATTTTTCCAAAATTTACCAAAAAACATAATAATATAATTTAAAATTAGTCATTTATAGAATGACTTTTTAAGTGCTCTCTTTATGAGAAAATATAAGAGGTGAATAGTAGTGGATATTAATACTAATAGATATAAAATTTATTTAACGATTAGCAAAAATATAAAAAGAATACGCAAGGAAAAAGGACTAACTGCTAAAGCATTAGCAGAACTTTGTAATCTTTCATATGGATATTTGAGAAATTTAGAATCAGCTAAAGTAGATGCTACTATTTCTATTGAAACTCTAGGAGTTATTGCAAATAAATTAAATGTTGATATTACTGATTTGTTAAAGTCTTTATAATAATATTTTATTTATTAAAAAAATCAAGTTATTACCAAATTCTTCTTGATTTTTTAAAAATTTTAATGTAAACTACTTAATTACAAAGAAACAATTCTTTAAAATTATTTACAACAATAATTTTATACGATATAATTTCTTTGAAAAGTGTATATAATAATATTGTAGATATAATATCTACAATTGGTCTATTATTAATATAATGGATCAAACCCGTGTTGGCGCCAAGCGCCGCTTAAAAAAGTAACCGTTAGGTTGCTTTTTTAATTAAAATCTTTTTTTGTTTAACTCTCTTAATATTTTTCTAATATCTTCTTGGGTAAAAAAATAATTTTCTCCATTTGTAAATGTCAACTTATTTTTATATTTATAATCATACTTATCAATAAATGTTAGCATATCTGATACTTGAAATAATCTTTTTTCTTTATGATTAAATTTCTCCCTATGTTCAAATCCAGTAAACCTAGAAAAAATTGATTCTAATATAATTCCTAAAGTTTCTTGGCCATTATCATAATACATTATTATAATGTCAAATTTCTCAAAGTATTTTTCGTATTTATTAATAATTTTGTTTATTTCAACAGCTATTTTTTGTCTTAACTGACTTTTATTATTTATAAAATTTTTATTAATTAATATAGAGCAATATTTAACAGGTATTTTTCTCGAAAATTGATAAATTGCATTAAATATGCTTTTCCTTGTTTTAATATTAAAATTTTTATAGTCACCTCTTCTCATAATTAAATCTGCCATATGTATCATGCCAGTATATCCTATTCTTTGTAATCTATCATTTAGTTTATTTAATTCTGGAAGTATATCGTCCTCATGCTCATGAAAAGTAAAAGATACACCATAAAGTTCCGATGAATTAGCTTTACATCCAAATTCTCCTGTTTCATCTACAAATATATTAAGTCTTTTAATAAGTATCACCGCCTTATAAGAAAATATTTTATCATAAATATAAATAAATGCTACTAAATTAAAAATTTTTGTCAAAAATTAGCACTTGCTATTGACAAGTGCTAATTATGAGAGTATATTATTATTTGAAGGAGGAGTAAGAAATGAGTTTTTTACCAAGTAAATTCTATTTTGATGATCTTCTAGACGATTTTATGAAAGAAGATAAATCTTTTGGGACAATGAAATGTGATATTTACGAAAAAGACGGTAATTACCATGTTGAAATGGATATTCCAGGATTTGATAAGAAAGACATCATGATTGATTGCGAAGATGGTTATTTAACTATTGAAGCATCTAAAAATTATGAGAATGAAGACAAAAGCAAAAACTACATCAGAAGAGAAAGAACTTACGGAAAAATCAAAAGACAATTTTATGTTGGAAATGTAGATAAAGAAAACATAAAAGCTAGTTTCAATGATGGTGTTCTAAAAGTTTCTCTTCCAGTACTTGATCAAAAAGATCACAAGAAAAGAATAGAAATAGAATAAAAACTGCATATGCAGTTTTATTTTTTTACAGTAATAACAGCTCTTACTCCTAGTAAAGATGAAGAAAATTCATCTAAATAATATTGTCCTAAAGAGTCTATTTTAGTAATATTGTATCCATGGCCTGAGTATCCATTCATAAGCGCGTAATCTCCTATTTTACTGCCATATATCCAAGATTTGTCTGTCACATTTTTTATTAACTTTTCATATTCCATAAATGTAAGTAGTCTAACTTTAGATTTTGTATAGTTATTACATTTATAATTATATAATTCTATATCTTCTTTTAAGTATCCAGCACATCCATCATTATCTTGACATCCTTTTTTGCCAGATTCATCATCGCATATTTGTTCTTCTTTTAAAATAGTTTCATCCAAATTTTTAATAAATTCACTATTTAAATATTTATTAATTTCAGATTTACTCCATTTATATGCCTCATATATAATATCACTTTTATAATAGCAATATTCACTATTTGCTTTGCTACAATGAGACATATTTTCTAGTTCTTTTGCATCCAATAGCAATTTAACATAACCGTTTTCATCTGACAAAACATGCCAAGAATAATCTTTATAATTAATTTTAGCACCCACACAATATATTAAAGTATTACTAATATCACTATATTCTCCACTAGTGCATTCGATTTTTACATTTATGGGGTCCATTATTACACCTGTTTTATTTTTAGTCCAAATATAAAATTCTCCTGCATATGGTAAATTTGCAATTACAGTGTTTTTTTCACTTTTTTCCCAAGTAGTAGGCAACTTTTTATCAGCTGTTATTTTATATAAAAAACCATTTAATTCTAAAGTGACTTTTGCACCGTTTTGTGTATATTTTATATTCTCTTTTTCAAATTTTATATCGTTACAGCTTCCTTTAAAAGAAATAATTTCTTCTTGAGCTGTTTTATACGCACAAAATTTATCATTCTCAAGTAAGGCATAAACTCCATATTCATCTTTAAAAACTTCGCCTTTTCCTTCTATATCAAAAGAATTAATTGTAACTTCATTATTAATCAAATTTCTAGATTCGTATTTATATACACCAGTTTCATAGTTATTAACAGATGAAATCAAAACATTTAAATCCTTTTTTAAATTATTTTCATGAACTTTATCTAATAAAATTTTAAATGTAAAAAAAGCTATTACAAAAATAAACGCTCCTATAAAAACTGATTCAATTATAATTATTATCTTTTTTCTGTCCATAATAACATTATAAGTTTTTAAATCCTTAAAGTAAACATTTTACACTATTTAACGAATATTTTAAGCAAAACATTTAATAATATTATATAATTATAAAGTAGGTGAAACATGAAAATAGTAGCATGGATAGTAGGACTTGTAGCATTTATTTTTTATATATTAAGTGTACAAAAGTCTGAAAAAGATAAATTATTAATTTTTCAACTAATCGCAAATGTACTTTATTCCGTTCAGTATGTACTTTTAGGAGTATTTTTGGCAGCTTTAATGAACTTTATATCTGTTGCTAGAATCGCAGTATTTTATAAATATAATAAAGAGGGAAAAAATATACCATTATACTCTTTAATAATTTTTATAGTATTAATATTATCTGTTGGAATGATTAGATATGACAGTCATGAAACAATAGATATTTTAGCTATCTCTATTTCTCTTATTCCTATAGTTATCACCCTTTTATATACAATTTCTACATGGAAAAATAATATGAATGTTATAAGAATTGTGTTTATTGTTTGTTCTGTTTTATGGATGTTTTATAATTTTAAAGTAGGAGCTTATACTTCACTGTTAGGAAATGTATTTGAATTTTCTTCTGGAGTAGTTTCTTTAATTAGATATAAAAAAGCAAAATAAAAAGTTTTAATTCAAAACATATGTAGTATTGAATATTCTTGTATCACTACAATATTCCATAATAAATTTATTACCTTTTTTGCATATAATTATTCCTATTGTATTACTTTGATTAATTGTTTTAACATTTTTATCTATATAATTCATATACACTTCAATTTGGCCTATATATTCTTTTTTTAATTCAGTAATTTTTAGTTCAATTACCACAAAACAATTATAATCATAATTAAAAAAGTAATAAATCTATATAATTATATCTGTCACCTAGTTTAATTTTATATTCATCTTTTACAAAACAAAAACCTTCACCTAGTTCTTCTAAAAACTTTGACATATCTTCTAAGATAAGACTTTTTAATATACGCTCCGATATTTCGCTATAATTATATCTATTATTAATAACTATAGGATTCTTTATAAAGTCTTCTACATTATTATTTTCTTTAGTCAATAACTTATTTTTAGTTTTATCATCTAGTCTTTCATATTCACAGTTTTTAATTTTATTTCTAAGTTCTCTTATTGATAAATTTTGTTCTTCAGTTATTTTAATATAATAATTAATTTTACTTTTATCTTCTATAGATAAAAGTTCTACATAATGGCTCCACGTCAATTGGTGCGACAGTGTCGCACCTTTTTCAATTTTCAAATAGAATTGTCTCATTCTTTTTAATGCACTGACATTATAAAAACACTTTGTTTCAACAAATATTTTATTTGAATACTCTTTTATAAGATTATCACCATACTTTGCTCTTTCTTCGCCACCTTGAGCTTCAACAAGCAGTGCGCCTACATTATAATAAGTATTCAAATCACTTTTATTCTTTGAATAGTCTTTTACTTTCTTATAAATCTCATTATTTACAAGTTCTTTTTTAATTTCATTATAATAATTCATTTTATATCCTCCTACTTATATTATCGCCATTTTTTCCTTAAAACGCTTTTTTTGCATGAAAAAAATTGAAATTTCTTTCAATTTTTATAAATTACATAACTTTAATTATTTAGTTTCTTCGATTCTATTAAATAATAGTGGTAATTCATCGATAAGAATATTTCCACTTATTTTTTCTTCTTCCCATTTAAAATCATTTAAATGTAAAATATCTTTTATCTTTTTAGAAGTACTTGGCATAAATGGATTTATAAAGTTTGCAATATTAGCCATCATGTAAACACATGTATAGGTAACATCATTGAATTTGTCGATATCATTTTTAGCTGCATTCCAAGGTTCATTCTCATCATAGTACTTGTTTCCAAGTGTTATATAATCAAACACATTGTCAATTGCTTCTCTTAACTCACCTGTTTCAATAAGGGCTCCAATAGACTCATATTTTTCTTTTGTTATATTAATAATATTCTCATCTATTTTACCTTCAGTAACTGTACTTTCAAATTTCTTTTTAATAAATGATAAATTTCTATTTATAAAGTTTCCAAGAACACCTACTAAAAATTTATTATGAGCAAGAATTAAATCTTCTTCACTTATATTTACATCCTTTTTCTCAGGACCATTAGCAATCATATAATATCTTAAGCTATCAACTCCATAAGCGTCAGCTAAAATATCCGGATACATTACATTACCTTTTGATTTACTCATCTTATCATTTTTCATTAAAATAAAATCATGAACAAAAATATTTTTTGGTAATGGTAAATCTAATGCCATTAAAAATATAGGCCAATAAATTGCATGAAATCTTAATATATCCTTACCTATTATTTGTACATTCGCAGGCCAATATTTATCAAATAAAGTTTCATTGTTTGATAAGTATCCTAAAGAAGATATATAATTTAATAACGCATCTAGCCACACGTACATAACGTGCTTTTCATCTGATGGCACTTTAATGCCCCAGTCAAAAGTTGTCCTTGATATGCATAAATCCTCTAACCCTGCATTTAAAAAGCTATTCATTATTTCATTTTTCTTCGTTTCTGGTTTTAAAAATTTTGGATTTCTTTCATAAAACTCAATAAGTCTTTTCTCATATTTTTTCATATTGAAAAAATATGTTTCTTCTTCAACTTCTTTTAATTCTCTTCCACAACTTGGACACAAATCATTAGTTATTTGACTAGGAGTGAAAAATGTTTCGCATGGTATACAGTATTTACCGCAGTATTTACCCTTATAAATGTCACCATTTTCATACAATTTAACAAAAGTTTTTTTAACAGTTTCTATATGCCTAGACTCAGTCGTTCTTATAAAATCATTATTACTAATATTAAGTTTTTTCCATAAATTTACAGCATCACTTGCTTTTTCATCTACAAATTCTTGTGGTGTTTTACCTTCTTCATAAGATTTGATTTGAATTTTCTGTCCATGTTCGTCTAAACCAGTTAAAAATCTAACATCATATCCATTTTGACGATAATATCTTGCAATTACATCAGCCATTATTGTTGTATAAGAAGTCCCTATATGAAATTTGCCACTTGGATAATATATTGGAGTAGTTATATAAAAATTTTTATTCATCTGCTTCACCTTTCTTCATTCAATTGATTTTAGTATATCATATTTTTTTCTATTTATTAACTCTCTTTCTTATGTTAAATACAATTCCACCTATAAGTGTTGGTAAATAATACGTAATAAATCTCCATATTATTAATACAGGAGATAAAAGTCCTTTTGTTAAAAATGTACCAAAATAACTTAAAAATGCATACTCAATTCCACCAGACCCGCCAGGAATTGGAATATAACTTCCTGTTAAAAATACAAAGTTAGAACCAACTATCACTCCAATTAAACTTCCAGGATTATATCCTAAAGATAAAAATACTGTGTATGCAACTGAATAGAAAAACGTAAGAGCAACTAGTTGTATTGCAATTGTGCTAAAAATCAAACTTTTTTTATGTTTAAAATCATTAAATGCATCGTAATATTCGTTACAAGTCTTCTCCCATTTTTCATATTGCTTTTCTCTATTTTTAATAAGTTTTAATTTAGTACCCACATTTATTATAAACTTAACAATTTTTTTATTAACATTTTTACTTATACTTAAGAATAATGCAAATAAAAGTATAACTACATTAACAATAAATCCTAAAATTGTCATATTAAATAAAAATGAGTCAGGAGTAAAAAACTTAAATATTGAGTTTAGTATTAAGGTAATTACGGAATATATAGTTAGAGATGTTTGGAATATTACAAAATTTTGAACTATTACGTTTGTTCCTTCTAACACTCTAAGTCCATGTTTTTTAAGTTCAAAAACTTGAAGTGGTCTTCCACCTGCTGAAAAGGGTGTTACTCCGTTAAAAAATCTAGTTATTACTGATAATTTGAAAGCGTCTTTAAATGTATAATCATATTTATACTCTTTTACTAATTTCATAGAAATAATTGCTTCTAAAGTAAAAACAATGGTGTACATAAACGCAGAGACTGCAAATAAGAGTAAATTCATATTTCCAATTATTTTAATAGTAGATGAAAAATTATCTTTAAGTATAAAGAATAAAACCACTACTGTTACTAATACAAGAATTATTTGATTTAACTTATTATTTTTCATAAAACCCTTACTTACTATTATTTCTAAATCTATATTTTGGATCTAATATTTTTTTTCTAAGTCTTAAATTATCTGGTGTAATTTCAACAAGTTCATCATTTTCAATAAACTCTAGTGCTTCTTCTAAAGTAAATACTTTAGGTGGAGTTAATACTATCGCATCATCTGCGCCTGAACTTCTTGTGTTAGTCATTTCTTTATTTTTACATACATTTATATCAAGGTCATTATCTCTATTATGAATTCCAACAATTTGACCTATATATACAGGTGTTGTTGGTGTAATTATCATTTGGCCTCTATCTCCAAGTTTCCATAATGAATATGCAAAAGATACACCATTTTCCATAGATACTAATACACCGTTTTTCCTTTTATTTAAAGCTCCTGCGTATGGCTTATATGAATCAAAACTTCTAACCATTATACCCATACCTTTTGTATTAGTAATAAAGTTACTTCTATATCCTATTAATCCACGAGTTGGAGCTAAAAAATCTAATTTAGTAAATCCATCTTCAGCAGGCATAATGGACTGAAGTTCAGCTTTTCTTTCATTTAAATCATTAATTATTGTTCCAGAAAATTCATCGGGTAAACTAATAATTACTCTTTCAAATGGCTCACACTTTTTACCATCTATTTCTTTTGTTATAACCTCAGGCTTTGAAACTCCCATTTCATAACCTTCTCTTCTCATATTTTCAAGTAATATTGATAAATGTAATTCTCCACGACCTGATACTTTAAATCCATCTGTTTCTGGTAAGTCTTCCACTTCAAGTCCAACATTTCTTTCAAGTTCAGCCATTAATCTATCTCTTAAGTGTCTACTTGTCACAAATTTACCACTTTTTCCTGCGAAAGGAGAATTATTAACAAGCACATTCATTGTCATTGTTGGTTTTTCTATTTCTATTCTAGGTAATGGATCAATTACGTCTTTAGTACAAATTGTGTCTCCAATTGAAATATCAGGACACCCAGCAAGTACTACAATATCTCCATAATATACAACAGATTTTTCTACTTTTTTTATTCCTTCATATACAAACATTTTAGTAACTCTAAATGTTTCTATTTTACCATTATTCTTAACTAAACTAACGGTTTCTCCAGTTTTAATAACACCTTTTGTAACTCTGCCTATTCCAAGTCTTCCAATAAAAGGGTCGTAATCAAGTGATGAAATTTGCAATTGTAAGTTACCTTCTTCACTGCCTTTATAAGGTTCAACTTGTTTTAATATTGTTTCAAGTAAAGGTTCAACATTTAAGTTTTCATCTTCCATTTCATATTTAGCGATTCCATCTCTTGCAGTTCCATATATAATTGGAAAATCTAATTGTTCATCGTTCGCACCTAATTCACAAAATAAATCAAAAGTCATGTTAATAACCTCATCAATTCTTGCATCTTTCTTATCTATTTTATTTATAAAAAGAATCGGTCTTAAATTATTTTGTAAAGCTTCTTTTAATACAAATCTTGTTTGTGGCATAGGCCCTTCAGCAGAGTCAACTAAAAGAACAACTGTATCAACAGTTTTAATAATTCTTTCAATTTCACTTGAAAAGTCAGCATGCCCTGGAGTATCTACTATATTCATTTTATAGTCTTTATATCTAATAGAACAGTTTTTAGCTGTTATTGTTATACCTCTTTCACGTTCTAGGTCTCCACTATCCATTACACAGTCTACTACACTTTCATTCACTCTAAAAACACCATTTTGTTTCAATAGTGCATCTACTAGTGTACTTTTGCCAGCATCAACGTGTGCCACAACTGCGAAATTAATTATTTTCTCCATTTTACTTCATCCCCTTTTTAAGATACTAGATGATAATACTACAAAATACGCTAAAAATCAAGTAATTTGATTGAATAAAACAATAAACAGGGTTAAAATTAAAGTAGATAAAGGAGTATACAAAAAAATGGAAGATAATCTATCATTAATTGTTTTAGACAATTGTAAAAGTCTTGGAGAAAAAGTAAGAGAGAATTTAAATGCTATTAGGTGCAATGGAAATGATTATATTACAAAAATTGAAGAAACTAGATTTAATGATGGAAGTGGTAAAATTAAAATAAAGTCTTCTGTTAGAAATAAAGATTTATATATTTTATCAGACACAGAAAATAGTGAGTGCACGTATGAAATGTATGGACATACAAATTATAAAAGTCCTGATGACCATTACGCAGATATTAGAAGAGTTATTTCTGCAGTGTCAGGACATACAAGTGATTACTCAGTATTTATGCCGTTTTTATACGCATCTCGTCAACATAGTGGTGCAAATTATGAATCAAATGATTGTGCTGATGCCTTAAGAGATCTAGCAAACGATGGAGTTAGTAAAATAATAACATATGATGTTCATAGCGCTGGTGTAAAACATGCACTTGCTGGGACTAATACTGAATTTCAAAATATATTTGCAACCAATCACATAATTAAAGACTTTTTAGATAATGAAGATATAAATCTTAATAATATGCTAGTTATTGCCCCAGATGAAGGCGCTACTAAAAGAGCAAAGTATTATGCTGGAGTATTTAGATGTAATATGGGAATGTGTTATAAATTAAGAGATTTAACACAAGTAATAAATGGTAAAAATCCAATACTAGAACATATTTATATTGGACCTGATACAACTGACAAAGATATAATAATTTGTGATGATATGATATCTTCTGGTGGTTCAATACTTGATACTGCAAGACTTCTTAAAGAAAAGGGAGCAAGAAATATATATCTAATTGCTACATTTTCTCTATTTACTGAAGGTTTAGATAAATTCAAGGAAAAATATGATGAAAAATTATTTAAAAAGCTTTATTCAACAAATTTAACATATGGACATACAAAAGCAATGAATGAACCTTGGTTTACTGCATCTGACTGTTCATATCAAATTGCTGAAATAATAAATAATATGAATTTACATAAATCAATAAAATCAATCACTAATATAAAACCTGAACTTTTAGAAGAAGTAATGACTAGAAAGTTAAAAAGATAATTTACTTCTAATTGATTTTATGCTTTTATATGTATGTGTTTGGGAGTATTCTCATACAATAAAAATGGAGCATTCAATAACTGAATGTCTGCCGTTTATTAGACGTTGACACTTACCTTTTGAGGTAGGTGTCTTTTATTATAAAATTCAATTATGCTTTTTAGTGATCTTTTTAAATTTTTTCAAAAAATATAGAAAACTTTGTTTCTATATTTTTCTTTTATTATTCAGTAAAATGTCCAAACATTGCAGTTTCTTCATAACACTTATTTTTTAAATCTAAATCTTTGATTATATTTCTTGGCTTGCATTCTCCATATAATTCTTTTGAAGGCTCTATTGTACCTTTATCACTTGTTATATATATTGCAAGTGGTTCTTCAATTCCAATCGCATAAGATAATTGAATTTGACACCATTTTAAACTATTTTCTTTTAAAAATCTTTTAGCTAATTCTCTTGCTTTATATGCAGCACTTCTATCTACCTTTGATGGGTCTTTTCCGCTGAATGCTCCGCCACCTACATTAGCAAATGATTGATATGAATCTACTACTATTTTTCTTCCAGTTAAACCAGAGTCTCCTTCAAATCCACCAATTAAGAATTTCCCAGTTGGGTTAATCAAGTATTCTTCTACTTCTACTCCATATTTTCTGCAAATATCATTACACAAGTCTCTCAAAACTGAATCACTATATTCTCTTTTTTCTTCACAGTTATTGTAACTTATTGTAAAAGTTTTAACACCCATTAAGTTCATCTCTTCATCATAATATCCAGTAATTTGAGCTTTTCCATCGGGATAAAATACTTCGCTTTCATTTTTTCTAAGTGCGTCATATCCTCTACTTAATTCTTGAAGTATTACCACTGCTTTTGGCAAATATTTGTCAGTTTCTGCGGATGCATATCCAAACATCATACCTTGGTCTCCAGCGCCACCTACTTCTTCGTTAGTTCCAAGAGCAATATCTGCGCTTTGAATACCTATGTTATTAATTATTTTATAATCAGGCGAATATCCTATATCTGATAAAACTCTTTTAGTAACTGCTTCAACATCCACATTAGATGAAGACGTAACCTCTCCAGTTATAAAAATAATTCCTTTCCCGCCAACAGTTTCAATTCCACATCTACTGTTTTTGTCATCTTTTAAATATGCATCAAGTAATGCATCGCTAATTTGATCACACACCTTATCTGGGTGACCTCTAAATACTATCTCATTGCTGTAAATTTTCATAAAAATTCCTTCTTTCTAGTAACTTTAACATTCAAGAAAAAATACCTAAAGATAATTGTATCTATAGGTACTTAATTATCCTTATCATACTAGCTTTACCACCTAATTAAATAGGTTGGTGCAATTATCACTGGGCTAGTCCCTCCATTGCTCTTTATAAGTTACTATAATTAGTTTACTATACATTGAAAATTTTGTAAATATATTGCAACACAAAACAATGAAATATGCAAGTATTTTAAATAGTTTTTTTATTTGAAAATTCCATTT